>CACWPL010000028.1 GCA_902762785.1 uncultured Ruminococcus sp. | reverse complement strand
CTCCGTCGCCGGCACGGTCACGACAGTGACGGACGTCACCGGGTACGAGACCACGGTCGGCGCCGTCGTCACGACCGCACGGCTCGTGACTGCGGGGATCCTTGCAGTCGCAGCGGCAGTCGAGGAGGCAGTATCGTTCGTTTCAGGGGCATCGGTGCCCAGCTCTGCCGGATCGGTCTCGATGAGAGCGGTCGAGGTCGATTCGTCAGCCGTCGTGGAGACCGGGTCGGTCTCGGTCGGAGCAGGGGAGGAGGTCGCCTCGGCAGACGGCGCGGCGACGGTGGTGGTGACAGTGGAAGAGGGGTCCTCGGGCGGGATGGTCTCGGGCCGCGCGAGCTGGAGGTAGACGATCGAACCGACCGCCGCAGCCGCACATACACCGGCGGCCGAAACGGCGTAACGCATCCGGCGTGCCTTCGCCTGGTAGGCAGTGGCGCCCTGCAGCACGTTCCGCGTGATCTCATCGTAGCTCTTCACCGGTGTATCCCTCCTTTTCCAGTAATTTTTTGAGCTGCTGCCGTGCTTGGTAAGCGATGGCAGTGGCCTGCTTCTCGGAGATATGCATGACCTTCGCCGCCTCCTTCATGGAGAGGTCGGCAAAGTAGCGCAGGTACAGCACCTCACGGTAGTCCTGCCGCAGCTTCTGCATCGCATGATGGAGCTGCCGCTGCGTGTCTCCCATCTCCATGCGGTCCTCGACCGCGATGGTGTCATCCGGTATCACCTCAGCCATTTCCGGCGTGACGGCAGTGAGCCTGCCCTGCTTCTTGAGATGATTGAGCGCCAGATTGCGGCAGATCCGCATCAGATACGCCTTGAGCTGGTGGTCCTCCTGGAAATGCGGCCGTTTCACGCATAGTCGGATCAGCGCCTCCTGCGCGATGTCCTCGGCCTCCTGCAGATCGTGGAGATAGGAATTGGTGAACAGCAGCATGCTGTCCCAATACAGCTCAACGATGGTCCTCATCTCAGACTGGTCACCCTTGAGAAAACGGAGATAGCTCTCGATCCCCTTCTCCATTTCAGCCTCCTTGCACTAGGTCTTCCATAGATATAACAATTCTAGAACGGAAAGATCGGCACTTTATACAAAATAATTGTCCAGATCTCACAGAATCGTCACATTGTTTGATCGCTGCCTATCATTTTTGTGCAATTTGATAGACGTTCTCTCACCGCATCTGGAGCGGACGCTGGAAATGCACGGGCAGACCGTTCTTCATGCAGATGTCCACCTCGCCCTGCACGAGCGGCAGGAAGTAGCCGATGGCGGCATCCGTGACCTGATTCTGCTCCGGCGAGATCCACTTCTCGGGGAACATCTTCTCGAGGTTCGCGACATTGGCCGCATCCGTCATCTCGATGGTGACAGCATAGGGGACATCGCTGACGCGGCGGAAGAACATCATCTGGCCGGTGTTGCCTTCGAGCGCAGCACGCAGGGCATGGCGGCCGATGCGCTCGGCCTCGTCGATGTCGGTCTTCGAGCAGATGTGCGAGGAGCAGCGCTGCATGACGTTGAGCTCGATGGAGCGCACCTTGCAGCCGATCTGCTCGGCCACGAGCCGCTCGAGGAACTTGCCGATGCCCGAGAGGTACTTGTGCCCGAACACGTCCGTCGCGCCGGACTGGAACTCCGCGAGCTCGCCCTCGTCGCCGCCGGGCTCCACGCCCTCGGACACGGCCACGATGACGGCCTGGTGCTTGGCCATCTCCTTGCGCACGTCCTCGATGAACTGCGTCGTCGAGAAGGACGCCTCCGGCAGATAGATCAGGTGCGGCGCCTCCTCACCGTTGGCACGGAGCATGCAGGTCGAGGCCGCGAGCCAGCCGCTGTGACGGCCCATGATCTCGATGATCGTCACGGACGGGATGCTGTAGACGCTCGAATCGCGGATGATCTCCTGCGCGGTCGCGGCCACATACTTCGCCGCAGAGCCGAAGCCAGGCGTATGGTCGGTGATGGGCAGGTCGTTGTCGATGGTCTTCGGCACGCCGATCACGCGGATGTCCGAGCCGATATGGTGCAGATACGCCGAGAGCTTCACGACGGTATCCATCGAATCGTTGCCGCCGATGTAGATGAAGATCTCGATGCGGTGGGTATTGAGCGTGGCGAGGATCTTCTCGTAGACGTCGGGATCCTCCTCAAAGGGGGGCAGCTTGTAGCGGCAGGAGCCGAGCACGGTCGAGGGCGTCTGGCGCAGGAGCTCCATGTCCTCATTGGTGCGGATGATGGACTTCAGATTGATGAGCTCGTCCCCGATCATCCCCTCGATGCCGTTGATCGAGCCGAAGATCGCGTCGATCTCCTCGGTGAGCAGTCCCTGCTTGAAGACCCCGACGAGGCTCGCGTTGATGGCGCAGGTGGGGCCGCCGGACTGTGCGATGGCAATATTCATGATTCTTCCTCCTATCTCATGTGTGCAGAACACATACTTATAATAAGTATAACATATCCAGCCAAAAAAAGCAACCCTGCAGGGCCTCATTTTTTCACTGAACGATCGTCTGCCCCATATCGGAGGTGGAAAATTTTACCTCGACCCATCATTCCACGATCCATTATCACGGCATACTGCGAAAAAACCGCTTTCCGCTCGATTCTTTCAACATTTCAAGACCACTATATCTTGTGGTTATGAACGTATATTCTCTTATAAACGGCCTTTCGTCAGAAAGCCCTATTTACCCAGATAAACGCCCGTATCTCGTCATTTAAAACTATCATTGCACAATTATCCGTCTCCGGATCGTGCAGGATGACCATTGACGATCCGTCCCAGATAGTGTATACTAGAATACAGACACATTCGCAGAGCACTATATCTTGTATAGACTGTCGCGGTGCATCTGGACAGAGATAAAAGCAAAGATAAAAGCAAAAGTAACGATCAGAGAAAAGGGGACGGGGCGCGCCCACCACGAGGGCACCCGCATCATCGACTGCGTGAATGGTCTGGACTGGTTTTCCGGATACTTTTTGAAACTGGAGGAATGTAGGATGCTGATGTACATCACCAAGCGAGACGGCCGCAGAGTGCCGTTCAATGTCGAGAAGATCGCCAACGCCATCTTCAAGGCGGCCAAGGCCGTCGGCGGCACGGACTACGACGAGGCGACCAAGACCGCCGAGGAGGTCTGCCGCCTCTGCGAGCAGCAGTACGGCGACGATCCCACGGTCGAGCAGGTGCAGGATCTCGTCGAGAAGGTCCTCATCGAGAACGGCCACGCACAGACCGCCAAGGCCTACATCCTCTATCGCTACGAGCGCACCCGCTCCCGCGAGATGAAGACCAACCTCATGAGCGTCCTCAACGAGCTGACCTTCCACTCCGCCAAGGACAGCGACATCAAGCGCGAGAACGCCAACATCGACGGCGACACCGCCATGGGCACCATGCTCAAGTACGGGAGCGTCTCCGCGAAGGAGTTCTACGAGCTCTATGTCCTCAAGCCGGAGCACGCCAAGGCGCATGCCAACGGCGACATCCACATCCACGATCTCGACTTCCTGACGCTGACCACCACCTGCTGTCAGATCGACCTCATCAAGCTGTTCAAGGGCGGCTTCTCCACCGGCCACGGCTTCCTGCGTGAGCCGAACGACATCTCCAGCTATTCCGCGCTCGCGTGCATCGCCATCCAGTCGAACCAGAACGACCAGCACGGCGGCCAGAGCGTCCCGAACTTCGATTACGCGATGGCAGACGGTGTCCGCAAGACCTATGTCGCGCGGTTCCGCCAGAACCTGTCCCGCGCCCTCGAGCTGCTCGTCGGCATGACCGATGCAGACGAGGCAGCCGCCAAGCTCCTCGATGCCCTCGCCGAGCAGGGGCTCGTCCCGAAGGTCGAGAATGACGAGACCTTCAAGGAGAAGGCCATCGCCGCGATCGGCGCCTACACCGACGCCGCACAGGCCGCGCACATCTTCCAGTTCTCCGCCGACCATGCCTACCAGGAGACCGACCGCGCGACCTACCAGGCCATGGAGGCGCTCGTCCACAACCTGAACACCATGAACAGCCGCGCCGGTGCGCAGACGCCCTTCTCCTCGATCAACTACGGCACCGACACCTCCCCCGAGGGCCGCATGGTCATCCGCAACATCCTCCTCGCGAACGAGGCCGGCCTCGGCAACGGCGAGACGCCCATCTTCCCGATCCACATCTTCAAGATCAAGGAGGGCATCAACTACAACAAGGAGGACCCCAACTACGACCTCTTCAAGCTGGCGTGCCGCGTCTCCGCCAAGCGCCTGTTCCCGAACTTCTCCTTCATCGACGCGCCCTACAATCTCAAGTATTACCACCCCGGTGACTACCGCACCGAGATCAGCTACATGGGATGCCGCACCCGCGTCATCGGCAATGTCTACGATCCCTCCCGCGAGATCGTGACCGGCCGCGGCAACCTGAGCTTCACCTCCATCAACCTCCCGCGTCTGGCCATCGAGGCCGACCACGACATCGACAAGTTCTATGAGAGCCTCGATGCCATGATGGACCTGGCCATCGACCAGCTCCTCGACCGTTTCCGCATCCAGTGCAGCAAGAAGGTCCGCAACTTCCCGTTCCTTATGGGACAGGGCATCTGGCTCGACTCCGAGCACCTCGCACCCGATGACAGTGTCGCCGAGGTCCTCAAGCACGGCACCCTCTCCGTCGGCTTCATCGGCCTCGCGGAGACCCTCAAGGCCCTCATCGGCGAGCACCACGGCGAGAGCGAGCGCGCCCGTGCGCTCGGCCTGGAGATCATCGGCCGCATGCGTGCGCGCCTCGACCGCGAGGCAGAGGCTCGCAAGCTCAATTTCTCGCTGCTGGCCACCCCGGCAGAGGGCCTGTCCGGCCGTTTCGTCCGCATGGATGCCAAGAAGTACGGCATCATCCCCGGCGTCACCGACCGCAGCTACTACACGAACTCCTTCCATGTGCCGGTCTACTACCCGATCAGCGCCTTCAAGAAGATCCAGATCGAGGCGCCGTATCACGAGCTGACCAACGCCGGCCACATCAGCTATGTCGAGCTCGACGGCGACCCGATGCAGAACCTCGAGGCCTTCGAGAAGATCATCCGCTGCATGAAGGAATCCGGCATCGGCTACGGCTCCATCAACCACCCCGTCGACCGTGACCCTGTCTGCGGCTATACCGGCATCATCGGCGACAAGTGCCCGATGTGCGGCCGTCCCGAGAAGGACCACAACCGCGTCGGCTTCGAGCGCATCCGCCGCATCACTGGCTACCTCGTCGGCACGCTCGACCGCTTCAACGATGCCAAGCGCAGCGAGGTCATCGACCGCGTGAAGCACGGCTGCTGCACGTCCGACGACGCAGAGTAACATCATCCACGATGCACCCCGCCATCCCGGCGGGGTGCTGTCGAAAGGAGCACCATGGAGATCGTCCAGGCAGGCATTGCTGACGCGCCGTCCGTCCTTGCCATCACGCGGGAGACCATCGAGGCGGTCTATCCGCATTACTACCCGCAGGGCGCGGTCGCGTTCTTCCTCGCCCACCACGCACAGTCCGCGATCGAGGCCGACATCCGGCAGGGGATCGTGTATCTTTGTATCGACGGCGGTGCCCCCGTCGGGACGGTCACGATCCGCGGGGACGAGATCTGCCGGCTCTTCGTGCTGCCGGCGCAGCAGGGGAGAGGCTTCGGCCGCGCGCTCCTCGACTATGCAGAGGCGCTCGTGCTAGAGACCTGGCCCGCCGTCACGATCGACGCCTCACTCCCCGGCAAGGCGATCTACCTGAAGCGCGGGTACACGTTCGTATCCTATCACACCATCGAGACAGACGGCGGAGACCGTCTGTGCTACGATGTCATGCAAAAGCAAGGAGGCACAGACCATGGAACTTCGGATCAGTGACACGGTAGAGGAATCCATCGTAGACGGCCCCGGCATCCGCTATGCGGTCTTCGTGCAGGGATGTCCGCACCACTGTCCCGGCTGCCACAACCCGCAGACCCACGACTTCGCGGGCGGCCGCATCGTGGACACCGATGCGCTCCTTGCCGCGATCAGCGAGGACCCGCTCCTGGACGGCGTGACGTTCAGCGGGGGAGAGCCGTTCTGTCAGGCGGCACCGCTCGCCGTGCTCGGACAGCAGATCAAGGCGCGCGGCCTGCACCTGATGGCCTACAGCGGCTTCACCTTCGAGCAGCTCTACGAGATGCGCGGCCGCGACGGCATCGGCGACCTCCTGTCCGTGGTGGACATTTTGGTGGACGGGCGCTTCGAGGAGGACAAGCGTTCCCTCGAGCTGCGGTTCCGCGGGAGCAGCAACCAGCGGATCATCGACGTCCCCGCCTCGATGGCGGCAGGGCACGCGGTCGAGGCGGCGCTGTGAACTTCACCTACATGGTCCGCTGCGCCGACGGCACCCTCTACACCGGCTGGACGAACGACCTCGACCGCCGCTGCAAGGCCCACAACGCCGGCCGCGGCGCCCGCTACACCCGCACGCGCCTGCCCGTGACGATCGTCTATGTCGAGCGCCACGAGACCAAGCAGGCCGCCATGCGCCGCGAGTACGCCCTCAAGCAGCTCACCCACGCGCAGAAGGAAGCGCTCGTTGCGTCCGCAGAGAACGAATGGCCGCAGCACATCCAGAAGGACGATGCCCCGTGAGACCGGGCATCGTTTTTTGTCCGTTCAGAATATCAGATATTTTATGAATATGTTTTCGAAATAGCATCTATACAAGGAAAACTGCGGTTTTTCTCGAAAATGATAGCAAAAATATCAAATTAATGATAGCTTTCGTCTGTTCAAAAGACGATACATCATTGTAATCCTGTAATGATCGGGCTAAAATATACATATAGACACTTTTTATTCATATTTAGGGGCGGCGTGCATCGTGCGGTAGCTGCGCGTCGTCACCGCAAGACAGCAGATCCTAAAAGGAGGGTATTATGAAACAGAAGGGAATCAAACGTATCTTAGGCGTGCTGCTCGCCGCAGCGATGGCGTTCCCGGGGTACAGCGCCATCCCCAAGACGGAGACGACCGTCTCTGCGGCCACGGCCAACTGGAAGTTCGACCTCGGCAACGGCGGCACCAGCTCCGGCTACACGGGCGTCAGCGCCAGGACGGGGTACAGTGCCTCGCTCGGCTACGGCTTCGCGCAGACCGGCAATGTCTCCGACGTGAACGCCGGCGGCACGGGCGCGGGCAGCGATGCGGTCTCGTTCAACGATGACGGCGCCGCGAACACGTTCAACGTCGACCTGCCGAAGGGCCTCTACGAGGTCACGGTCACGGTCGGCAATGCGCCGCGCTGCTCCATCAAGATGGAGGGCATGCTCCAGATGATGAACCTGACGCGTCTCAACGCGACCGAGACCGTCCAGCTCCCCGTCACCGACGGCCAGCTCAACATCCAGGCCGTGACCGGCATCAAGAACGGCCAGCGCTCCATCTCGGCCATCGAGATCCGCCAGCTCAATGACACCGGCGTCATGGATCCGCACATCTGGATCTGCGGCGACTCCACCGTCGCCAACTACTACAACCAGGCGGCCACTGCACAGCACGGATGGGGCCAGTATTTCAAGAACTACCTCACCGGCACCCCGGCGGAGGGCTATGTGGTGCGCAATATGGCCACCTCCGGCCAGTACGCCAAGGGCTTCGTGGACGGCGGACAGTTCACGCCGATCGAGACCTACGGCAAGCCGGGCGACTACTACATCATCTCCATCGGCATCAATGACACGAACTATTCCAATGGCGATGAGTACTACGAGACCGTCTCCTCCATGGTCCAGAAGGCCAAGGCGAAGGGCATGACGGTCATCCTCGTCAAGCAGCAGGGCCGCCATCAGGACCTTGACCGCTCCCCGCTGCTCGAGGGCCGCTGGTTCGGCGGAAAGCTCGACACCATCGGTGCGGAGCAGAAAGTCAAGGTCGTCGACCTCTTCAATGCATGGCAGGACTTCGGCCTGACCCTCGGCTATGACGGCATGACCGAGTATTATGCCGCAGACGACGACCTCCACCAGAGCGAGAAGGGCTCGATCAAGCTCGCCCAGCTCATGGCAGAGCTCGCCTTCGATGATTCCACGGCAGGGGAGGAGATGTCGGAGAACACGGTCTTCATGCTCCGCAACGGCAGCTCCGGCCAGTACCTGAGCCTCGAGGGCGCCCCCGCCAACGGCACGAACGTCGTACAGGCCAAGCATCCCGGCATCGGGAACGGCTACGCGCTCTGGACGCTCAAGTCCGCAGGGGATGGGAACTACTACATCGTCAGCATCGCCGACAAGAGCAAGTACCTCGACCTCTCCTATGGTGAGACCGCAGGCGGCACGAACATCGGCATCTGGAACGACACCCAGAGCGACGCCCAGCTCTTCCGCTTCCTCAAGCAGGACAACGGCAGCTACATCATCTCCCCGAAGAACACGGGCAACAAGGGCGCCGTCGAGATCATCAATGCCTCGAACGACTCCGGCGCGAACGCCCAGCTCTGGGAGCGCAACGGCCACGCCTGCCAGACGTGGTTCTTCGACCAGGTCGAGCAGGCAGAGGCACCCGTCATCGACGGTGACCTGAACCAGGACGGCGTGGTCGACGTCTTCGACATGGCCCTCCTCAAGCGCAAGGTCGGCAAGACGAACTTGAAGCACCAGGAGCGCATCTATGCCGATCTGAACGGCGACGCCTCCATCGACGATGCCGACGTCAAGATCATGGACGATTTCCTCCACGGCACCGGCACCATCACCAGCCTCGCCGAGGGCCAGGACATCTACTATGCCAAGGACGCCGCCTACACCCGCGGCTACTATGAGGACACCAACCCCGGCTACACCTCCGATGCCTACATCAACCTCTACAACGAGGTCGGCAGCTTCATCGAGTTCGAGGTCTACGTCCCGTCCGACGGCAACTACTACACCGCACTGAACGTCGCCAACGGCAGCACCGCGAACCGCCAGATGGAGGTCTACGTCAACGACAGCGAGGAGTTCTGGATGCAGGACTTCTACTCCACCGACGATTGGAAGACCTGGAAGGAGACCGGCCTCGTGCTCCCGCTGAAGAAGGGCAGGAACATCGTCCGCCTGATCTCCGCGACCGCAGACGGCGGCCCGAACATCGACTACCTCCGTACCCAGTGGACGGATGAGCCCGTCGGCGAGACCTACACCCCGCCCGAGCCCGATCCGCAGCCGGTGAACACCGGCACGACCGTCTACATCGCCGGTGACTCCACCGTCCAGTCCTACCCCGCCTCCAAGGCGCCGCAGCAGGGCTGGGGCTACTACCTCGGCAGCTACTTCACCGACGGTGTGACCGTCGCGAACCACTCGATCGCCGGCCGCAGCTCCAAGGCCTTCTACGACAACGGCCGTCTCCAGACCATCCTCGACAGCATCCAGGCAGGCGACTTCCTCATGATCCAGTTCGCGATCAATGATGCCGACTATACCAAGAGCGAGCGCTATGCGCCCGTCTGCGGCAATGTGGACAGTCCCACGGAGGGCTCCTACGAGTGGTACATGGAGAAGTACATCGAGGGCGCGATGGAGAAGGGCGCGACCCCGATCATCGTCACCACGGTCATCGGCCTGAAGGCCTACAGCAGCGGCAAGTTCGTGAACAGCTACACGAATTACTGTGACGCCTGCAAGAGCCTTGCCGCGAAGTACAAGGTCCCGATCATCGACCTCAACACGCTGATGGTGAATCATTATAATTCCATCGGCTACGACGCCGCCTACAAGTACCACCTGATCAGCGCCGTCGAGGGCAGCACGGACATGACCCACTTCACCGAGACCGGCGCGAACGCCGTCGCAGGTCTGGTAGCGAACGCCATCAAGGGCCTGAACCTCTCGATCTCGTCCAAGGTCAAGTAAGCCCGCCACACACCAACGAACCGAAGCCCCCGGACACACGTCCGAGGGCTTCGGTTTTTCACTTATTTACGAACGGTAGGACGCCGCTGCGGCGAAGGCAGCGGCGTATTTGCATCACAGATGCTTCGGCCCCAGACCGGGCAGGAAGTCGACGAGGGGGAGACCGGCCATCGCGGCCATGGTCTCACACTCGGCCTGACCGGCGCGGTGGTCGAGGCGGTCGGGCGTGTGGGCGTCGACACCGATGATCGCCTTGCAGCCATGCTTGGCCGCGAGGCGGAGGAAGTGCGGGTCGGTGTAATGCCGCTTCTCCACCACACCGAGCAGATTGATCTCCACGGGGATGTCGTGTGCCTTGAGGTAGTCGCAGAGGCGGCCGTACTGCTGATCGTAAAAGCCCTGTGCGCCGCCAAAGCCCATCAGATCGGGATGCGCGGCGTAGACGTAGCGCCCCGTCTCCATCCCCTCGATGACCATGTCGACATAGCGCTCGAGCAGGGCGGGATCCCAGAAGACCTGCCCGAGGTAGGGCGAGGGCTCCGGGTCGCAGAAGTGCTCGCCGAGGAGCATATAGTCCACGGGATAGTCCGCGAGGAGACGGTCCTGCGCGGCCATCTGCGCGGGGATGTATTCCGACTCGAAGCCGATGTAGATGGTGATGTCCCTGCGGTACTCCTCCCGGAGGTCGGTCAGGGACTGGAAATACCCGTCCACCTCCGCGGGCGACATGCGCGTCCCGGAGACATAGCCGTTCTCATAGACCCAAGGGCAATGGTCGGAAAAGCCGAGCACCTGCATCCCGTTGCGGATGGCGGCCTCGACATAGGCGCGGTCCTCGCCGGAGGCGTGGTGGCAGCGGTAGGTATGGGTATGGTAATTCGCCAGCATAGCAAACACTCCTTTTTATGCGGGATAGGGGAGGGGCGCCCCGCCGGAAGCCGGGCACCCCTCTGTCAAAACGGGTATCAGTGGACAGCCTGCTCGGTCGAGTAGACGAGCATATCTGCCGCATCCTTCGCATCTACGACGCCGTCCTTGTTGAAGTCAGCACGGACGGTCCAGTTCGGATCGGAGACCGGAGGATCGAGGCCGATGCCGCGCTGCGTCGAATACACGAGGACATCGGACGCGTCACGCGCATCCACGGCGCCGTCGAGGGTCACGTCTCCGAGCAGCTCCTGATCCGTGGAGAGCTCGTGGATGTAGACCTTGTAGACCGTGTCCCGCTTGCCGGTCTCGGAGACCTGGATGTCGAGCGCGGTCACGCCGGGGTCGAGGGCGATCTGGGTGAGCTTGCCGGAGGGCAGCGTCTTGCCGTCGAGGGTGACGGTGCCGGTGGAGATGGGCATGATCTCCAGCGAGCGTGTCCCGGTATCGACGACATAGTGCAGCGTCCCGGGCGAATACCCCTCCCACTCCTCGGCATACCAGCAGAAGCCATCCTCCGCGCACAGCAGGCTCGA
Source organism: uncultured Ruminococcus sp. (assembly GCA_902762785.1). Taxonomy (GTDB): domain Bacteria; phylum Bacillota; class Clostridia; order Oscillospirales; family Ruminococcaceae; genus UBA3855. Next base: position 29,260 of record CACWPL010000028.1, on the reverse strand, counting down.
CATCGCGGCTGCCGCCTCAGTGTAGTGCTTCGTGTGGACGGTCTGGACGCCGGTATCGGCATAGGCAGAGAGCGTCATCTCCTCGGTGAAGGGGATGGGCGCGGTGTAGCGCTGATAGTCCCCGCCGTTGAGGGAATAATAGATGTCCTTGCCGCCAAAGGTCGACAAGCTGATCTCCGTGCCCACCGGGATCTCCTCACAGGACTCGGAGAACACGACCATATCGTCATCGGTCGTGACGGCCTTGATGTTGATATTGCCGACGACGACATGCGTCGAGCTGTAGGTGCCGTCGCCGTAGTCCATGTAGTCATCCTCCGGCGGGACGTTGTACATGTCGAACCATCCGTCGCCGTCCGCGCTGTAGAAGCTCTCACCGGCGTGGAAATCGCGCTTGAGCATCTCCTCAGTGAAGACGCTGCCGTTTTTCATGACATCGCCGTTCGGCTCGCTCCATTCGGAGGTGGAGGCATACTCACAGGGGATGAGCCATCCCTGCTCGCCGGAGAGGCGCGCCACGACCGAGAACCGCTCCCCGGCCGTCAGATGGACAGGCTCCGCGAGCGTGACGGTGTGATACCCGATGGTCTCCATGACGCCGGACGCGCCCGCGTGCTCCGTGCCATAGTTCGGCGTGCCGTTCGGCTCGAGGCCGGTGTAGACGGAGACGTCATACTGCTCGTCCGACTGCGTCGAGCAGAGCATGACGGAGGTCAGCCAGCAGTCGCTCTCGGCGGTGAAGACGTTCGCGACATAGACCTCCGAATCGCCCTGCTCGTTGACCGCGAAGGAGCCGGAGTTGCCGAAATCATCGTACTGATAGAGCTTCGTGTGGACGTCCGACGGCTCCGTCTCGAGATAGTAGAGGTTGCTCATGCTCGGATCCGCATAGGAGAGCCAGAAATAGCCATGGTCGCCCCAGTTCGCGCCCCAGCTGTTCTTGATGAGCCAGGCGCCGTCCATCCCGGGATCGGTGTTGAAGCTCGAAGCCGGGAAGCTGTCGTCCCAGCCGACGATGCAGACGGAATGGAGACCGGGATCGGATGCGAGCGCGTGATCGTAGAGATACGCCGCGTGCTCCTCATTGAAGCACTCATCGCCCTCCATATAACGCGCCGCGACCGCATGTCCCTCCATCACCGCACGCTTGACGGCCTCCCGCTGCTGCCCGATCAGCTCCTCGCTCCACGGCCAATAGGGGATGGTCACCGCGTTGGTCACATGACAGAAGGCGCCGTCGGAGAGCTCATGGAGGGAGGACACCGCATCCTTGATGCCGCCCTCCTCGTAGGGGGCCTCCGCCTCGGTGACGGGGCCGAACCAGTTCGTCAGGAGACCGAGCTCCTGGTCGATGGAGTAGCTGCCCGCATCGAGGAGCTGCTCCTCGGTGGTGGGGTAGCCGATGGTGGAATAGGTGTAGTAGGCGAGGTGCATCTCGGAGAGGTCGATCTTGGGATATTTTTGGATGTTCTCCGTCTCGATGCAGTTGATGGCCGCGAACGCCCAGCAGGTCGCATAGGGGTCCTGCGCCTTGACGGCGCTGACGAGACCCTTCTCACGCAGATCGAACTGTGCCGGGAGGGCAGCAGGGGAGGCGTCGGCCGAGATGCCGTCGGAGACAGTGAAGAAGCCGCTGTCCTCGGCCATCGCGCGCTTTTGCGTCACTGCATCGTCGAACGTGGCCAGATGCAGCGTGGGCGCTGCGGTATCCGACTCTGCGGCCGCCGTCACCGCGCCCAGATAGGGCAGCGTGAGCAGACAGCTCAGCAGGACGGGGAGCATTCGTGATCTATCCATATTGAGACCTCCTGAGAAAGTAGCAAAGATACAGCACCCGATCGGTGCATACATCTCTATTTTACCATAACACGCCGTTTTCGTCAATGTTTTTTTCAAAAAAGACCCCACAGCGGCTCGTTTTTCCGATCAGCCGCGCCCGCAGGACGGCCGTCTGGGAGGGGGACGCCAGGGACAAGCGCGAAAATGCAATAAAAAAGCCCAAATAAATCATTGCAGACCGGGTGTTCCTGTGATAAAATGTATATTAAGAAATAGTTCGTTCACAAATAGAGACATACTATCAGCATCGGCAGGCGACTGCCGGTCACGCTTCATGGAAAGGAATCGATGAATATGAAAAAGCTTCGCAAACGCGTTTCCGCAGCGGTGACGGCCGCTGTCACCGCGCTCTCCTGCCTCGCGGTGCTCCCGCAGGTCCAGAAGGCCGAACCCGTCCAAGCGGCGGACGCGCTCCTCGCGTTCCCCGGTGCGGTCGGTGCCGGACGGTACGCCACCGGCGGCCGCGGCGGTGAGGTCTACCACGTCACCAACCTCAACGACAGCGGCGAGGGCTCCTTCCGCGACGCCGTCAGCAAGTCCGGCCGTATCGTCGTCTTCGACGTCAGCGGCACCATCGAGCTCAAGGGCAACATCCTCTGCCAGAGCAACATCACCATCGCCGGCCAGACCGCGCCCGGCGGTGCCGGCATCACCCTCAAGAACTACAAGATGGGCATGAGCGGCGACAACATCATCTGCCGCTACATCAGCTCCCGTCCCGGCCCCTACGCCTCCACCAGCTCCGGCAACGACGCCTGGGGCGGCGCCAAGGGCTCGAACTCCATCATCGACCACTGCTCGATGGGTTGGACGACCGATGAGCAGTGGGGCCTGTATTCCGCCAACCAGTATTACACCGTGCAGTATTCCGTCCTCGGTCCGGCGGACTCCTGGGGCGGCCATGCCAAGGGCCTCCACGGCTTCGGCATCATGATGGGCAAGGGCTACCTGACCTTCGACCATAACCTCATCATCCACAATGTCTCCCGTAATTTCCGCGGAAAAGTCGAGGGACAGCAGACCGCCGATTTCACGAACAACATCATCTATGACTGGGGCTACCAGACCGCCTACGGCACCATCGGTCACCTCAACTACGTCAACAACACCCTCAAGGCCGGCAACAGCACCACCGGCGGCTATCACTGGATGTATGTCGACAGCGGCACCAAGCCGGAGAACTTCAAGGTCTACTGCGCCGGCAACCAGCTCATCAACAAGGACGGCTCCCTCCACGCCATCACCTATGACAACTGGTCGGGCGTGACGCTCAAGGAGGCCATCGGCATCACGATGAACGACCTGCACAGCGACTCGCCCTTCGCCACGACGGTCAACGGCGTGAACGTCTCGACCGCCACCACCTGCGAGAGCGCGGCGGACTCCTATGACCACGTCATCAGCTTCGCGGGCAACGGCATCGCCCCCGACAAGCGCACCGCCATCGACCAGCAGTGTGCCAATGAGACCCGCACCGGCACCGGCTCGTGCAGCGGTACGGCCGCTTATGACTCCTCGCAGACGAATCTCGACAAGTACGCGATCAAGTGCGGCGTGACCTACACCTACCCGTCCGCCGTCCTCCAGAAGACCATCACCGACGCCGACAACGACGGCATGGATGACGATTGGGAGCTCGCCCGCGGCCTCGACCCGAGCGACCCCACCGACACGAACGGCGACTACCTCGGCGACGGCTACACCAACATCGAATATTATATCAACGACCTCACCGTCGACTCCTTCCCGGAGGGCGTCGTGACTCCCTCCCCGGAGACCGGCTCCGTGCCCGGCCGCTCCGCGTTCGAGCGCATCGAGGCCGAGGACCTCAGCACCCAGAGCGGCATCATCACTGAGACTGCCAACGACCCGGTCAACATCGGCTATGTCGAGGCCGGGGACTATGCCATGTACAAGCGCATCGACTTCGAGGACGGCGCCAATTCCGTCACCTTCAACGCCTCCGGCAACGCCTGCGGCATCGAGATCTACCTCGACCGCATGGACAAGCCCGCCGCGACCGTCGCCTATCCCGGCACCGGCAGCTTCGGCAAGTATGAGGAGATCTCGGTCAACATCCCCCCGATCACCGGCCAGCACAATGTCTACCTGAAGTTCACCGGCGGCGAGGGCTACCTCCTGAACCTGGACTGGTTCGTTTTCAGTAAGGACCGCATCCCCATGAGCGGCAAGCTGATCGAGGACGTACAGATCTACGACCAGAGCACCATGTCCGCGTGGAAGATCGCCTATGACGCCGCGGTCGGCTCGCCCGTGTTCTGCGACCGTGACTTCACGTTCAGGACGCTCCCCGCCGAGGTCGTCGGCGCCGAGCAGCTCCTCACCGCCTGCGACTCCAAGAACTACGCCGGCGCCGACCTGACGAGCTTCACCGCCGCGGAGGACATCGACGTCTACGTCTTGCTCGACCAGCGCGTCGACCCCGTGCCGGCATGGCTCCAGGGCTTCGAGAAGACGGCGATGACCGCCGAGACCTCGAACGATGTGATGATGGACCTCTACCGCACCACCGTCGCCAAGGGCTCCGAGGTGACGTTCGGCGCACAGGCGCAGTCCTACAACTGCATCAACTACACGATCCTCGCGATGCCCGCCGCCGCCGCTGAGACCACCACCGAGGCGACCACCACGACCACCGTCGATACCACGACGACCGAGGCGGCCACCACGACTGTCCCCGAGACGACCACCACCGTGACCGTCCCGACCGACCCGGACGACATCGACTATGGCAATGTGGATGACAATGACACCGTCGACATCATGGACGTCATCGCCATCAACAAGAGCCTGCTCGGCAGCCTCACGCTCTCCGAGACCGGCCGCCGCAATGCCGACGTCGACAACAACGGCAGCATCGACACGACGGACGCCCTGAACATCCTCAAGGCCGTCGTCAAGCTCGTGACCCTGCCTGTTGCACAGTGATCCGCTCGCGCCGTCCCTGCGAAGGGGCGGCGTTTTCTTTCGGCATCCTGCCAGAGGGAGCCCCTTTCCGTCTGTATGATCTGCATAATATTATGAAAATAGGATTGACTTTTCTTTCATAATATGTTAAAATGATAAGGAGCTCGGAGGATCTGTTTTAGCGTATGGCACGAGCAAAGAGGGGGCGAATGGACATCATGAACGATAGGACGAATGATCCGCAAGGGCCGCAGGACCGCACTTTCCGACTCTGCTCCCCGGAATACCTGACCTTCATCTCCCGGATCAGCGGAGACTATGATACCGACAAAGCCGTGTGTGATGTCGCCATCCGTGAGCTGCCGCCTGTCGCAAGGCTCATGAAGATCGGCCACATGCTCATCCTCCTCGATGCACCTGCCACCTCGCTCGCGCCGGACGGTCAGCGCTCTGAGACCGTGCTCTATGACGATCCCGAGGGCTATGATGCCACCCAGGAGATCCGCTGCCATTACCGCACAGGCGAGAACGGCTCCTTCGCTGTGGTCGTCTACCCCAAGGCCGGCACCGTCTGGGACGAGCAGGAGACGACCGAGATCGAGTTCCTCTCCGGCAACCTCTACCATCTCTTCGGCCGCGCGCGCATATCGATGCTCCTGACGCGTGCCATCACCATGGACTACATGACCGGTGTCCTCAATTCCGCCGGCCTCATGCGCGCAGGCGCCCGCCTCAAGGCGCAGGGCCGCCTCAAGGACTATGTCGGCGTGTTCTTCAATCTCAAGAACTTCAAGCTCATCAACCAGAAGGTCGGCCAGCGGATGGGCGACCAGATCATGGTCTCCTTCTGCAAGGAGATCCGCGGACACCTGCTCCCCGGTGAGCTGATGGCGCGTCCCGGGGGAGACAATTTCTTCCTCCTCCTGTTAAAGTCCCATGCGGAGGACGTGCTCGCCCAGCTCCACGAGGTATTCGTGCCGGTGGTGACGCCGATCCAGTCGCTGCGCTACCCCGTCTCGACGCATGTCGGCATCTACGACATCACCGAGGACGACGAGATGAGCGGCATCATGGACTCCTGCACCATCGCCCTGAACATCGTCAAGCACTCCGGCAAGGCGCTCGATCAGCTCTGGTACCATCCCTCCATGCGCGTGGAGCTCATGCGGGAGAAGCAGGTCTCCCAGCTCTTCCCCTATGCCCTCCAGGCGCGGGAGTTCATCGTCTACTACCAGCCGAAGGTCGATCTGGAGACGGGGGCGCTCTGCGGCGCAGAGGCGCTCGTCCGCTGGGATCATGACGGCGAGATCGTCCCGCCGATGCGCTTCATCCCGACCCTCGAGAAGGAGGGCACCATCTGCAAGCTCGACTTCTACGTCTTCGAGAACGTCTGCCGCACCCTGCGCGAGTGGCTCGATGCCGGGATCGAACCTGTCCGTGTGTCGGTGAACTTCTCGCAGCTCCATCTGTATGACTCGGAGCTGGCCGACAAGATCGTCTCGATCATGGAGCGCTACGGTATCGAGAGCCGCTACATCGAGGTCGAGCTGACCGAGATGTCCGGCACGAAGAACCACGACGCCATGCTCGATTTCCTTGACCGGATGCGTGCCCACGGCATCGCCACCTCGGTCGACGACTTCGGCACCGGCTACTCCTCGCTGAACATGCTCCGCGAGTTCCGCATGGACATCATCAAGCTCGACAAGAGCTTCATCGACCGCATCACCGGCACCGACCCTGACCAGCAGACGGACGAGATCCTGATCGGGAACATCGTCCGCACGGCACAGGAGCTGCACCGCCGGATCATCACCGAGGGCGTAGAGACGCCGCTGCAGGCCGCGTTCCTGCGCTCCGTCCACTGTGACATGGCGCAGGGCTATCTCTTCGATGAGCCGCTCCCGCGGAACGTCTTCGAGGACCGCCTGCGCGGCGACCGCATCTACCCCCTCCACAACGAGAAAGCATGATAGAGGTCGTCTCCGCCTTTGGAGACGACCTATTTTGTATGTATTAGAAAGGAAAGTGACCAAACATGAAGCATCCCATCCTGACACGCATCGCCGCGGCCGCGCTCAGCGCCGCCATGCTCCTCCCGGCCCTCCCGGTCTGCGCAGACGGTGAGGCACACGACACGTCCCGCGACGTCCAGACGCAGGGCGTGGGGAATCCCTTCGGCTTCGGCGAACGCAACACCCCCGCCGACGCCTCGGTCGAGGAGATCCGCGCCATCAACCACAAGATGACCGTCCAGGAGGTCAAGTACGCCCTCTACAAGGAGATCGACGAGCATTGGGACCTGATCTCCGTCCGGCTCGGCCAGACCGACCGTGAGAAGGTCTACGCACTGTTTTTGGGCGTCGGCACGCGCGAATCCACGCTCGGCGGCAATGGGGACGGCGCCGACATCGAGACTGCCCAGGGGCAGGGCTTCGGCGTCAGCTCCGCGCACGCCTACGGCACCCTTCAGACGGCCGTGACCGCCTTCGCCGATGCTGACCCCAGCTTCATGAAGGAGGAGGACGTGCCGGAGATGTACCAATACACTTTGACGCCGGAGAATTTCTATGACGCGATCATCTCGGATCACATGGGCATCCGCAAGATCACGCACTTCGCCGTCAGCGCGATGCGGGACTACGGCATGACCGGCTATCAGGTCGCCCGCCACGCGCTCAAGGGCCACAACACCGGCTGGGCCGACCCCGGCGACACCGGCTACTACAAGGACTATCCCGACGAGATCTGCGCGCTCGCCCAGTGGTACTACGAGGAGGGCCACCTCTACGACAACGCCTTCACCTGGACTGGCGCCCAGGCCGTCGACCAATACCGCACGGATAACGTGTGGGACTGGTGGGGCGATGTGTCGCCGAGCCTCGACCCGATCGAGAGCGTCCCGTCCACCGAGGCGCCGCAGTACCTCAAGGGCGACGTCAACTTGGATCACAGCGTCGACCTGCTCGACGTCATCGCGCTCCAGCGGTATCTGCTGGCGATGGACAGCTTCACGCAGGAGCAGTTCGGCCGTGCGGACATGGAGGATGACGGCCATGTCGACGTGCTCGACCTGGGCCATCTCAAGCGCCTCGTCACGACCCGCTGACAAAGCGAGCACCGCCGGTACGCCGACGGTGCTCTTTTGTATCTGACTGGCATCACTGCCGATAGTCGTTCACGATGCGGACGATGATGTCGTGCAGCAGCTCGACCTCGTGGTCGCCGATGATCGGCTCGAGGTGGGAGCCGCCGACGCCGGAATCGTCCGTCAGGAAGACATAGCTGCCGTTCGTGCAGATGGCTGCGGCACGGCCGAACAGCTCCGTCTCACGCGAGCCGTTCGAGGAAACGACCGGCACCAGATGGATCCCCATCTCCGCCGCCGTCCCGATGGCCGCCTGGAGATCCTCCTCCGTCCCGTCATGCGGGGGCGCATCGTAGATCAGGAACGCGACCTTGACCGCATCCTCGGACCAATGCTGGTCGATGAAAGCCGCCGTCAGCGCCTGTGCCACGGCCTCGGGCTCGTCGCCGCCGCCGCTGGCATACTCCGCCGCGAGCGCGCGCTTGATCTCGGCCGTGTCCGACGTAAAGTCGCCGGAGCTGCGGGTGACGTAATCATCGCCCTCGTCCTTGTAGAACAGCACGCTGTAGGCCGTTTCGCCCTCGATCTCCTCGGTGAGCGCGGTGAAGTCGCTCTGGAGGTACATCATCTCATCGCCCATGGAGCCGGTCGTGTCCACGATGAACATGACCTGCATGTCCGGGGCGAGGACAGGCGCGCTCTCGAGGGTGATCTCGGCGGAGCGGGAGGTGCAGAGCGGCGTCTCGCTCTGGGTGTCTGCCGCGAGAGGCGGGAGCGTCTCGGTCGCGGTCGCGCCGTCGGGGGCCGTCACGGTGACGGACGTCCCGGTGCCGGCGCCCTCGAAGAGGTAGGCCACGCCGTTCTTGTCGGTCTTGGCCGTCCAGAGGACGCCGCCGTCCTCCTGCGTGAGGACGACGTCGGCGTTCGGCAGCGCCGTCCCGGCGGCATCATGCACCGTCACCTCGACGCGGTGCGTAGGATCAAGGCCGAAGCTCGGGAACGCGATGGCGCCGGTGTTGACGAGGTTGGCGAAGAAGCCCCAATTGTCATGATCGCGCCACTCGCCGGCGGTCAGCACACCGACCTCCCCGGCCGCGGGCATGGGCTCCGCGGTGAGCACGTCATCTGCGACCTCCGCCCCGTCCACGGCGCCGAATTCCCCATTGAGAACGGGCGAACCGGCCGTGCGTGCAGTCAGCTTGGCGTCTGCGCCATAGGCAAAGTCGGCATCCCCAGCCGCCATGTCATACTCCGCCTCCGCATAGGCGCCCTCATCGACTGCCGCGGGTGCCGCAGCGGGCGCGGCATCGTCCGCGGCCTCGCCTGCCTCGGCAGGGGCACCGGCGGCATCGTTCATGACGGCCTCGCCGTTGGACTTTTCCGCAACGATGGGCGCATCGGTCGTCTCGGTCATCTCCTTGGCGCCGCATCCGGCGGAGGCGGTCAGGAGCGCGAGCGCTGTCAGCAGCGCGAACATGTTCTTTTTATTCATGATGATTCCTCCTTTTTATCGTGTCCTGCTTGGCAGGTCTCTTTTGCGTGTTCATCTGAGATACGTTTGGGGAAGGCCATTTGTATGGGGCATACCGCACAAAGTTTTCATGCGAGATCTGTGCACATCCTCCATACGTTCAATTGGTGAAGGTGCAGATGACCATGTTCCCCAAGACGGTCAGTGCATATTCCCAACGGCCATTGATCGGGTGGGGGTAGGCGTCGTAGGCATAGCCCAGTCCGACATAATGGGAGCCCTTCGTCTGCACGCAGAAGACCGGGCGCCGCTCCAGTCCGCTGACCGTCACGAAGTCCGCCGCGAACACGATCCCCCACGCCAGCACCACGGCAAGGATGCCATAGATGATCTTCTTTTTCATGTGTACGACCTCCTCTCGCCGTTCTGTCCTTGATACGTTTGAGAAGGCGCATTTGTATGGGGCATATCCTACAAATCTTCATCTTAAAATTTGACACATCCTACAAAGGAGCGTGATCCACATGGGACACACCCTCGTTGCCGTCCTCTCGCAGGAGGACGAGACCCGTCTCACCGCCCTGCTCGCACGCTGCGGCATGCAGGACGCGAACAAGATCCCCTTCGGGCGCGGCTGCGACCGTGCCAAGGCCGACGCCGTCCTCCCGCACCACATCACCCTCGTGAGCTGGAGCAAAAAGGAGGACGCCGTCATGCTCGACCGCCTGCGCGGGTATCATTTCCCGGGGAATTGCGAGATCCTTGCGGGGGAGCCTGTCCTCTCGCCGGGCAAGGAGGGGAGCGCCGTCCTGACGCTGCCCGTCACTGGCGGGCGGGGATGGGCGCAGCTCCAGCAGTCTGTGAAAAAACAGATGGGGACGCCCTGTCAGGCATCCCCCCACATCACATTGGCCGCCTCCAAGGACAAGGCCCTGCTGCGCGCGTACAAAGATCGGCTCCTCCAAAGCGGCCTATTCCCGCTGCACCTGACGGTCACGGGAGCGCAGCTCTATCACATCTGGACGCCGGTGGCGCTGACGGCGGCATTTCGCTGACATCGCGTCCTTGATAGAGGCGGAAGAGCCAGTGCTGTGCCGCAAGGTAGATGCTGCCGCAGAGCGCCGCATACAGCACCATGGCCGCGGCCGTGGCACCGGGAGACGTCCGCAGGAGCGTGAACGCCGCCGACGCGCAGACCGCCCCGAGCACGGCCGAGAACAGCGGGATCCCCAGCATCCGCACCACATCGAGCCGGATCCCCGTCCGCCGCAGGACGAGCACGATCCGCGCCGTGTTCCCGCAAACATTGCTCGCGTAGTACGACAGCACGATCCCCCAGAATCCCATCAGCGGGATGCAGATGAGCACGACCGTGATCCGGATCACATACTCGCAGAGATAATTCACCGAAGAGAAGCCCTGTTCGCCAAGTCCCTTGATGATGCTCTCCAGCACGATCTCCAGATAGATGAACGGCACGACCGGCGCGAGCCATACGATCATGCGCCCGGCCGTCTCGCCGCCGCCAAGGAGGATGCCGAGCTCGTCACCGAAGAGCAGGAGGAGCATCGTCACGAAGACGGAGAACACGATCGTCTGGCGGAGGGTCTTCTCGGTGAGCGCGCGGATGCGTCCCTCCTCACCGGCGCCGCGTGCCCGCGCCGTCTCCGTCACGAGGATGCCTGCGAGCGAGCAGAGGATGGTCGAGGGGAAGAAGAGCGTCGGCAGGATGATGGCCTCGAAGATCCCGAACTGCGAGAAAGCCTCCGCCGCGGAGCTGCCCGCCTGCCGCAGCGTCATTGGGACGAGCGCATCGTTGGCCGCACTGAGCCCGGCCGTCAGTGCCGAGCCCGCCATCACCGGGACCGCGAGCCGCAGGTATGCCCCCAGCGTCAGCGAGGGCGCGCCCGTCCGCGGCTGACGGCAGCGGGGGAGACCGCAGAGCAGGAAAAGGAGCTGTGCGCCCAGTCCCGCCGCCGTGGCATGGACGGCCGTCATGCAGACGGTCTCCGGGTCGCCGGGCGACGCCGTCACGAGCATCCAGAGCGCGTGGACGGTGAACTCGATCCCGTCCGCCGCCGCACAGGTCCCCGCCCGACAGCAGGCGTTGTACCAACCCTTCAGGCACCCCGCGACCGTGACCATCGGCAAAAAGAGCGCGATCCTGCGCACAGGGGCATCCAGTCCGTCCGTCTGGAGCGCCCAGCGGCTGCACAGCGGCGCCCCGATCACGAGCAGCCCGCTCACGACCGCACTGAGCACGAGACTCACGCCCAGACACTGCCGCAGCATCCCGCCCGGGTCGCGCTCCCGCTTGCCCAGCTCCTCGGAGACGAACCGGCTCACGCAGAGGAACACGTTCCCGCCCGCGATCATGGCCGCGAGTCGGAAGAACGACCCGGTCAGCGTCAGCAGGCCGATCGCCTCGGTGCCGAGCCGCGCGGTCAGCACCACGTTCAGCAAGAGCGACAGACCGTCCAGCAGCATCTGGATGGCCGTGAGCAGCAAGGTGTCGCGTAGGATATTGCGCCGCATAAGCTCCCTCCCATCGGTATTTGTCCCTAGAGCGTATGCGGAGCAGGGGAGGGATATGACGAGCCGCCCGAGAGATGTGGTCCTCTCGGGCGGCGATGTGTTGCTGCTTTTTACCGATACATCGGCCCATACGCTGCGCAAGCGCGGTAATCGGCGCTCTCGAGCTCCTTGGTGCCGAAGGCGGACCAAGCGTGCGGGCGGTAGATGTCGCAGTCCGGGACATTGTGCATCGCCACCGGGATGCGCAGCATGGACGCGAGCGTGATGAGGTCCTTGCCGATGTGGCCATAGGTGATGGAGCCGTGGTTGGCGCCCCAGTTGGCCATGACGGAGTAGACGTCCTTGAACGCCTCACCGCCGGCCTCGCCGGTGCGCGGCACGAACCAGGTGGTCGGCCAGGTGGGGTCGGTGCGCTGGTCGAGCTTCTGGTGGATCTCGTCCGGGAGGACGCACGTCCATCCCTCGGCGATCTGGAGGACGGGCATCGTGCCGTTGACGATGTTGACGCGCATCATCGTCATGGGCATCTCATACTGCGTGCGGAAGTGCGAGGAGAAGCCGCCGCCGCGGAAGTAGCCGAGGTCGGCCGGGCACCAATCCACCGCATCGGTGATGGCCTCGATGTCCTTGTCCGTGACCTCCCACCAGCGCTTCATGAGGTGCGTGCCGTCCTCATCGACCGCACAGCCGGTCGCATCGAGCGCCGCAGAGCCGGAGTTGATGAGATGGATGAAGCCGCCCGCGGCCAGTCCCGTCGGACGGATGCCCGTCACACGCTCGACGGCCTCCGGCGACCAGTACGTCCGCACGTCCGCGAAGAGGGAGGCACGGTTCGAGAGCAGATGGCCGAAGAGCATCGAGACGCCGTTGAGACCGTCGTTCTCGGTCGCGAGGAGGGTCGGCTGCTTCTTGCCGCTCCAGTCGAAGGTGGAGTTGAGGATGGCCTCGGAGAAGTCGCCGTTCGGGAGCCAGTCCGTCCACTGACGCTGCCCCTGGAAGCCCGCGAGGATCGCGTTGCGGCCGCGGCTCTCCTCGAGCCAGTCCATCCCGGCAAGGACGTCGTTGCCGAGCATGATGTCGCGGATGACGAGCGTCATCTTCACGACGAACTCCCAGTTCTCCTCCTGATGCTCCGGCGGGAGCGGGTCGGCGTTTTTGTCGAAGCCCATGGGGCAGTTGTCCATCGTCCACTTGTAGGCACGCTCGAACTCCTCATGGTCATAGATCTCGAGGTTGATCCGGCGCAGCACCTCGGTCATGTCGACCCATTCCGCGCGGATGCCGAGATACTTCTGGAAGAAGTCGCTGTTGCAGTAGGAGCCGCCGATGCCCATGGCCACGCCGCCGATGTTGACATACGCCTTGTTGCGCATACAGCCGACGGCGACCGCGCAGCGTGCGAAGCGGAGGATCTTCTCGCGCACGTCGTCCGGGACGGACGTGTCGTCGGCCTCCTGCACGTCATGGCCGTAGATGGCGAAGGCGGGCAGACCGCGCTGGGTGTGTGCCGCCATGGCCGCCGCCAGGTAGACCGCACCGGGACGCTCCGTGCCGTTGAAGCCCCAGACCGCCTTGATCGTCAGCGGGTCGAGGTCCATGGTCTCGCTGCCGTAGCACCAGCAGGGGGTCACGGAGAGGGTCGCGCAGACGTTCTGGGTGGAGAAAAACTCCTGCGCCTTGTAGGCCTCCGCACCGCCGCCGATGGTGCAGGGCGCGATCACGCACTCCACATGCGTGCCGTCCGGGTAGAAGAGCTCGGACTCGATGAGGTCCTTGGCCGTCTGCGCCATGCGCATGGTCTGGTCCTCGAGGCTCTCGCGCACGCCCTTCTGGCGGCCGTCGATGATGGGTCTGATTCCGATTCTAGGATACATCTTTTCTTCACATCTCTTTCTATGATATGGGCACCTGTTTTAGTTGAACAGGCGTTCGTAATTATCAAAGATATACGCATGACCGGGGTCCGGCGTATATCGCTTGACCGTAACAGAACGCGCGATGACCGCGCGTGCCTCCCGCAGGTCCGGGACCGCACCGGCCGCGATGAGCTGCACGGCGGCATTGCCGAGCGCCGTCGCCTCGACCGGGCCCGTCAGGACGGGCAGCTCGCAGACGTCTGCGGTGAGCTGGCAGAGCAGCGAGTCCTTGACGCCGCCGCCGAGCATGTAGATCTTGGAGAAATGCTTGCCGGTCACTGTGCGGATCTCGTCGAGCGCCGTGCGGAACTTGCAGGCGAGGCTCTCGTAGATGCAGCGCAGGACATCGGCCGTGTCACCGGGCATCGGCTGGCCGCTCTCGGAGCACCAGTCGCGGATGCGGGCAGGCATGTCCCCGGGCGCCGAGAAAGCCGGAGCGTCCACGTCGATGAAGCGCACCCCGGACGGCGCGGCCGCCGCGAGCGACTCCATGTCCGCATAGCTGTAGGGCTCGCCGTTCCGGGCGAGGACACGGCGCGTCTCCTGGAGGATCCAGGTGCCGGTGATGTTCTTGAGGAAGTCCACCGTGTCGCCGTAGCCGACCTCGTTGGAGATGCCGAGCGCCGCCGACTCCTCCGTGAGGACAGGCGCATCCAGCTCCGTGCCGAAGAGCGCCCACGTCCCGCAGCTGATGAAGCACGCCTCCGCCCCGTCCGCATTGGGGACCGCGACGGCCGCGCACTGCGTATCATGCCCGCACACCGCGATGACCGGGACGGACGGGATGCCCAGCTCCCGGCAGATGTCGTCCGCGAGCATCCCCTTGACCGAGCCGGTCTGTGCCATGGCAGGGAAGAGGTGCTCGGGCAGCCCGAGCGCGTCGATCACCTCGCCCGACCATCCGCCGGAGACGGGGTCGAAGAGCTGGGTCGTCCCGGCGATGGTGCGCTCCGTGGACATGTCCCCGGTGAGGAGATACGCCAGCAGGTCCGGCATCGGCAGGAAGCACTGTGCCTGGGCGAGCAGCTCCGGCGCGTGCATCTGGTGCTCCAGGAGCTGGAAGGCCGTGTTGATCGGCATGATCTGGCCGCCGGTCTTCTGATAGAGCGTCTCGGCGGAGATACGGGAGAAGGCCTCGGCCGTCATGCCCTCAGTGCGGCTGTCGCGGTAGTGGTAGGGCGCACCGAGCAGGGCGCCGCGGCGGTCGAGCAGACCGTAGTCCACGCCCCATGTGTCGATCCCGACGCTCGCGAAGCCCCCCTCGGCATGTGCCTTGCGGAGCCCGGTCTTGATCTCATGCAGGAGCCGCAGCACATCCCAATAGAGATGGCCGCCGTAGGAGACCGGCTCGTTCGGGAAACGGTGGACCTCCTGCAAGCGGAGCTGTCCGTCGTCGAAGCCGGCCAGCACGGCGCGTCCGCTCGAGGCGCCGAGGTCGAAGGCCAGCACGCGTGTTTTGTCAGTCATGGTCATTTTTTGTTATACTTTTTGTAGCCCGGGTGCCTGCCCGTCACCTTGTACTGGGCACGCATGCTGCACAGGCGGTCGATGTTCTCGCGCGAGATCTCCTGTGCGCCGCCGAGCAGGTGGGCGGTCAGCGAGATCTTCGCGAAGAGCTCCAGCGTCTCCATGCGGTAGTACGCCGTGATGAGATCCGCACCGACGGTCAGCGCGCCGTGGTTCTGGAGCAGCATCACGTCATGCTCCTGGAGATAGGGCGTGATCGCCCGGGGCACCTCGTCCGTGGAGGGCGTGCCGTAGGGCGTCACGGGGACGGAACCGATGGCGATGACGGACTCGATCATCGAATACTCATCGAGCGCCCTGTTCGCCACTGCATAGCCGGTCGCCGTGGGGGGATGGGCATGCACCACCGCGCCGACGTCCTCGCGCTCGCGGTAGCAGCACAGATGCATCTTGATCTCAGAGGACGGCCGATAGCCCTCGAGCCCCTCGAGGACCGCGCCGGTCTCGTCGATTCGCACGAGCTTCTCGGGCGTGATGAAGCTCTTGCTGATGCCAGTGGGCGTGGCGAGGAAGGTCCCGTCGCCGAGGCGCACGGAGACGTTCCCGTCATTGGCGGCGACCCATCCGAGCTGCCACATCTTGTGGCAGACGTCGCAGATCGCGTCCTTGATCTGCGCAAGGTCCAGTTGTTTGTCCATGTGTACGATCACCTCATCTTGCCGGGCGTCCAAAACGCGCCCGGTCATCTTCTGTTTTGGAGCCGAAGCATCCGATCTGTATCGCCTCCTATTTGATTATACACGAATTTGGTGGATATGTCCAGTCTTTTTTCAAAAAAGTTCTAAAAAAGCGGATAACTGACAGCTCCGCCCCCGCGGCGGCCGGGGCAGGGGACGTCCTCCTGAAAAAAAGCGCCTGCACCCTATTGACGCGGCGTCTTTTTTTCGGTATAATAGAATAGGAAAATAATGAACACAAGGAGGCCATCCATTTTGGATATCAAGATCTCTGCATCCATCCTGAGCGCCGACCTGCTGCATCTGGAGGATGAGGTCCGGCGCGTCGAGGCAGCCGGTACCGATATGCTGCATTATGATGTGATGGACAGCGTTTTCGTCCCCAACATCTCCTTTGGACTTCCTGTCCTCCAGGCCGTGTCCGGCGCGACCGACCTGTTCTTGGACGTACATCTGATGATGCGCGACCCGCTGCGCTACATCCAGGACTTTGCCAAAGCGGGCGCGGACATGATCACCTTCCACCTCGAGAGCGCGAGCGACCCCTTCCAAACGATCGCTGCCATCCACGACTGCGGTCTGAAGGCCGGCATCGCGCTCAAGCCCGCGACTCCCGCCCGCGCTGTGCTGCCCTTCCTCGACGATGTGGAGAACATCCTCGTCATGACGGTCGAGCCGGGCTTCGGCGGACAGCGCTACCTGCACGAGATGGATCAGAAGATCGCCCGCATCCGCAGCCTCCTCGAGGGGCGCCGCGTCTATCTCCAGGTGGACGGCGGCATCAATGGCGAGACGACCGCCGAGGCCGTCCGCGCCGGCGCCGACCTCCTCGTGGCCGGCAGCTACCTCTTCGGTATGGACGACATGGGCAAGGGCATCGCGGAGATGCGCGCGGCCGCTGGGAGGACGTCTTGAGCCGCTTCAAGAGCACACGCCCCATGCGACGGCCCGAGTTCTGGTGCGTCCTGATCGCGCTCTCACTGGTGAGCGTGTGCTATTACGGGCTCCGCGCCGCCGCCGTCTACGGACTCGCGATCGTGACGGCCGTGGCCACGGACCTGCTCTGCCTGTTCCTCCAGTCACGCCCCTATCGCTGGATCGACCTGTCGAACGTCGCGAACGCCGTCATCCTCGCGATGATGCTCCCGGCAACGATCCCCTATTCCATCGTCATCCTCGGCACCGTCTTCATGGTCGCCGTCGGGACGCATGTGTTCGGGTCGCGGCGGGACTATCTGTTCCCACCGCCGGCCGTCGGCTACCTGTTCATCCTGCTGAGCTGGCGCAAGGAGCTCCGGCAGTTCCCGCAGGTCGGCACGAGTCTGGCACTGTTCGGCAACGATGTCGAGCTGGTGCCCTCCCTGTCCTCCGCCTATAATGCGACCCGTCTCCTGACCGGGGAGCGCTACGACCTCTTCCTCGGCATCGGCGCGAACGCGATGGCGACCGGGTGCATCCTGCTGCTGACCGTCTGCTTCTTCGTCCTGCTGTTCCGGCGGCAGGTCTCGCTGTGGGCATCGGTCGGGTATCTCTTCGGCATCGCGATCATGCTGATCCCCGGCGGCTTCCGGCCGGATGCGCTCCTCATGACGAACATGATCGTCTTCGCGCTGCTGTTCCTCGTGGCAGACCCGTGCGTCATGCCCTGCCGCAGCATCCTGGCCTATCCGGCCGCGGCCGCGACGTCGTTCCTCATGATGTACCTCATCATCACCTTCCAGATGGAGGATGCGCCGGTCGTCGCCGTGATGCTGACCGTGCCGCTCTGGCATGCTTTTGCCAAGCTGGAGACACGCCTGTTCAAGCCCGTCCGCGTCGATCCCGATGTAGAAGACATTGATATAGACACAGCGCCGTCCGATGACGCTGCACGCGGAGAGGAGGCGGCACGATGAACACAAGATCCTTGACGGACGGTCTGCTCCGACGCAATGCCGTGCTCTCCGAGGGCATGGTCATCGCGCCGGTGGTCGTCCTTTGTGATACGCTCCTGAAGGCCGCGATGCTTTCGCTCGCCTTCGCGGTCATCACGATCCTGACGGTCGTGATCGGATCGTTCTATCCGCGCAGGCTGGTCTACACGGCGCGCATCATCCTGTACGCGCTCACGGCGTCGCTCATCTTCATCCCGACGGCGCTCCTGTGCGAATACATCAGCCCGGACATCTATGCCGCGCTCGGCACCATGACCATCCCCGGTGAGCAGTCCCTCACCGACACCGCCGTGATGTATCTGCCCCTGCTGACCGTCAATTCCTTCATCGTCCTCCACTCGGAGCTGACCTTCTACCACCTCCCGCGCGGCGCCATGATCACGTCGCTCTTCTTCCACACGGCCGGCTTCGCGCTCGCCGCCTGTCTGACCGGTGCGATCCGCGAGATCCTGGCCTATGGCAGCATCGCGGGCCATATCGTCGACATGCCGCTGCTGCTCCGGGGGATCGCGTCCCCGTGGGCGGGCTTCATCGTGCTCGGGATCCTGTGCGCGCTGCACAGGGCCGTCTTCCCGAAGAAAGGAGGCGCGTGATGTGGATCTTCACTGCGATCCTCTCGCTGCTGACGACGAACCTCATCTTCACCCGTGCCCTCGGCACGAGCACCATGATGACCGCGACCAAGAACCGTGCGAACCTGCCGGTGCTCGCGCTCCTCATGACCGTGTTCGCGGCCGCAGGGTGCCTGTTGACGAGCCTGCTCTTCTCCGTGCTGCACCTGACGAAGATGCTCGAGCACCCCTATGCCCTCGGACTGCCGCTCGTGTTCACGGCGGTGATCTCGGTGCTGTATGTGGTGATCCTGCTCGTGCTGTCGCTGTTCGCAAGAGGGAAGTATTCCGGCTACAAGCGCTATGTCCACCTGTCCGCCTTCAACTGCGCCGTGATGGGGACGCTGTATCTGGCCTTCGTGCCGACGCAGTTCCTCCAGGACGCATGGTCCTACGGCGACCGTCTCGTGCTCTCCGCCGTCTATGCCGACCGTCTCACGCCCTGGGGCGCGGTGCTGTTCGGCCTGCAGGAGGGCATCGGCTTTTTGCTCGCGGCACTGATGCTCTCGGCCGTGCGCGAGCGTCTCTATGACAAGGACGTCCCGGCGGCCTTCCGCGGCTTTCCCGCGGTCATGGTCTACCTGGGACTGATCTCCATGGCGATCTACGCGATCGCATCGAACGGCTGACGCAGGTCCGCCGTCTACAGATAAATAAACGATCAGAACAGAAAGAGAAACACAGGAGAGGGGAACGAACATCCAAATGAGATTCAAACCGAAAGGGCACAAGATCTACCACCAGAAGACCCGCTTCGAGCGTCTGCGGGCGTTCGTGAGCAACACCGGCGCCGTCATCCTGACGCTGGCGATCATGGGCGTCCTGGGGTTCGTGGGGTACAGTGCCGGCGGGCCCGTGCTGCGATTCCTACAGGACAGCCATGTCCTCTCGCCGCCGCCTCCGCCCGTGCCGACCGAGGCGCCGACGGAGCCGACCGAGCCCCCCACGGAGCTGACCGAGGCGCCGACCGAGCCGCCCACAGAGCCGCCGACTCAGCCGACCATCCGCGGCTACGCCATCCCGTCTGACGCGATGGAGAGCGAGGAGGCGCTCCAGGAAGCCGTCTCCCGTTTGCCGGAGGACGCCACGCATGTCTTCGTCCCGCTCAAGAGCAGCGGCGGTGTCCTGCACTACGCGACCGCGCTGCCGGATGCCCGCCGTGCCAACGCCGTCCAGGCCGCGCTCCCGCTCGAGACGATCTACCAGATCACGGCCGCGACCGGCGCGACGCCCGTCGCCATCCTCCATACGCTCGATGACAGCATCTACCCCCATACCTTCACGGAATCGGCGTATCGCTTCACCGAATCCGGCGAGCCCTGGCTCGATGCCCCCGCCGAATCGGGCGGCAAGAGCCGTCTCTCGCCTTTCTCCACGCTGACCAAGGACTATCTGAGCGACCTTGCTGCCGAGGCAGCGGCCGCCGGATTCTCGGCCATCCAGTGCGAGGGACTGGGATTCCCGCCCTTCTCGCAGGACGACCTCCAGGCGCTCCCGAGCGAATGCAGCGCCGGCGACCGCAACAAGGCACTGATCGACGTCGTAGCGGCGATGCAGGCCGCCGCGCCGGATGCCGCGTTCTATGTGGGACTGAGCGGCGCCGCCATCCTGGGGAACGTGCGTGAGATCGCGCGCGCTGCCGACGCGATGGAGATCGACGGCGTCATCATCCATGTCGATGCCACCTCCGCTGCGAACACCGACATCCTCAAGGACGCCACGCCCCTCCATCCCCCCGTCTTCGCATGGGACGGCATCCCCGTGCCGCCGTCGGAGCGGAGCTATGTCCGCGCGCTCCCCGCGAAGATCGATCTTACCGATACCGATATGGGACAGACCGACGTCCCGAACAACTGAGGCCCTATCACGATACCAAATAAAAAGGAGTTGCTCACAATGGCTGAAAAATTCACGATCACCCTCAAAAAGATCATCGACGAGTTCAAGCTCGAGGTCATCTATCTCCCCAAGGATCCGGCCGAGATCCTGATCGACGAGAACGACGTCAACCGTCCGGGCTTGCAGCTCATGGGCTTTTATGAGTACTTCAACCCGGAGCGCATCCAGATCATCGGCAAGATGGAGTTCGCCTACCTCTCCACGATCGACGAGAAGACCCGCCGCGAGCGTCTCGAGCTGCTCTTCTCCCAGAAGCTGCCGGCGCTCATCATCGCGCGCGAGCTGCCGTATTTCTCGGAGATGCTCGAGCTCGCCCAGAAGTACGACATGCCCCTGCTGCGCAGCAAGGAGAGCACCTCGAACTTCATGTCCGGCCTGATCGCGTTCCTCAACCTCAACCTCGCCCCGCGCATCACGCGCCACGGCGTGCTCATCGAGATCTACGGCGAGGGCGTGTTCATCACCGGTGAGAGCGGCGTCGGCAAGAGCGAGACGGCCATCGAGCTCGTCAAGCGCGGCCACCGCCTCGTCGCGGACGATGCCGTCGAGATCCGCAAGGTGTCCAACATCTCGCTGGTCGGCTCGTCGCCGGACAACATCCGCCACTTCCTCGAGCTGCGCGGCATCGGCATCATCAATGCCCGCCGCCTGTTCGGTATGGGCGCGGTCAAGGTCACGGAGAAGATCGACCTCGTGGTCGAGATGGAGCTCTGGAACCCCGAGAAGATCTACGACCGCATGGGCGTCGACACGCAGTACGCCTCCATCCTCGGCGTCAAGGTCCCGAGCCTGACCATCCCCGTCAAGCCCGGCCGTAACCTCGCCGTCATCCTGGAGGTCGCCGCGATGAACAACCGCCAGAAAAAGATGGGCTACAACGCCGCCACCGAGCTGCTCGACCGTCTCGGCATGGACATGGAGGGCACGGAGACCGTCAAGGACTACGATGCATTTTGATCCGTTACGCGCATCATCACATGAGGAGGAACTATGAGAGAGAAGCTGCTGGAGATCTGTGACCGCTGGGACATCGAGCTGACCGAGCAGGTGCCGCTCGCATCGCATACCACTTTCCACATCGGCGGTGCGGCCGACTATTGGGCAGAGATCAGCTCCGAGCAAGGACTCGCACAGCTCGTGCAGTTCTGCCGTGAGACGGGGATGCCCTATTTCGTGATGGGACGCGGGAGCAACATCCTCGCAGCGGACGAAGGCTTCCGCGGCATCATCCTGCACATCGGGAGCCGCTTCTCCAACATGGAGTGGAAGACGCCCCACACCCTCAAATGCGAGGCCGGCGCGATGCTGATCCGCGCCGCCAAGTCCGCCGAGGAGCATGGACAGACCGGCATGGAGGGCCTCAGCGGCATCCCCGGGAGCATCGGCGGCGCGCTCTTCATGAACGCGGGCGCCTATGGCTATGAGATGAGCCAGATCGTCAGCTCCTGCACCTACCTCGACCCCAAGGGCGAGATCCACATGCGCAAGGCCTCCCAGCTCGACCTCGGCCATCGGCATAGCTGGTTCATGGACCATCCCGACTGCATCATCCTGACCGTGACGATGCAGCTCGAGGCTGGCGACCCGGCCGAGATCACTGCACAGATGCAGGACTTCCTCCAGCGCCGCAGCGACAAGCAGCCGCTCGACCTCCCGAGCGCCGGGAGCACCTTCAAGCGTCCCGCGGGGAGCTATGCCTCCAAGCTGATCGACGAGTGCGGCCTCAAGGGACTGACCGTCGGCGGTGCGCAGGTCAGTGAGAAGCATGCGGGCTTCGTCGTGAACACGGGCGACGCCACCGCGGCCGACGTGCTCGCGCTCTGCCGCGAGGTGCGCGACCGCGTCAAGAAAGAAACGGGCTATTTGCTCGAGATGGAGCCGGTGCTGCTCGGCGACATCGAGTTAGGAGCGTGATCGGATGCAGCTCGTGATCGTGACCGGGATGTCCGGGTCGGGGAAATCGACCGTCATGAAGGTGATGGAGGACATCGGGTTCTATTGCATCGACAATCTCCCGCCGACGCTGATCCCGAAATTCGTGGATGTCTGCGAGCAGGCAGGCGGGAGCCTGAACAAGCTCGCCGTGGCCGTCGATGTGCGGACGGGCGACATGTTCTCGGAGATCTACAACGTCCTGCACGTCCTCAAGGAGGAGCGGCAGGAGGCGCTGCGGATCGTGTTCATGGATACGGCAGACGACGTGCTGCTCACCCGCTACAAGGAGACGCGCCGCCGCCATCCGCTGCTGGAGAAGTGCAGCTCCGTGGAGGAGGCCATCCGGCTCGAGCGGGAGCTGCTCGCGCCGCTGCACGCCAAGGCGGATTACCGCATCGACACGTCGCTCATGAGCACCTCCCAGCTCGGGAAGGAGATCCGCGACATCTTCCTGGAGAACCAGAACGACTCCATCCAGGTCAAGATGATGTCCTTCGGCTTCAAGTACGGCATCTCGGCGGAGGCGGATCTCGTGTTCGACGTCCGCTGTCTGCCGAACCCCTACTACGTCCCGGAGCTGCGTCCGCGCACCGGGCTCGAGAGCGTCGTGCGCGACCATGTGATGCGGTCGAACGACTCGCTGATGCTGTTCTCGAAGATCACCGACCTCCTGACCTTCCTCCTCCCGCTCTACATCGCGGAGGGGAAGAGCCAGCTCGTGGTCGCTTTCGGCTGCACAGGCGGCCAGCACCGCTCCGTGACCTTCGCCGAGCTGGTCGGGGACGCCATCGCCGCAAAGGGCTACCGTGTCTATAAGCTCCACCGCGATATTACCAAGGGCCACTGAACGGCCGCCGAGGTGAGGATATGTCATTTTCACATCAGGTCCGTGAATGCATCCGCAGCACCATCACGGATCAGGACAGGCGCTTCGCCTGCCTCTATGGGATGCTGCTCTACGGACGCTCCGTCTCCCGCACCGAGCTCACGCTCAAGAGCACCAGCGAGGTGTTCGCTTCGGTGTTCCCGGTGCTGATGAAGACCGTGTTCGGTGCCGCCGTGCCGCTCTCGATCGAGCGGACGGAGCGCCGCGACGGCAGCGTGCTCTGCACCTACCGGATCACCGGAGAGGAGGCCGTCACGCGCATCCGCCACACCTTCCACATCCATGAGGACCGGCGCGTGGATATGCGCAATCTGCCGATGAACAGCATGGGCGCGTTCCTCGGCGGCGTGTTCCTGACCTGCGGGACGGTCATCGACCCGCAGAAGGAGTACCACCTCGAGTTCGCCGCACCGACGGAGGATCTGTGCCACGATCTGTGCGACATCCTCCTGAGCGTCGGAGTCCATCCGAACGTGACGCAGCGGAAGTACGCCTGGTCGGCCTATCTGAAGGTCTGCGAGGAGATCGGCGATCTGCTCACCTTCATGGGTGCCCAGCGGTGTACGCTCGACCTCATCGACATCCAGATCGACAAGGAGGTCAAGAACCGCGTCAACCGCATGAACAACTGCGATATGGCTAACATCGACAAGGTCATCAATGCCTCGGAGCGCCAGTGCCGGGACATCGAGGAGATCATCCGTGCCGACGGCATGAAGGACCTCTCGCCCGACCTCCGCGAGCTCGCCGAGCTGCGGATGGAGAACCCGCATCTGAGCCTTTCCGAGCTCTCGGAGATGCTCTCGAAGCCCATCGGGCGCAGCGGTGTCAATCATCGGTTCCAGCGTCTTGCCGCCATCGCGGCGGCCTATCGAAAGGAGCACCAAAATGGAGAGAGCTGACTTCGTGCATCTCCATGTACACAGCGCATACAGTCTCCTGGACGGCGCCTGCCGTCTCGAGGAGCTGATCGCGTCCGTGAAGGCGCACGGGCAGACGGCGGTGGCAGTGACCGATCATGGGAATCTGTACGCCGCCGTTCCTTTTTATAAGATGGCCAAGGCCGCCGGGATCCGCCCGATCATCGGCTGCGAGGTCTATGTCGCCAGACGCACGCGTCACGACCGCGACCACCTCCTCGACGGCAAGAGCTATCATCTCATCCTGCTGTGTGAGACGAACGAGGGGTATCAGAACCTCATGAAGCTCGTCTCCCTCGCGAATCTCGAGGGCTTCTACCACAAGCCCCGCGTGGACTGGGAGCTTTTGCAAAGGTACCACAAGGGACTGATCTGCCTCTCGGCCTGCCTGGCGGGGGAGCTGCCGCGGCTCCTGCTCGACGGGGACTATGCCGCCGCCAAGCAGACCGCGCTGCGCTACCGCGATCTGTTCGGGGAGGGGAACTACTTCCTCGAGATCCAGGACCACGGTCTGCCCGAGGAGAAGCAGGTGCTGCCGGGCCTGCTGCGCATCGCCCGCGAGACGGGCATCCCGCTCGCCGCGACCAACGACGTCCACTACCTGCGCCGCGAGGACGCCGAGATGCACAAGGTCCTCCTCTGCATCCAGACCGGCAAGACCATCAGCGAGAAGACCGGGATGGGCTTCACCACGCCTGAATACTACCTCCGCTCCACCGAGGAGATGGCCGCGCGGTTCGGCGCCGTCCCCGAGGCGCTCACCAATACGCGCCGCATCGCCGACCGCTGCCGGGTCGAGCTGACCTTCGGGGAGCGCAAGCTGCCGCAGTTCCGGCAGGACGGTGTGACGGACAATGCTGCCTTCCTCCGTGATCTCTGCGAGCGCGGTCTGCGCGAGCGCTACGGGACGTCGCCGTCACAAGCCGTCCGCGACCGTCTCGCCCATGAGCTCGACGTCATCGAGCGGATGGGCTTCGTGGATTATTTCTTGATCGTGTGGGACTTCATCCGCTATGCACGCAGCCAGGACATCCCCGTCGGGCCGGGACGCGGCTCGGGCGCCGGGAGCCTGTGCGCCTACTGCATCGGCATCACCCAGATCGACCCCATCCGCTATCAGCTCCTGTTCGAGCGCTTCCTGAACGTCGAGCGCGGCAACATGCCCGACCTCGACATCGACTTCTGCATCAACGGACGCGCCCGCGTCAAGGAATACGTCGTCCGGCGCTATGGTGCCGACCGCGTGGCCGAGATCATCGCGTTCGATACGCTCAAGGCTCGCGCCGCCGTCAAGGACGTGGGACGTGTCCTGGAGCTGCCCTATGCCACGACAGACCGTGTCTCCAAGCTCATCGACAGCAATATGGGGCTCCGTGAGGCGCTCGACAGCAGCAAGGAGCTGCGCGAGCTCGCCGCCACGGACGAGCAGATCCGCCGTCTCCTCGACCTTGCCATGAGGATCGAGGGGATGCCGCGTCATTCCTCCACCCATGCCGCCGGCGTCGTCATCACACCGACCCCCGTGAGCGACTATGTCCCGCTCCAGAAGAGCGACGACACGATCATCACCCAGTACACGATGAAGGAGCTCGACCTGCTCGGTCTCCTGAAGATGGACTTCCTCGGCCTGCGCAACCTGACGATCATCCGCGATGCCGAAAAGGCCATCTCCCGCCACACACCGGGCTTTCGCGTGAGCGATGTCCCGACCGACGACCCGGCGGTCTACGCGCTGATCGCGAGCGGCGACACCTCCGGCGTGTTCCAGCTCGAGAGCCCGGGGATGCGCGGATTCCTCATGCGTCTGCGGCCGGAGCGCATGGAGGACCTGATCGCCGCCCTCGCGCTCTACCGTCCCGGCCCCATGGACGCCATCCCGACCTACATCCGCAACCGCCGTGATCCCTCGCAGGTGACGTATCTGCACCCCGCGCTCGAGGACATCCTCGACGTGACCTACGGCTGCATCGTCTACCAGGAGCAGGTCATGCAGATCTGCCGCAAGCTCGCCGGGTATTCCTACGGCCAGGCCGACCTCGTGCGCCGCGCCATGTCGAAAAAGGACCCCAAGCTCATGGAGCAGGAGCGCACACGGTTCCTCTACGGCTCCGGGCAGGGGGACGGCTGCGTCGGCGCCCTCGCCAACGGCATCCCCGAGCCCATCGCCCGCGAGATCTTCGACCAGATGGAGGGCTTCGCGGAGTACGCCTTCAACAAGTCCCACGCCGCCGCCTATGCGCTCGTGGCGTACCATACCGCCTACCTCAAGCGCTATTATTTCGGGGACTACATGGCCGCCCTCATGACCAGCGTCATCCACGACACAGGCAAGCTCCTCGCCTACATCGAGGAATGCCGCGCGGCCGGCATCCCCATCGCCCCGCCCGACATCAACAAGGGCGACTGGTGCTTCACCTTCCAGGACGGCAGGATGCTCTTCGGTCTCCTCGCGATCCGCGGGGTAGGGAAGGGCTTCATCGACCGTCTGACGAACGAGCGGCGTCAAAAAGGCCCATTCGTCGGCTTTGTCGACTTTTGCAGACGCATGAGCACCCAGGGACTGAATCGCCGCATCCTCGAGCCGCTGATCGGCGCCGGTGCGCTCGACTGCCTCGACTATGGCCGCCGGGACATGCTCCAGGGCATCGACGAGGTCCTCGATTCGCTCTCCGACGGCCACAGCAGCCCCATCGAGGGGCAGATGAGCCTCTTCGGCGACGGTGCATCCGCCGCAGACGGCGACCTCACCCTCCCGCGCACCGCGGACTTCCCGCTCCTCCAGCGTCTCCAGCTCGAGAAGGAGGCCACCGGGCTCTACATCACCGGCCATCCGCTCGACAGCATGCGCCATCTCCAGGCGCTCCTGCACACCACACCGCTCTCCGCGGTCAGCTCCCTCCCGGAGCGTGCGCGCGTCACGGTGATCTGCACGGTGCATGGCGTCAAGAAGTACCAGACGAAAAAGGGCGCAGATATGGCGTTCCTCGAGCTCGAGGACGCGAGCGACGTCGTCCGCGGGACGGTCTTCCCGCAGAGCTATGTCCTCTGCGCCGGCAAGCTCCTCCCGGACATGCCGCTGCTGATCGGGGGGAGCGTTTCCCTGCGCAACGATGCCAAGGAGCTGATCGTGGAGACCGTCACGGCCGAACGGGAGCTGCCCGCCATGCTGCGGGAGATGCGCCTGTGCATCAAGGCCGACAGCCGCACGGAGCAGCCGCTCCTCCGCGCCGCCGCCGACGTGTGCCGCCGTTTCCCCGGGGAAACAGGCGTGGTGTTCTACCTCACCGACCGCCGCGGCTACGTCACACCGCGCGAGCCGCTGACCGTCACGCCGGACGCCGCGTTCTACGAAGCGCTCACGGCTGCCGTCCCCGCCGACCGCATCGGCCTGATCCCGGCCCCGGGAGGTCGGCGCCGCACAGGCCGTCCGGGCGGCTGACCCGGTCGCGAGACGGTGCTTTTTCCGCATATCCGGCTTTCTTTTCTGCGAAAAACCGAAAAAGGGCTTGACAGGATAGCGGAAATGTAGTAAAATAGAGTTGTAAACTTTGTTATCATCACACTTTCAGATTGGAGTTTGAGTTACTATGAAGAAGATCGGTGTACTGACCAGCGGCGGTGACGCGCCGGGTATGAACGCAGCCGTCAGAGCTGTGACCCGCACGGCCATTTCCAAGAACATGGAGGTCGTTGGTATCCAGCGCGGTTATGTCGGACTGCTGAACAAGGAATTTGTGGACATGACTGCAAGGACCGTTTCCGGCATCATCCAGCGCGGCGGCACCTGCCTGTATACTGCCAGATGCCCCGAGTTCCGCAACATGGAGGGCGTGCTCAAGGGCAAGGCCGTTTGTGAGGAGATGGGCCTCGAGGGCCTCGTCGTCATCGGCGGTGACGGTTCGTTCCGCGGTGCGGGCGACCTGTCGAGCGTCGGCATCCCCTGCATCGGCATCCCCGGCACCATCGACAACGACATCCAGTGTACTGAGTATACCATCGGCTATGACACTGCGATGAACACCGCCATGGAGATGATCGACAAGCTGCGCGACACCACCCAGTCGCATGACCGCTGCTCTGTCGTAGAGGTCATGGGCAGACGCGCCGGCTACATCGCCGTGAACGTTGCCATCGCAGCAGGTGCAGAGGCAGCCATCACTCTCGAGCGCGGCTATGATCTGAACGCCATCGCGGCCAAGATGATCAAGACCAAGAGCGAGAAGGGCGGCAAGCACCACTTCATCCTCGTCGTTGCAGAGGGCGTCGGCCAGACCGAGAACATCGCCCGTGAGATCCAGGAGATGACCGGCATCGAGTCCAGAGCGACCGTGCTCGGCCATGTACAGCGCGGCGGTTCGCCCACGATGCGCGACCGTGTCGTTGCGACGGAGATGGGCTATCATGCAGTTGAGCTGCTCGAGCAGGGCATCGGCAACCGCATCGTTGGCATGAAGGACGGCCAGATCTATGACATCGACCTCCAGGAGGGCCTTGCCATGAAGAAGCCCTTCATCGACCGTCTCTATGACATCCTGACCGATACGGCGTATTGATCAGAACTCACACAGAGTAGGAGCCTGTGCGTTAAGTGCCCACTGGACGGGGAGTTGCCGGTGGGACGAAAAGGATGCATCCCGATCGGGCGTATCCTTGCGGTATAGGCTCCGCATCCCGCTGAATGTATCATTTCAAAGCTCTTCATATGTTACCTTTGGAACGTACACGATGCGGAACGTTTCGTTCGCATTCCGTTAGAAGCCCGTTCTTCACTGTACTGTAAGGAGGTAACACTATGAAGAGCATTTTTTCTGCATTTGAGCGCTCCGCCAAGGAGTTCGGCGACCTGCGCACCCTGACGATGACCGGCCTGTTCATCGCCATCTCCATGATCATCGAGAAGTTCACCATCAACCTGCCGCTGTTCAAGATCAATTTCGCGTTCCTGGCCATCGCGGTGATCGGCATGCTCGGGGGGCCTGCCGTGGCGTTCGCCGCGGGCATGATCTGCGATGTGGTCGGCTTCATCGCCAACCCGACGGGCGCGTTCCTGCCGGAGTTCACCATCATCGCCGGCATCCAGGGCCTGATCTACGG
>CACWPL010000027.1 GCA_902762785.1 uncultured Ruminococcus sp. | reverse complement strand
CTCGGTCTCGCCGGTGGGGTTCTGGGTCTCGCCGGTCGGCTCCTCGGTCTCGCCGGTAGGCTCCTCAGTCTCGCCGGTAGGCTCCTCGGTCTCGCCGGTAGGCTCCTCAGTCTCGCCGGTAGGCTCCTCGGTCTCGCCGGTAGGCTCCTCGGTCTCGCCGGTGGGCTCCTCGGTCACTTCCGTGGGCTCCTCGGTCTCGCCGGTGGGCTCCTCGGTCACTTCCGTGGGCTCCTCGGTCACATCGGTCTCGCCGGTGGTGTCCTCGGTCTCGCCGGTGGTGTCCTCGGTCGTCTCCTCAGTGGTATCCTCGGTGGTCTCCTCGATCTCCTTGACCTCGAAGTAGATCACGCGGTAAACGTTCAGCGTGCCCTCAGCGGTCAGCGCATCAGCGTCGCTGGATCCCTCTGCCTCGAATACCTTGACGCCCTGGATCTCACCGTCGAGCTCCAGATCCTGCTTTGCGAGCTCCTTGGTGATGAAGTCGGTGTAGATGCTGTAGTCCGTCACCTCATCCGGCAGATAGCCCCAAGCCTCACCAGCGATCTGGTTGCCGGCAGCGTCTACCTCAGCGGTGATGTCATAAGCGGACTTTGCTACCTCTACGATGTCGTTGGAGGTCAGCTCTACGCTGTAGCCCTGTGCCGCAACGGTCTCGTTGGCGTTGATGTCCCCAACAACGATGCTCAGCAGCTCAGAAGCCTTCGTGAACTTGCTGCGCGCAACTGCCTCATCGATGCTGTTCGGGATGTTCTCCAGTCTCTTCTGGTTCGGGAACTTCTCGGTCAGGTCGGCCTTGACATCAGCGAGCAGCGCGTCAGCATCAGCCTCGTGCTCGTAGGAGCCCTTGAACTGTGCGTTGTCAGCCTTGTCCAGATACTTCTTGATCCTGTCGACCCTCTTCTGATAGTCAGCTACGATCTCCTCGTAGTTCTCGTCGAGCAGGGAGCCGATGCGATAAGCCTTGTCGGTATCGCCAGCGGCCTTGGCCTCAGCCTCTGCCTTTGCAACAGCGGCCTCAACGTCTGCCTTGGCAGCGTCGAACAGGCTCTGTACATACGCAGCAGCATCCGCAGCGGAGTTGCCCTTCAGGCCCTCGATGTTGGTCTCTACGGTAGCAGATACCTTCTTGCTCGCCAGCTCGCTGGTGTCGATCTTGACGGTAACAGTGCCAGCGACCTTGGAGCTCGTGGACAGATCCAGCTTTACATCGCTGTCATACTCCGGCAGTCTGTCATAAACTGCGTCGATGATCTGCTGGGAGTAGTTGTAGTTGATGTCGAATACGACAGTCACGTCGGAGTCGTTCACAGTCGCAGTTGCCTTGACAGCGCCTGCCTGGGAGAAAATGTCTCTCGCCTCATCGCTCCACCACTCGTTGCTCTCGATGCGCTGTGCGATCGCGTTGGTGTTCAGCGTCTGGGTCGTGCCGATCAGGTCGTTGACTGCGGCCTGCATCTCCTCATACCAGTCAGACTCCTGCACATACGCATAAGGAGTACCAGCCTCGGGAGCCTTGTACGAGCCATTGGCCGCCAGGGTAGGCACATTGATCTCAACATCGGACTCAACATCAGTGAAGGTCTTGGTGCTGAGGACCTTTGCTGTCTCACCCTCTGCGAAAGAAGTGAACAGCACAGTCTGGGACAGAGCGACCGGTACGGCGATCGCCGCTGCCATCACTCTTTTCAGAAATGACTTCTTCATTGTTCGATTACCTCTCTCTTCTTGTGTACATTTTTATGCATGATCGTTTGCACGCTCAGGCGTCGCATGTCTCCGCATGGTCTTCCTTCACATGCATCCCTCTTGCTCCTCATGCCGCCCATGCTCTCGCATCGGCTGCACGAACTCAGACCCACCGCATCGCTGCGGCGTTTGCTGCGTGAAAATACCTATCACTGGTGCCAGAAGCAAGTGTCGTATGACCGTGCGCCCACAAACTGCCTTATGGCCGCACCGCCTGTCCGCCGTGTCCACCTGCTCTACTTGGTGGTCGCGCCGCACATTTCCCGTTGGTCTATGCATCAAACATAGGGAGCCGCTGGGCTCCTATGTTTTATATTCATATTTTAGCATATTATTTTTGGATCGTCAATCCCCGATCTTCTTTTTTCCTTGAAAATATCGCATGTTTTTTCTCGACCTTTTTGTATGTTTCACACAATGGAAGAGGCAAATATTCCCATTTCTGGATCGACATGACCATTTCTCCGATCATCTCCAGTCGAAAACGAGCCCCCTTGGCCGACCACTGGTCAGACTTTTCCCTAAATTTTCCGAAAACGATCAGTCGACGCAGCTGCGCAGGATGGGAGATAGTGCATCTATCATCGTCATCTTACGGCCTCTCCGCGGGACACATTATATATAGACGATCCCGCACGCCCCTTCATGATCCCCACGCGGGCCGTCCATTTGCTTTTGACCTTGTTTTTGAAAGCCTATCATGAATTTATCACAAACCAGAGTATAATAATACTTGTAAACAAAAAACAACACCTCAGCAAACACGCTGAGCAAGATAGAAAGGATGGTCTTCATCATGATGGATCAGAACAACAACTACAACGCTTACAATTCCTACGATAACAGCGGTGACCAGAGCTACGTCGACCACTACGATGACGCCAGCGGCCAGGGCAACAGCTACTCCAACTACTACTCCGACCCCTCCAGCGGGCAGAACGGCAAGAAGCCGTCCGGCGGCAAGGTCTTCCTGAAGGTGCTCGCGGGGCTCGCCGCGCTGGCGATCGTGTCCGTCTCCTCGATCGAGATGTACAAGCTCTTCGGCAAGGAGACCGCCCGTGACTGGAGCTCGAGCGCCGAGAGCGAGGCCGCGATCCCCCAGACGACCGACGAGGACGCCGAGGTCGGTGCGACGGAGGCAGCCACGAACGCTGCGGTCTCCAACGCCGCGAGCTGGATCTCGCTGGCCGCCCCGAAGGACGCCCTGACCATCCCGGAGATCGTCAACAAGGCGCTCCCGTCCGTGGTCGGCATCAGTGCGAACTTCGAGTTTGAGCCGCAGACCTCGAGCTATTGGGGCTTCAATTTCTACGGCGGCTTCAGCGACGGCGGCTCCGGCAAGCAGACCATGACCGGCACAGGCACAGGCATCGTCATGAGTGAGAACGGCTACATCATCACCAATGCCCACTGCATCTATGATGACTCCAGCGAGTACAAGGCGGGCAAGGCGGTCAGCGTGTCCGTGGTCATGGGCGATGACAACGAGACCGAGTACGATGCCGAGATCGTCGGCTACGACCTCCAGACCGACCTTGCCGTCCTCAAGATCGACGCGACCGGTCTGACCCCGGCCGAGTTCGGCGACAGCGACCAGCTCAGCGTCGGCGAGCTGGTGGTCGCGATCGGCAACCCGCTGGGCTTCGAGCTCTTCGGCACGACCACCTGCGGCATCGTCTCCGCGCTGAACCGTGACGTGACGATCAACGAGAAGGACATGACCCTGATCCAGACGGATGCCGCCATCAACCACGGCAACTCCGGCGGCCCGCTGCTCAATGCCTATGGTCAGGTCGTGGGCATCAACTCCGCGAAGATGGGCTCCACCTACGGCTCTGACTCCGTTGAGGGCCTGGGCTTCGCGATCCCGATCTCGGACGCCAAGTCTATCATCGACGACCTCATCAACAACGGCTATGTGACCGGCCGTCCGCAGCTCGGCATCTCGGGCGTGAACGTGACGGAGGCGGATGCAGAGCGCTTCAACCTGCCGCAGGGCGTGTATGTGTACTCTGTGGTCGAGGGGGGCGCGGCCGATCTGGCCGGTCTGCGCGAGCATGACGTCATCACCGCCATCGACGGCCAGGAGATCACCACGATGAACGAGCTCACCGAGATCAAGGACCAGCACAACGCCGGCGACACCATCTCCCTCACCATCTACCGCAGCGGCGAGACCCTCGACGTCCAGCTCACCCTCCAGGAAAAGCGCCAGGAGCAGTGATCGCATCGATCATCAGCAGATATGTCACGCCCCATCGGTCGTTTTTGACCGGTGGGGCGTGGTTTTTTCAGTCTCTTGTCCTATTCTTTTGGACATAGCGGCACTTCGGGAAGCGCGAGCATCCGTAGAACTGTTCGCCGGCGTTCGCGCCTTTTTTGGCCGTGCGCAGGACGAGCTTCGCGCCGCACCGCGGGCAGACAGGGTCGTGCTTGGCCATCTCCTCACGGATCGCCTCGACATGCGCCTTCTTCACGGTCTCGTCGACCTCCGTCAGCGGCGTGAGCGCGGTGACGATGTCCGAGATCTCCGCCTCGGTGAGGGCATCCGGCGCGGCATCCCAGAGCTCGCACATGACGCGCCCCAGCTCGCCACGCTTCAGCACACGCGCTTTTTCCGGGTCGAACGTGACGTTCTTCAGCTCACAGCGCTCCGAGAACACGACCAGCGAGAACATCGGCACCTCGCGCCAAAGATGGTGCGCAAGGCACTTCATATGCGTCTCGTTCTGCTTGATCGGGTCATAGAAACGATTCTTCTTACGCTTGCCGAGCGACTGTGTCCAGTAAAGATCCTTACTGTTGCCGAAGATCCACCCGGAATAGTTCTTGCTCTCGAACACGAAGATGCCCTTTTGTGTGATATACAAAAGGTCGACCTCGGTCGTGCCGCCCTCCTCCTTGGGAAGGTAGACGTTCTTGAGGATCGTCCCCTTTTTACCTGAACGGTCGAGCTTTTTGAGCATCTTCTCGATCATGCGCTCGCCGTAGGTCCCCAGTCTTTCGCTCGTGTAGAACGAGTCGATGAGCCGTTCGATCCCGTCGAACACGAGATCAAGTATCAGCTCGATCAGATCCAATAGCATGTCGACCCTCCTCAGTCTCCCTCATGCAGCACCCGATAGATCTCGCTCTTGGGGATGCCGGTCTCCTTGGCGGCCTGCTTGGCGGCGGCGGAGGCGGGCATGCCATCGGCGACAGCACGGCGGGCGAGGGCGACGGCGTCCTCGAGGGAGCAGGTCTCGTCCTCGGGCGGACGGCCGTCGATCACGAGGACGAACTCCCCGCGCGGGGCATGCTCCCCGTAATACGCGACCGCCTCGTCGAGCGTCATCCGCAGCACCTCCTCATGCACCTTGGTCAGCTCCCGGCAGAACGACACGACCCGCTCGCCCCCGAGCGCCCCGCGCAGGTCCTCGAGCGTCGCGCAGAGCTTGTGGGGCGCCTCGTAGAGGACGGACGTCTTGTCCTCCCGGGCGATCGCGGCGAGCATGGCGGCGCGCTGCTTCTTGACCTTCGGGCCCGTCGGCAGGAACGCGTAGAACGCGAACTGCGCCGTGCTGCCGCCGCTGACGGCCAGCGCCGTCACGACCGCGCTCGGCCCCGGCACAGCCTCCACGGGGAGCCCGCGCTCCCGGCAGATCCGCACCAGCTTCTCCCCCGGGTCGGAGATGCAGGGCATCCCGGCGTCCGTCACGACCGCGCAGGACTCGCCCGCGGCGATGCGGTCGGCGATGCGTTCGAGCGCCTCACGGGGCGTGTTCTCGTTGCAGACGGTCAGGGGGGTGTGGATGTCGAAATGCGTCAGCATCCCGCGGGTGACGCGTGTGTCCTCCGCCGCGATGAACGCCGCCTCCTTCAGGATGCGCAGCTGCCGCAGCGTGATGTCCTCCAGATTGCCGATAGGGGTGCCGGTGACGTATAGCGTTCCGCTCATGTGGATGTCTCCTCTCCGTTGGTGTAGAGCGCGGCCGCCTCGGCGGTCAGCGTCCCGTTCTCGTACATGATGAAGGGCGGCTCCATTTGCAGGAACGACGCCGCCCCGCGCTTGCCCTCGAGCAAAAAGAGCCAAGGCCGGTCCGCCGCCGTCTTCTGGACGAACCGCAGACGCTTGGGCTCCGTCCCGGCCGCACGCATGGCGCAGATGTAGTCCGGCAGACGCTCCGGCCGTCCGCAGACGCACAGGCGTCCGCCCTGCTTGAGGAGCCGTGCCCCCGCCCGGCAGACGTCCTCGGGGGTGCAGTGGATGCCGTGACGGGCGATGCGCTGGGACGCATCCGCCGCCTCGAAGCCGCTCCCGGGCGGCTGGTAGGGCGGGTTGCAGAGGACGAGGTCACAGTGCTCGAGCGGCGCACCGTCCCAGAGCTCGCGCAGGTCGGCGCAGACGGGCGTGATGCCGTCCGTGATGCCGCTCGCGGCCATCCCGGCGGTGAGCTGTTCGATGGCGTTCTCTTGGATGTCCGCCGCCCAGATCATCCGCGGCGGACGGTGCTTCTGCATCAAAAGCGGGATGATTCCGCACCCCGTCCCCAGCTCGGTGACGAGGTCTTTTTCACGGTAACGTGAGAACCTCGTCAACAGGAACGCGTCCGTCCCGAATCGGTGCGCCTGCGAGGTGCAGACGATGATCCCGCCGCCGATGGGCTCTTCGTGGAAGTCCGACATGGTGGCTCCTTTCTTGTAGTATGCAGTATTGGATAGGATGGGCGTTCAGTGCCTCTTCATCCGCAAGATGAGCCACGCCCCCACCGCCGCGACGAGCTGGCCTGCGATGCCGACGATCATATATCGCCCCATCTGCCGCCATATCACACCGCCGAGATAGACCGCGGTCGGGGCATCCGCGCCGCCGATGATGCCGATCCCGGGCGTATCCGTGAGGAGGAACGTCATCCAATGGACGAGCGCGATGCTCCCGGCGATGGCCGTCGCCCCCAGTCCCAGGATGACGAGGACGATGCCGCACTTTTTCGTGTCCTTCATGACGGTCTCACCCCGCATCCCGCATCGTGAAGATGACGTCCTGCATGAGCGCGGCGGACTTTTGGCCCTTGCCGAGGTCGATGGCGATATAGTACCGCTCGCCGGTACACGAATACACCACCCGCCCGCGGAAGCGCTGGGAGAGCGCGGTGGTCTGCTCCATGGTCGGCTCCTGGATGTAGAACAGCAGACGCTGGCCGCGCTGCGTGATCTCCGTGATGCCGAGCGCCGCCGCGGAATTGCGCAGCAGCGACACCTTGATGAGCCCCAGGATCGCCTGCGGCGGGTCGCCGTAGCGGTCGATCAGCTCGTCGATCAGCTCGCTCTCGTCGTGCTCATCCCGGACAGACGCGATCTTACGGTACATCTCGAGGCGCGAGGCCGTGTCGCCGATATAGACCTCCGGGATATAGGCGTCGATCTGGATGTCCACCGTGCAGGGGGCCTGGTGCTTGACCTTCTCGCCCTTCGCCTCCGCGATGGCGTCCCCGAGCATCTGCATGTACATGTCATAGCCGACCGTCTCCATATGCCCGTGCTGACTGCCGCCGAGGATGCTGCCCGCGCCGCGGATCTCCAGGTCGCGCAGTGCGATCCGGAAGCCCGAGCCGAACTGCGTGAACTCCCGCATGGCGTCGAGGCGCTTGGTGGCGACCTCCGTCAGCACCTTGTCGCGCTGGAAGAAGAAATACGCGTAGGCACGCCGATTCGACCGTCCCACACGGCCGCGGAGCTGGTAGAGCTGCGAGAGGCCGAAGCGGTCGGAGTCCTCGATGATGAGCGTGTTCGCGTTGGCCACGTCGACACCCGTCTCGATGATGGTCGTACACACGAGGATGTCCGTCTCCCCGTCGACCACGCTCTGCCAGATGCTCTCCATCTCCTCCTCGGAGAGCCGCCCGTGCGCGATGGCGATGGACGCCTCCGGGAACATCTCCTGGATCCTGGCGGCGCACTTGGCGATGGTGCCGATGCGGTTGTGGATGTAGTAGACCTGCCCGCCGCGCTTGAGCTCGCGGGAGATCGCCTGCCGGATGAGGCCGTCCTGCTGCTCGGCCACGACCGTCTGCACGGGGTAGCGGTCCTGGGGCGGGTCGGCGAGGACGCTCATGTCGCGGATGCCGGAGAGCGCCATGTTCAGGGTACGCGGGATGGGCGTGGCGGAGAGCGTCAGCACGTCGATGCCCGCGAACATCTCCTTGAAGCGCTCCTTGTGGCGCACGCCGAAGCGCTGCTCCTCGTCGATGACGGCGAGTCCCAAATTATGGAACTTCACATCCTTCTGGACGATGCGGTGCGTACCGATGATGATGTCGATCTTGCCCTTTTCGAGGTCCTCGAGGATCTTCTTCTGCTCCTTGGCCGAACGGAATCGGGACAGCATCTCGATGCGCACAGGCGAGCGGTCGAAGCGCTGGAGCGCCGTCCGATAGTGCTGCATCGCGAGGACGGTGGTCGGCGTGAGGATGGCGCACTGCCGATTCGAGAGGACGCACTTCATCGCCGCCCGGAACGCGACCTCCGTCTTGCCGAAGCCCACGTCTCCGCACAGCAGGCGGTCCATGGGATGCGGCCGCATCATGTCGTTCTTGATCTCGTCGATGGAGCGGAGCTGGTCGTCGGTCTCGGCGTAGGGGAAGCGCTCCTCGAAGCTGCGCTGGAGCTCGTCGTCCGGCTCGAAGGCATAGCCCTCGCTCTTCTCGCGGCGCGCGTAGAGCTTGACCAGCTCCTCGGCCATGTCCTGCACGGCCTTGCGGACACTGCGGCAGGTCTTCTGCCACTGGGGCGAGGACAGGCGCGAGAGCTTGACGTTCGCCTCGTCCGCCGCGCCGATGTAGCGGCTGACCATGTCGAGCTGGATGACCGGGAGATAGACCTTGTCCGTCCCGGCGTACTGGATGGTGATATAGTCCTTGGAGATGCCGTCGATGACCATCTTCTTGATGCCCAGGAACCGCCCGATGCCGTGCATCTCGTGGACGATGAGGTCGCCGGGATGGAGGTCGCCGAGCGTGCGGATCTCCATGCCGGTCTTGTGGGCATGCTTGCGCTTGCGGGCGGCGTGCATCCGCGTCTGGACGATGAGGGCGGTCTTGTTCTCGGGATAGGCGAAGCCCGCGCTGATCTGCCGCGCGATCAGGAGCACGCCGCCTGGCGGACAGAGGTCGTCCTCCTCGGCGATGGCGCAGCGGATGCCCAGCTCGTCGAGGTCCTTGAAGAGGATGGGCAGCACCTTCTCGCTGCCGACGGCGATGACGGTCCGATAGCCGTCATTGATATACTCGCGCAGATCCTCGACGAGCTGTCCGATCTCGCCGCCCCAGGTGGCGTTCTGGAGCGCCTCCATGCTGATGATCCGGCGGAACGGCACGCGCTCGCCGCCCTGGAGGAACTGGCTCATGTAGACGCAGTCACGGTCAGTGAGGACGTCCTGGAGGCCGGCATAGTCGAGGAGCGCACCGTCGAGGCCCTTGCAGATCGTCCCCTGCTCGAGGAGGAGCGCGCTGTCCTCCCGCTGCTGGGCCGTGAGCGACTGGAGCTGACGGTGGATGTCGGCGGTCTCGGAGAGGAGGATCGTGCCGGGGAGGTAGTCGGTCAGGAGGGTGTGCTGGTAGATGAGGCTGTAATACTTGTCGATGTTGGCAAGGCCCAGACCGGCATCGAGGCGCTCGATGTCGTGGGCGATGGCGGCACGGGCGGCCTCGGCGTACTTGCCGCGCAGCTTGGACGCGTGCTTCTCGAGCTTGGCACGCAGCTCGGCGGGGTCATAGAGCAGCTCCGCCGCGGGCGAGATCTCGACACGCTCGAGGGGGTCGGTGCGGCGCTGGGTGTCGGGGTCGAAGCTGCCCATGGTGTCGATCTCGTCGCCCCAGAGCTCGAAGCGCACGGGCATCTCCATCTGCACGGGGAACACGTCCACGATGGCACCGCGGACGGCGAACTGTCCCCGCCCCTCGACCTTCTCACAGCGGACATACCCCGCCTGCACGAGGCGGGCCTGCAGGTCCTCAAGGTCGACGGTGTCCCCGCAGGCGAGACGGATGAACGAGCTGCGCAGCGTCTCGGGCGGGATGGTCGGCTGGAGCATGGCCTCCGCACCGGCCGCGACGATCCGCACGTTCCCGCGGACGACCTCGCTGAGGACGCGCAGACGCTCGTGCTCATACTCGTAGGAGCGGCTCTCCGCCTGGGTGAACAGCAGCTCGCGGGCGGGGAAATGGAGGGCGGTCGTCGTCCCGGCCATGCCGTTGATGTCGGCGACGAGCTTGACGGCCTCGGACTCGGTGCCGGTGAGGATGAGCAGCGGCGGGACGTTCCGTCCGGCGAGCGTCAGGGCGAGCTGCGCCTTGTGGACGGCGGAGAGTCCCGTCACACAGACAGGCACCTCGCCGGTGTCGAGCGCATCCAGGAGCCGGGCATAGTCGGGCAGCTCGGCGAAGGTCTGCGTAAAGAAGTCCATGGTCTACCTCACTTTCGTTTTGTCGTTCGGTCTTACGTTCTAGCTTCTCTTTCTCTTGCGGACGTCACGCGTTATACTGGCTCATGGCCTTGTCGGTGTCCCCGGCGACCATGAGACGGACAGCGGCGTCGGCGTGCTTGCAGGCCTCTGCGAGCGCCTCGGCCTCCTCGGGGCGGAATTTGCTCAGCACCCAGTCTGCGAGATCCATCTCCCTGCGCGGCTTGGCACCGACGCCCAGCTTGATCCTTGGGAACGCATCCGAGCCGGTCAGCTCGATGATGCTCTTGATGCCGTTGTGGCCGCCCGCGCTGCCCTTGCGGCGGATGCGCAGCCTGCCCGGGGCGAGGGAGATGTCGTCGAACATAACGATGACATGCTCGATGTCCAGCTTGTAGAACTGCATCGCCGCCACGACGGCCTCGCCGCTGTTGTTCATGTAGGTCTGCGGCTTGAGGAGGAGGCAGCGCTGCCCGCCGAGGGTGCAGTCCGCGACGTAGCCCTTGAACTTCATGCGGTCGATCTTGACGCCCTCGGCCGCCGCGACCGTGTCGATCGCCATGAAGCCGGCATTGTGGCGCGTGTGCTCGTACTGCATCCCGGGGTTGCCGAGGCCGACGATGAGCCACTGGGGCTTGCCGCCCCCGGCGCGTCCCTGCTCGAGCTGTGCGAAGATCTCCATGATACCCATTGCATCCATCCCTTTCTTTTCGTGCAACACGCAACGGCGATACACGAGGGTGCATCGCCTTGATGTTCGATAGCAGGCGGCAGGCGTTCGTTCCTGCCGCGGTCAGTCATATTATTATAACATATCCCGCGGGAAAATGCAAGCCCAGATCCCGCCCGGGACCATCCGTCCCCGGCCGCCGGACATCCCCGAAAAAAAAACTTGCAAGATCGCCGTCTATGTGCTATAATAAAAGGTATGGCAGCACCCGTCTCTGACCGTGCTGCGAGACCAAGAACAGAAAGTGTGGTGGAAAGGACATGTCTGCTGACCCTTACGGGCGATCATCTATCCCAATCGAAACATGGCAAGGAGGTCTTACCCATGATCCATTTCTACCAGACACAGGACAATATCGTCCGTGAAGTACCGGCGCCCGTCCCGGGGTGCTGGATCTCCGTCATCGACCCCACGGCACAGGAGGTGCAGGGGCTGATCGAGGGATTCGGACTAGACAGCGGCTTCGTGCGCTCCTCCCTCGATGAGGAGGAGTCCTCGCGTATCGAGCGTGAGGACGACCAGACGCTCATCATCGTCGACACCGCCGTCAGCGAGATGCAGGCGGAGGAGACCATCCTCTTCTTCACCGTCCCGCTCGGCATCATCATCACCGAGGACTATGTCTTCACCATCTCCCTGCGCAGCAACCGCATCCTGAGCGACATGGCCGACGGCGTCGTCAAGGGCATCCAGACCCGGATGAAGACGCGCTTCGTGATGCAGCTCCTGCTCCGCATCACCGCCATCTACCTCCAGGACCTCAAGCAGATCGACAAGACCAGCGCCGTCATGGAGCAAAAGCTCAGCGGCGCGATGAAGAACCAGGAGCTGATCCAGATGCTCGAGCTCGAGAAGTCCCTCGTGTACTTCTCCACCTCCCTCAAGGCCAATGAGGTCACGATCGAGAAGCTCCTGCGCGGGCGCACGATCAAGCTCTATGACGAGGACCAGGATCTCCTCGAGGACGTCCTGATCGAGGTGCGGCAGGCGATCGAGATGAGCAATATCTATTCGGGCATCATCTCCTCGATGGTCGAGGCGTTCGGGTCGGTGATCTCGAACAATCTGAACATCGTCATGTGGCGCCTGACCGTCATCACCATCATCATGTCCATCCCGACCATGGTCTTCAGCTTCTACGGCATGAACACCCCCGACCTGCCCTTCCCGACCACGCCCTTCGCACTGCTCGTGTCCATCGTGCCGACCATCATCTGCGCAGTCGTGATGCTCAAGAACAGCAAGTATAAGTGATCTTGACAAACAGCAAGGAGGATGCTTTATGAGAACGAG
This sequence comes from uncultured Ruminococcus sp., assembly GCA_902762785.1. Lineage (GTDB taxonomy): Bacteria > Bacillota > Clostridia > Oscillospirales > Ruminococcaceae > UBA3855. The sequence goes on along the minus strand of CACWPL010000027.1, from coordinate 29,482 downwards.
GATGCTCGCCGCTTTCTGTGCGGCACTGATGCTGACCGCCGTCCCTGCTGTGCCTTTCGCGGAGACATACGCCATCACCGCCGCCGCAGAGGATGACGGGATGCTGAAAGAGGGGGACTATCTCTATGCCATCTGGGATGGGGAGGCGGTCCTGCTCGAGTATACGGGGCAGGACACCGATGTGGTCATCCCCGCGACGCTCGGCGGCAAGCCGCTGACGATCATCAACGGCGGTGCGTTCAACGGAAACGAGAGCCTGACCTCCGTGACCATCCCGGAGGGCATGACGGAGGTCGGCAACTGGGCGTTCAATGGCTGCCTCGCGCTGGAGACGGTCACGCTCCCGTCCACCGTGAAAACGATCGGCAACCAGGCGTTCTGCGGCACGGCGCTGACATCGATCACGATCCCGGAGGGCGTGGAGCGCATCGACAACGCCGCGTTCGCCTCCTGCGAGCGCCTGACGTCTGTCGTCCTCCCGGACAGCGTCAAGGAGATGGGGAATGCCTTCATGCATTGCACCGCCTTGACGGACGTCACCCTCCCGCAGGGCATCGAGGCCATCGCGTTTGATCTGTTCGCAGGATGCGAGTCGCTGACGTCGGTCACGATCCCGGAGAGCGTGACGGTGATCGGCGAGATGGCGTTTTACGGCTGCACGCGCCTGACCGACGTGACCATCCCGGAGAGCGTGACGGCCATCGGGACCGAGGCGTTCTCCGGCTGCACGAGCCTGACCGACGTGACCATCCCGGCGGGCGTGACGACCATCGGCGAGTGGGCGTTCAAAGGGACACCGTGGTTCGCCGCGAAGCAGGAGGCCGACCCGCTCGTCATCGTGAACGGCATCGTGATCGACGGTACCGCATGCACGGGCGCCGTCACCATCCCGGCGGGCGTGACGACCATCGGGAGCTATGCGTTCTCGGAATGTGAGGGCTTGACGTCTGTGACGATCCCGGAGAGCGTGACGTCCATCGGACAGGCGGCGTTCATGAACTGCGGCAGTCTGACGTCCGTGACCCTCCCGGACAGCGTGACGGAGGTCGGTGCCAGCGTGTTCGAGGGATGCGGTGGATTGACGGACGTCACGTTATCCAAAAACCTGGGATACATCTCGTTGACCATGTTCGCAAATTGTAAGGCACTGACGTCCGTCACGATCCCGGAGGGCGTCGAGACAGTCGGGAAAGAGGCGTTCTACGGATGCACGAGCCTGGCCGACGTGACCGTCCCGGAGAGCGTGACGGTGATCGGCCTCAATGCGTTCAAGGAGACGCCCTGGTTCGCTGCACTGCGGGAGGCTGATCCCCTTGTCATCGTGAGCGGCGTCCTGCTCGACGGCTCGACCTGTGAGGGCGACGTCACGATCCCGAAGGGCGTGACGGCCATCGGCGACTATGCGTTCTCTCAGTGTGAGAGCATGACGTCCGTGACGATCCCGGCGGGCGTGACGAGCATCGGGGAGGGGGCGTTCTGGCGCTGCGTTGGCCTGCCCGCCGTGACCCTTCCGGCCAGCTTGACGAGCATCGGCAACGGGTCGTTTGGAGGCTGCGAGGGCCTGACCTCCGTGACCATCCCGGGGGGCGTGACTGAGATCGGCGACATGGCGTTCTACAACTGCCCCGCCCTCACCCTCTCCGTCTACCCCGGGAGCACGGCCGAGACGTATGCGAAGGAAAACGACATCCCCTATGCCCTTCTGGCCGCCCCCGCCCCTTCCTATGGCGACATCGACGAGGACGGGGCGCTGTCCATCATGGACGTCATTCTGATCAATAAGAGTCTCCTCGGCGGTGCGACGCTGTCCGCCGTGGCCAAGGCCAATGCGGATGTCGACAAGTCCGGCGAGATCGACACGACGGACGCGCTGAACGTCCTGAAAGCCGTCGTCAAGCTCGTGACGCTGCCGGTCAAGAGCTGAGCGCTGCCGATCAGAGGCCGGTGCCGCAGGGCGCCGGCCTCCTGCCGTTTTCCCTGACTGGAGGGAGGATCGCGCGCCTGTTTTTGTGCAATGTCACAGACCCCGAAGGTTGGCGTATTTTGTCACTTGACATCCTGGCCATCTTGTTATAAAATGAAAGATGGAAAGAAGTATCTCAACAAATGTGGACATCCACGCACATGGATCGGAGGTATCCCTATGATGAGACATATCCGCCGTATGACGGCCCTGCTCGCCTGTGCCGCGATGACGGCCGGCGTGCTGCCCTGCACCACCGCTGCCGATGCGCCCAAGATCGTCGTGCTCGGCGACAGCATCACCCTCGGTGATTATTTCGAGAACGGCGAAAAGACCTATCTCGAGATCTATGCCGACCAGACCGGCGCCGAGGTCACCGATTTTTCTGAATACTACGGCCACACCGAGGCCTTCCTCGCCAAGCTCGACCAGGACGAGGTCAAGGCCGCGCTGTCCGATGCCGACATCATCATCGTCGAGGCCGGCATGCGCGACATCATGGACCCCTTCTTCGATGAGCTGCGCACCATCGCAGACGAGCTGGAGTTGACGGACAGCAAGGACCTCTTCACCAAGCCCCTCGCGGAGCTCGGCTTCAAGAGCGCCAACCAGCTCATCCCGTACTCCAACCGCCTCGGTGCGGCCGTCCGCTCGAACAAGGAGAGCGTCCAGACGAACCTCGCCGCCATCGGCGACCGCCTCAGCGAGTACACGAACGCCAAGGTCGTCTTCATCAACACGTTCAACTGCATGAACACCGTGGAGAACTACGACCAGCTCGACGGCGACCGTCAGACCGGCCTGCGCACCATCATCAACCCGATCTCCGCCGTCTGCTCGAACTACGCCAACAAGGCCATCCGGGAGACGGCCGACGCCCACGGCTATGCGGTCGTGGATGCCTATTCGTGGATCGAGAAGCGCGCCTATCGCTTCTCCTATCCCACCCTCCCGCGCATGAACCTGACCGAGGAGGGACAGGCCCTGATCGCCCGCGTCCTCGACCAGGCCGTCAGCGGCTATGCGCTCGGCGATGTCAACGGTGATTCTGCCATCGACGCCAAGGACGCCTCCGACATCCTCACCCACTCTGCCGAGATGGGCGTCGGTCATGCACCGATCCTCACCGGCGATGACCAGAAGGCCGCGGACGTCAACATGGACGGCGCCGTCAACGCGAGCGACGCCTCCACGATCCTGGTCTATTCCACCAGCGCTGGTGTAGGCACGGCGCCGACCTTCGCGGAGCTGGCCAAGCAATGACGGATCAGGAAAAACGTCCCGCGCCGCTGCTCGCGCTGGTCGTCCCCTGCTATAACGAAGAGGACGCGCTCCCGGTCACGGCGGCGCGGCTCACAGAAAAGCTCGACGGGCTCACCGCTGCCGGTCTCGCGGCAGCGGGGAGCTTTGCCATTTTGGTCGATGACGGCTCGAGGGACGGCACATGGGCGGTCATCTGTGCGCTGCACGCGCAGGATGCACGGTTCCGCGGGATCAAGCTCTCGCGCAACTGCGGCCATCAGAACGCCCTCCTCGCCGGCCTGATGACGGCTAAGGACCTCTGCGAGGCGGCCATCTCGCTCGATGCCGACCTCCAGGACGATGTAGATGCCATGGACGACATGCTCCGCCAGTATGCGGACGGGTGCGAGATCGTCTACGGGGTGCGCAGCGACCGCGCGTCCGACACGGCCTTCAAGCGCAGCACGGCGCATGGGTATTACCGTCTCATGGGCGCGCTGGGCGCCGATCTCGTCTATGACCACGCGGACTACCGGCTCATGAGCCGCCGCGCGCTCGAGGCGCTCGCGGGGTACGGGGAGGTCAACCTCTTCCTGCGCGGCATCGTGCCGATGCTGGGCTTCCGGACAGGCGAGGTGCGGTATGCCCGTGCTGCCCGCCAGCAGGGCGAGTCGAAGTACCCGCTGCGGAAGATGCTGGCGTTCGCGTTCGAGGGGATCTCGTCGCTCTCCGTCAAGCCGATCCGGCTCATCACCTGGCTGGGGTTCGCCATCTTCTTGGTCACGATCGGGATGCTCGCCTACATCCTCGTGCGCCACTTCCAGGGCTTCACCGTCGACGGATGGACGTTCCTCGCGGTCTCCGTCTGGGGATTGGGGGGCTTGCAGCTCCTCTCCATCGGCATCGTCGGGGAATACATCGGCAAGATCTACCTGGAGACGAAGCAGCGGCCGAGGTATCACATCGAGACTGATCTGCACTGACGGCGCGTTCGTTTCCCAAGGGACGCAGCGGCCTTGACATCGGGCGCCGTGTCGTGTATAATAATAAGTGGACTCCCCTGGATGGGGATGACAGAGAAGGACGATCCATACCAGATGGATCGGGACAGACCGGTCATCCGGATCGGTCAATATGGATAAGGAGCAAACAGATCTATGGCAAATCAGAAACGTTCCATGGTACGGCGTGCGCGCTGGGACAGACTGCTCGGCGCACTGGTCGTGCTGGTGCTGCTGATCGTGTTCATCGTCAGCATCGCCAAGGGATGCAGCAAGAAGGACAAGGACGCCGAGGCGACCGGCGGCGAGGCCCCGCAGGCCATCCCGACCGCCGCGAGCGAGGAGCCGACCACCGAGCCCCCCATCGACAATTCCAAGGCCATCTTCCTGAGCCCCTCCACGCAGGAGGATCACATCTTCGCCTGTGACGGGGAGACTACCGAGGAGGAGGCCATGTTCGACCTGGCCGGGCGCGTCCGTGCGCTGCTCGAGGTCGATGGCTACCGCGTCTACATGGCCGAGACGGACGACAGCGTCAAGACCAAGGTCGAGCGCGGCAATTCCCTGGGATGCGCCGCCTATGTCGCCCTCCACGCCAACACCTCCACAGAGGCAGGACAGTCCGAGGGGACGGAGTGCTTCTATAACAAGAACGTCACCGGGAGCAAGGCGCTCGCCGAGAACATCTACAACCGCGTCGCCGAGCTGACCCCCGCCGAGGACCGCGGTCTCAAGGACGAGGAGCAGCGTACCCTCTACGAGATCCTCAACAACCAGTACCCCTGCTGCCTGATCGAGATCGAGTATCACGACAGCGAGGACGGCTCCCAGTGGATCCTCGACAACCAGGAGGAGGTCGCCAAGGCCGTCAAGGACGGGATCGTTGCCTTCATGAAGAACCAGGAGGCCGGCACGGTCCCCGGCGATGAGGACACTGAGGAATGACGCCCCCCAAGCCCAATTACCAGCGCGAGATGGAAGCGCTCCTGCATGCGCACCCCCGCGGGGATGCGCATGTTTTGCTCCATGCGTGCTGTGCGCCCTGCTCGAGCGCGGTGCTCGAGCGGCTCGTGCCGGAGGCGGAGGTCACGATCTATTTCTACGACCCCAACATCCTCCCGGAGGAGGAGTATCGTTTCCGTTTGCAGGAGCTGCGGCGGCTGCTCGGGGAGATGCCGCTGCCGCGGAAGGTCGAGCTGATCGAGGGTCCCTACGAGCCGGAGCGCTTTTTGGCCTTCGCCCGGGAGCTCGCCGACGAGCCCGAGCGCGGGGAGCGCTGCCGCCGGTGCATCCGGCTGCGGCTCGAGGAGACGGCGCGTGTCGCGTATGACATGCACTGTGACTACTTCGCCACGACCCTGACCGTCAGTCCCCACAAGGACGCCGCCTTCATCAATGAGGCGGGCTACGCCATCGCGCAGGAGGCCGGCGTGCCGTGGCTCCCGTCCGACTTCAAGAAAAAGGACGGCTACAAGCGCTCCATCGCCCTCTCTGCGGAATACTGCCTCTATCGGCAGAACTATTGCGGCTGTCCATTCTCCATCCCATCCGAGAAGAAGGACTGACCGTCTTCCCATCCCATAAAAACGCAAGTCAGGAGGTGTAGGATATGCGATACCGTGCTGCTGCCGTGCTCGCGGCGCTGGCCATGCTGCCGCTCTCGGCGCTGCCCGTGCGGGCGGACGATTCCTGGGACGGCGTGGACTGGACGCTCGAGGACGGCGTCCTCACGCTGACCGCCGCCGGCGCGCTCCCGGACGGCGGCGATGTCCCCTGGCAGGACGCCGGGACGTTCACGCGCCTCGTCATCAAAGGGGACGTCACGACCGTCGGCCGCGGCCTCTGCAAGGGACAGACCGCGCTCACGAGCGTCTCGCTGCCCAAGACCGTGACCGTCCTCGCCCCGGAGGCCTTCTCCGGGTGTACGTCCCTGACGGACATCGAGGGACTTGACTCCGTCGAGACCTTCGGCTATGATTGTCTGCACGACACGGCACTGGCCGAAGCGACGCCCTTCATCATCCGCGACGGCGTGCTCTGGTATGCGCCCGGGACGGAGACGGACGTACCGGCAGGCGTGACGGAGATCCGTCCCTTCGCGTTCGGCGACCTGACCTCCGAGCGCGCCCTCCTCTCGAGCGCCACCTGCACCGTGACCCTTCCGGACGGTCTGACCGCCATCGACGACTACGCCTTCGCCTACTGCGCCTCGCTCACGTCCGTGACGCTCCCCGCCTCGCTCGAGACCGTCGGGGACTATGCCTTCTTCGACTGTGCGTCCCTCGAGGACATCGCGCTCCCGGCTGGGGTGCGTTCGGTGGGTGCCTATGCGTTCTGGAACTGCCCCGCCCTCGAGACGCTGACCGTCTGGGGACACGGCACGACCCTCGGCACCAAGGCCTACGGCGAGATCACGGACTGGGAGGCCGTCCTCGCCCGCCGTCAGGCAGACGGGGAGCTGACCGCCGCCGAGGCCGCGACGCTGCGTGCGATGGCGTCGCGCGTGCCGCATTATTTCGACCGTCTCTCCGCCTGGACGGCCGTGCATCTCCCGGAGACGCCGTCCTGGACGGTGCTCATGGAGAACGACCTCGTGCGCCCGGGGACGGATGCGCTCTGCTGTCCGTCCGGGAGGATCCTTGGGATCGCGGGGTCGCAGTCTGCAGCGTTCGCAGAGGCGGAGGCCGTCCCGTTCACACCGATCGAGGGGCTCATGGGCGACACGAACGGCTCCGGCGCGGTGGACATCATGGACGTCATCTGCCTGAATAAGGCGCTCCTCGGCGGCCTCACCCTGACGGATCTGCAAAAGTACGTCAGCGACATCGACCAAAACGACCGCCTCGACTCCACCGACCCCCTCCTCCTCCTGCGCATGGTCGTGCGCCTGCCGGTGGCGTGAAAGGAGCAAATGAGATGCGAAAGTACGCAGTGCCATTGCTGATGCTGGCCGTCTTCGAGACCGTCGCGGTCGTGCTCTGGCTGACGAAGGAGAATCTCTTTTACCTCTTCAATTTCAGCTATATCGGGATATCGATCTCGCTGGGCGTTTTTCTGTTCATCCGCAAATACAAGTATGCACGCCGCATCGTGCAGCTCCTCGTCGGCCTGTATATGCTCCTCTACCTGGGACTGATCCGGGGCGAGAACATGCAGATCGAGGGGTTCTGGTACTACCTGTTCACAGGGGTATTCGAGGCCGCGACGATCCACTATGCCGTGGCCAAGATCTTCGGACCGCTGCTCTTTGGCCGGGGGTGGTGCGGGTACGCCTGCTGGACGGCGATGGTGCTGGACTTCTTGCCCTACAAGCAGCCGCAGGCACCGCGCAAAAAGCTGGGGTGGATCCGATACCTCACCTTCGCCGCGTCGTTCGTGTTCGTCGGGATGCTGTTCCTGGCGGGCGTGGGCGATCTCGAGCGGATCATGTTCTGGGCGTTCCTCATCGGCAATGTCCTGTATTACGCGGTCGGCATCGCGCTCGCGTTCGCTTTCAAGGATAACAGGGCGTTCTGCAAATACATCTGCCCGATCACGGTGCTTTTGAAGCCGATGAGCTATTTTGCGCTGTTCCGCGTCACCTGTGACAAGGACAAATGCATCTCCTGCGGCCGCTGCAAGCGCGTCTGCCCGATGGAGGTGGATGTGACGGACCCCTCCCGGAAACGGAGGAACGGGACGGAGTGCATCCTTTGCATGGAATGTGTGCGGGCGTGCCCCAAGGATGCGCTGTAAGATCGGCGATCTTGACAGAAGAGCCCCCGCCAAGCGGCGAGGGCTCTTTGCTGATCAGTAGATGTACGAGAACACCTGGCCGTCTGCGGCATCCTCCTGGTAGTCATCCCAGAGGAGGGTGCTGCCATGGAAGGTGAGCGCGCCGGATCCGTTCGTGTACTCGACCGTATCCACGTTGAGGGTGCCGTCCGTGTTGTAGGAAACGGTCTCCTTGGTGCAGTTGGTGTAGTTGACGATCAGGCAGTCACCGACCACCTTGGCCGAGCCGCTCATCGTCCAGGTGGAGGAGTAGAAGGCGCTGCTCCCCCAGGTGATCCGAACGGATGCGGCATCGGTGCCCTTGCAGGAAACGTTCACCATCGCGCGGCCGTTGGAGTAGTTGCCGATGAAGTTCATCACCGGGTTCTGGCTCGGCTCGGGAGCGGGTGCCGGAGCAGGTGCGGGAGCGGGAGCCGGTGCGAGGGTCGTAGAGACGGCCGGTGCCGGAGCGGGTGCGAGGGTCGTAGAGACGGCTGGTGCCGGAGCGGGTGCGAGGGTGGTCTGCGTCGGGCAGGGCGGATTCGGGAGCGTCGCCTCGGTGGTCGTTGCAGGCTTCGTTGCGGCGGGCTTGGCGGCGGTCGTGGTCACTACGGGCTTGACTGCGGCTGCGGTCGTGGTCATAGCGGGCTTGACTGCGGCTGCGGTCGTGGTCACTACGGGCTTGACAGCGGCGGCGGTAGTCACAACGGGCGCCGGTGCGGCGGTGGTGACGGCCTCGGTCGGCGCTGCGGTGGCCTCGGTGGGAGCGGCGGGCTCGGCCGTGGCGATGGTCGCGGCCTCTGCGGCCGGAGAGGTCTGGATGGTCTGGATAGACGCTGCGGGAGCGGGTACGCTCTCCTGCTTGGTGCTGCTGCAACCCGTCATCATCAGGGATGCTGCCAGAAGGATGCCTGCTGCGATAACTGCCTTTTTCATCATGATCTTCTCCTTTATACTCGTGATCGTTGATCTTCATTTTCTTGCTGGGGTCTGTGCTGTGTCTATATCATACCATGAGATCGTTTTTGGTGCAATATCCAGATGTCCCGCAGCCTGTAGCAAAAGCGACGATCTGCACCGCGTCTGTTGCCAAAGTGACAGACGGATCCGAAACTGTCTCCCGATAAAAGATGGAGCCGCCGCGCCCACGTCCTGGGATGGGAGCGGGGGAGAACGCCCCGTCATGACCTGATGCTCTGACAGACTAGGGGGGCGATCTCACGTCCCTTTTTCCACATTTTCCAGGTATCCTTGTTGACTTTTTCCTGCTTTTGTGCTATGATTAAGGTATCTGAAAAACGTTTTCGACCGTCCCGCGCGGACGGCGTCACATCGAAAGGAGCACCCATCATGAAGCTGCAGCGTATCACCGGCCTCCTGCTCGCGGGCGCGATGCTCGCGGGGAACGCCGGTACTCTCCCCGTCCTCACGGCCTCTGCCGCCGACCAGGACTATGCCAAGGCATTGCAGATGTCCCTCTATTTCTACGAGTGCCAGCAGGCAGGCGAACTCCCGGACTGGAACCGCGTCGAGTGGCGCGCCGATTCCACCACCATCGACGAGATCGAGGGCGGCTGGTATGACGCCGGCGACCACGTCAAGTTCAATCTCCCCATGGCCTACTCCGCGTCCATGCTCGCGTGGGGCCTCTATCAGTACCCCGAGGGCGTCGAGAAGTGCGGGCAGATGACCGATTATGTCAACAACCTCTCCTATGTCATGGACTACTTCGTCCGCTGTGACAAGGGCGATACCGTGGTCTACCAGGTCGGCAACGGCACCACCGACCATACCTGGTGGGGACCGGTCGAGCTGTATCAGTACGGCATGGAGGATGCCGGCACGGACTACGCCAAGGCACGCGCCGTCCTTGAGTCCTCCGAGGGGTGCTCGTGCGTCTTCGGGGGCATGGCCGCCGCGCTCGCGTCCGGCTACCTCGCGCTCGACGGCCGCATCGACGAGACCCGCCGCGCCGGCTATCTCGAGCACGCCGAGAACATCTTCAAGCTCGCCGACGCCTCCCGCAGCGACTCCGTCTACAACGACAGCGACGCCGCTGGGTTCTACCGCTCGTCCCATTTCTATGACGAGCTGTTCTATGCCGCCAACTGGCTCTACAAGGCCACCGGCGACAAGGCCTACCTCGACAAGGCCACGTCCTACATCCCGAGCCTCGACAAGGAGCTCGGCCAGGACGTCCTCAAGTACACCTGGGGACACTGCTGGGACGACACCATGCAGGGCGGTATGCTCCTCTATGCCCAGAATACGGGTGACAAGACCTACATCGACCACGTCCGCAAGCATGTGGATCACTGGACGAACACGGCCAAGCAGCTCCCCGGCGGTCTGCGCTGGATCCACACCTGGGGCTGCGCGCGCTATGCCCAGACGGCCGCCTTCATCGCCGCTGTCGCATGCGATACCGTGCTCAAGGGCGAGGACAACGCGGCCTTCGAGCAGTTCTACGAGACCCAGATCAACTATGTCCTCGGCGACAACCCGGACGGCCAGAGCTATGTGGTCGGCTACGGTGAGAACTGCCCGCACAATGTCCACCACCGCACGGCACATGGCTCCTGGAAGAACGACCTTGCCATCCCCGCCCAGAACCGTCACACCCTCTACGGCGCGCTCGCCGGCGGCCCCTCCGAGACCGGCACCTATGAGGACGCCCGCGACAACTACATCAACAACGAGGTCGCCACGGACTACAATGCCGGCTTCACCGCCATCCTCTGCAAGATGGTCGACAAGTACGGCGGCAAGAGCGACCCCAGCTTCCCGCCGACCGAGACGCACGACGGCCCCGAGTTCTATGTCGAGGTCGCCAATAAGGGCATCTCCGCACAGGGCGCGACCCTGAGCTTCAAGTTCACCAACCACTCCGCTTGGCCGGCACGCGTGCAGGACAACATCTCCTTCCGCTATTATATGGACCTCTCCGAGGCCAAGGCCAAGGGGCTCGACCCGAAGAACATCGTCATCCGCTGTGACCGCGACCAGGCCGCGATGTATTCCGGCCGCGGTGTCGCGCCCGCGCAGATCTCCGAGGTCAAGCAGTATGACGGCGACATCTACTATGTCGAGGTGACGCTGCCGGACGGCCGCGCCGTGCTGCCCGTTTCCGAGGGCATGCAGCAGTGCGAGGTCATTTTGGCGTTCGTCCTGCCGGATTATCAGTCCGGGTGGGATGGCTCGAACGACTTCTCCAACACCGAGCTGCTGAACGCCAAGCCCGATGAGAGCGGCACGTCCAAGGGCATCGTGACCAAGTATGTGCCCGTCTATGTGAACGGCAAGCTGTACTACGGCATCGAGCCGGACGGCACCGAGGCCAACGGCGATTCCGCCGGTGAGGTCCCGACCGAGCCGGACACCACCGAGCCCAAGCCCACCGAGCCAGATACGACCGTACCGACGGACGGCGAGACCGACGGCCCCGCGATGCCGCCGACCCAGGCGCCCGAGCTGATCGTCTACGGTGATGTGGACGTGAACGGCGTGGTGGACATCATGGATGTCATCGCGATCAACAAGAGCCTCCTCGGCGGCCTGACCCTCACCGACCAGGGCAAGCTGAACGCCGATGTGGACATCTCCCTCGTCGTCGACACGACCGATGCGCTCAACATCCTCAAGGCCGTCGTCAAGCTCGTGACGCTGCCGGTCAAGGGATGACCGACCATACACCGATGCCTCCGCACGCGCGGGCACGTCTGCGGATGGACATGATCCAATACAAAGAAATGGGGTATCACGATATGAAGATGAATAGACTGGCCGCCGCGATGTGTGCGGCGCTGATGCTGACGGCGGCGGTGCCGGTCGTGACGATGATGGAGGAGGTCACGATCATTGCCAAGGCGTCCTACGCCTCAGACCTCACCGATGACGGGTATGGCTATTGGATAAAAGAAGATGATACCGTCTCTATCACCTATTACAACGGCACTGACACCGAGTATTTGATCCCGTCTGAGATCGACGGTTTGCCGGTGAGTGATATCGCACCAGAAGCATTTAAAAACTGCAATGTTACCTCCGTAACCATCCCGGAGGGAGTAAAACTAATCGGATCGCAATCGTTCATGACCTGCTCATTCTTGACCTCTGTGACCATACTTGAGGGTGTGACGGTCATTGGCGCTTGGGCGTTTTCTGGATGTGAAAAACTGGAATATGTATCGATTCCAGCAAGTATGGACTCGATTTGTGATTTTGCTTTTCTTGGTTGCAAGAGTCTCACACATTTGAAGATTCCCGAAGGAGTAACAGAGATCGATTACGGTGCATTTGCAGATTGTACTTCCCTGTCCTCCCTAATTCTCCCCAAGTCCGTGACGACCATCGAAGAAGAAGCGTTCAGCGGCTGCACCTCCCTCACCCTCTCCGTCTACAAGGACAGCTACGCGCACAAGTACGCGGAGACGAACAGCATCCCCTATGTCCTGATCGGCGGTGACGCCACGCTCGGCGACGTCAATGGGGACGGGAGCGTCGACGCGACCGACGCCTCCGACATCCTCGTCGCCTCGACGGAGAAGGCCGTCGGCCACGAGAACGCGCTGACGGAGGCCCAGCAGAAGGCCGCTGACGTCAACAAAGACGGGCAGTTCGACGCCGTCGACGCGTCCTACATCCTCATCTATTCCACGAGGAAGGGCACCGGGCAGGAAAGCGCGTTCGGCGATCTGTTCGAGTGAGACGCCCGGACCCACATGCGATGAAAAGAGCCGCTCCCACGCCGGGAGCGGCTCTTTTCGTCGATAGAAAGACGACGTCCTCACACCACGACCGCGATCGTCTCGATGCCGTAGGCCGTATAGAGCGCCGCCCAGGCCTCGTCGACCTGCTCGCCGCTGACCAAGAGCGGCACCGCGGGCGGACACGGCACCTGCACCGCCCCGCAGACCCGTCCGATGGCATCCATCGGCGCCAGCAGGTCGCAGGGCGCGAGCGCGGCCTCCCGCATCGGCAGGATGCGCCGCGGAGGCGCGGAGAGCGGCGGGACCGCGCGGGGCGGACACGGCGTCAGGCCTGCCAGGATGTCCCGGAGAGACGTCAGCTCCGCGTCCGTCATGCAGGGCGAGAGGAGGAGGACGCAGGCCGTCCCGTCGGCGTATTCACATTCCACGCCCGCCGCCCGCAGGTCGTCCGCGAGGGCAAGGCCGTCACAGGCCGCCGTCAGATGGAAAGGCTCCTCTCCGATCCAGTCGTACTGCGGGAGGGCACGCCGCAGCGCCTCTGCCGTCGCCGCCGTCTCCTTGACGCGCGCCGCGCCGTCCCCCGCGAGCCACGCCATGCTCTGCTCGATCGACCGCAGGATCAGGTAGGACGGGCTCGTCGAGCCGAACAGCACCATCGCCTGCTTGGCCGGTGCCGCGTCCGCGGCATCCCGACAGTGCAGCACCGCCGCGCCCGTCAGCGCGGGGAGGAGCTTGTGCGCAGAGTCACAGCAAAAGTCCGCCCCGAGCGCGATCGGGTGGACGTTCGTCTCCAGGAACGCCAGATGCGGCCCGTGGGCATCATCCACGAGGAGACGCGCCCCCCGCGCATGACAGATGGCCGCGAGCGCCGCGATGTCCTGCCGATGTCCCAGATAATCCGGCGACGTGACGTAGACGCACGCCCGCTCGCCCCTTGCCGCGGCCGCATCGAGCGCCGCCGCGAAGGCCGCCGGTGCATACGTCCCCGAGACGAGCCCGCCCGCCTCCGGGAACACCCACTCGACCCGCAGGCCGAGCAGCACACAGGCGTTCAAGAAAGCGCGATGCACCGTCCTTGCGGCGATGACCGTCCGCCCCTCTGCCCGCATCCGCGCGAGCATCGCCTGGATGCAGAGCGTCGAGCCGCCCGCCGACCAGCAGCATCCCCCGCTCCCGTAGAGCGCCGCCGTCGCGGCCTCGCCATCGCGCAGGATGCCGTCCGCCTCGAAGAGACTGTCCGCGCCGCGGATCTCCGTGATGTCGCGCGCGTAGGCCGCTGCGAGGGCATCGTCACCGGCGAGGGCGCGTCCCTTGTGGCCGGGCATGTGCGCGCGGAGCGTGCCGGAGGCGGCGTAGCTGTCCAGAAAGCGGGACAATGGCAGTTCGTCTCGTGAGAAAAATGGTAACAATATCACTGACCCCCTTGACAAATCGAAAAAAATGCGGTAGAATTATAAACAGAACATTCGTTCTCGTATGTGCTCGCCACCGACATGCGAGGCGGTGTTCCCCGTGCTGTACGCCCCGTGTACAGCTTTTTCCACATCTCAAAATAGAACGTATGTTTTATCGTGCCGACGACACGGCACACGACCCATCTCACACAGGAGGCGAAATGACGAATGTACCAAATGATCCGTGACTATGAAGCCTGCCGCAGGGCGATGCTGCGGCGCGTGCGGGAGCTGACGGAAGAGCTCCGCCGCGAGGACCTGGGGACGAAGGAGCAGGAGAGCCTGAAGATGCGCCGCGACCTGCTGCGCACGGAGCTCTCGGACATGCTCCACACCATCATCCTGATGCGCGAGCGCATGGGGCTGGGAACGGAGGAAGTGGATGGCAGGAAGGACAAGAGTATCCGAGGCCGCGCTGGAGTTCGACCGGGAGCTGATCCGGCAGATGCTGCAAACGTCGGCATCGAACACGCGGCAGATGATGGTCGTCCGCAGGGCGCTGCGTGACATCATCGCGACCGAGCTGACCCCGCGGCAGCGCGAGGTGGTGCTGCTGTACTGGTTCGAGGAGAAGCGCATCTGCGACATCGCCCGCGAGCTGGGCGTGGCCGGCACGACCGTCTCCCGGACGCTCCGGCGCGGCATGGCCAACATCCGCCATCACATGCGCTTTTATATCGAGTACGACCGCATGTGTCTCACCGACGACGACGACGAGTAAACAAAAAAGCCCCGGAGCAGGACCTGCTCCGGGGGAGTTGGGGTAGCGGGATTCGGACCCACGAAATGACGGAGTCAAAGTCCGTTGCCTTACCACTTGGCTATACCCCACACTATCTGCCGGCGCGTGCGCCGTCTACAAAAGTATAGCACATTTTGCGCCGCCTGTCAAGCCCCTGCGCGGGCGCATATACTAATGGTAACGTATCGGCAGCGTTTTTGAATGAGAACGGCGCGGCCGGGGCATACTTTGGGTACCACATGCAAACGCATCGAAAGGAGCGCTCGGATATGACAGTCAGACGAGGAGAGATCTATTACGCAGACCTGAGCCCGGTGGTCGGTTCGGAGCAGGGGGGCGTGCGGCCGGTACTTATCGTGCAGAACGATGTCGGCAACCGGCACAGTCCCACCGTGATCGCGGCGGCCATCACCAGTCGGCTCGACAAGGCCAAGCTGCCCACGCACATCTCGCTCGAGGCGGCCACCTGCGGCCTCCAGCGCGACAGCATCGTGCTGCTCGAGCAGATCCGCACCATCGACAAGCGCCGTCTCAAGGACCGCATGGGCGCCCTCACGCCGGACGCCATGCAGCGCGTCGACAACGCGATCTCCGTGAGCTTCGGCCTCCCCGGGAGCGCCCGCGGGTGAGAGAGAGCCCCCGTCTCTGCGTGAGGCGGGGGCTATTTTCAGCGATTCTTCTCGTAGATGAGGCAGAGCCCCTTGAGGAGCAGGTCGTCGTCAAGGATCATTTCGCGGCGGCAGAGGGGCGTGATGACCCCGGCCAGACCGCCGGTCGCCACGACTGTACAGCGGCTGCCCAGCTCCTCCTCGAGCCGCTCGACCATGCCGTCGAGGGCGCAGGCGTTGGCATACATGACGCCGCTCTTCATGCAGTCGACCGTGTTCGTGCCGATGACGCTCTTGGGCGGCTCATAGGCGATGCGCGGGAGCTGCGCCGTGCGGGCGGCGAGCGCCTCGGTCGAGACCGCCACGCCCGTCATGATGACGCCGCCGCGGTAGCGCTTCTTCTCGTCGATGACCGAAAGGGTCGTGGCCGTGCCCATGTCGATGATGATGAGCGGGAGCGGGTACTCATGGATGCCCGCCACCGCATCGACCACGAGGTCGCTGCCGAGGGTGGCAGGGTCGTCGATGACGATGGAGACGCCCGTCTTGATCCCAGGCCCCACGACCAGCGCGTCACAGTGGAAGAGCTTGTCCACGGCCTGGCGGAGCGTGTTCGTCACACTGGGGACGACGGACGAGATGATCGCGTCCGTGATCTGCGCGACGGGGATGTGGTACATCTCCAGCGCCGTGCGCAGTGCGGAGGCATACTCGAGCGCAGTGGACTGCGGCGCGGTGGAGATGCGCTCGCGGAAGAGGATCTCGCGCCCGTCGAAGCACCCGAGGACGATGTTCGTATTGCCGACGTCGATGGCTAAGAGCATGGCGACCTCCTTAGATCTCTGCGGCTGCGTGGCGGGTGACGTGACACCCGACATTCACCGCGACGGGCAGACCGGCGATGTGCGTCGGTCCCTCCTCGATGTTGACATACAGGGCGGTACATGTCCCGCCGAAGCCCTGCGGCCCGATGCCGAGGGCGTTGATGCGGTCGAGCATCTCCTGCTCGAGGGACGCGTAGAGCGGCTTGGGATTGCGCACGGCGGCGTCACGGCAGAGCGCCTTCTTCGCCAGCAGCGCACATTCCTCGAAGTTGCCGCCGATCCCCACGCCGATGACCATGGGCGGGCAGGGATTGCTCCCGGCCTTCGCGACGATGTCCGTCACGAGCTGCACGATGTCCTCCCGGGACGCGGCGGGGGTGAGCATCTTCAGGGCGGACATGTTCTCGCTGCCGAAGCCCTTGGGGCAGACGGTGATCCTCATGCCGTCCCCCTCGACCAGCTCCAGATGGAGCACAGCGGGGGTATTGTCGCCGGTGTTGACGCGCTCGAGCGGGTCGCCGACGACGGAGCAGCGCAGATAGCCCTCCGTGTAGCCCTTGGCCACGCCGGCATTGACCGCGTCACGCAGCGTGCCGCCGGTGATGTGGACGTCCTGTCCCAGCTCGATGAACACCACGGCCATGCCGGTGTCCTGGCAGATCGGGATGTCCTCCTCGCGGGCGGTCTTGATGTTCTCGAGCAGGTCGTCGAAGACGGCACGTCCTACAGGGGACTGCTCCTCACCGGCGGCCGCGCGGATGCGTGCCTCCAGGTTCGCGGGGAGCTGCTTATTGGCCTTGATGCACAGTGCCGCGACCGTCTCGGCGATCTCGAATGCAGTGATCTCTCTCATCTTTCGTCACCTCAAATAATTATCATTGCAGGTCGCTGAGGATGTCCTTGTAGGGGTCCTCGGCGGCCGTGTCGAGCGGGGGGATGTCCCGCTCCGTGAGGGCATCGTCGCTCTCACGATAGACCAGGATGTCGTGGAATTCGGGGTACCCCGGCTGCTGCTCGAGCCAGCGCTTGTCCCGGTCGAAGCGATAGCCGATCACGCAGAGGATGACGGCCGGGATGGCGGTGGGGATGATCGCGGACGGGTCGTCCAGACGGAACGCCTCTGCCAGGTAGACCAGCGACGCGATCCCGGGGATCAGCAGCTCCTTGCGCACGAACACGAAGAACAACGCGAAGACCGTATACACCGTGCTGATGATGGCCATATACGGACTGATGGACGGCTGGAAGAACTCCGAGATGAAATAGCACGCGAGCGGCACGAGCATCACCACGAACACGATTCGATAAATATTCTGGAGATACTGCTTGCGCAGGCAGATCGAGCGGTTCGCATGGTACGCGCGGACGAGCTCCTCGGCGGCGTAGAAGTCCTCATCGCCGACGGTCAGGCGGCCGGTCTCGTAGGACTCGGCGGGGATCTCTGTCATATCAGACCATCCTCCCGTCGATCATGACGCAGACAGGATCCTGCATGATGTCGAGCACGTCGGACGGGAAGAGGACGAGGTCGGCATCGAGTCCCTCGGCGATGCGGCCGATTCGGTCGGACACGCCGAGCATATCGGCGGCCTCGGAGGTGATGCCGCGCAGCGCGGCCTCGCGCGAGAGCCCGCCCTTGACGGCGAGCGCCGCCGACAGGCGCAGGTACTGGATCGGCACCTCGGGATGGTCGGTGCAGATGGCGATGTGGACGCCCTTCTCGTGGAGCTTGGCGGCGTTCGACAGCTCCATATCGCGCATCTCGGGCTTGCAGCGGTCGCAGATGATGGGGCCGACGATGATGTTCAGTCCCCACTCTCCAAACAGGTCGGCGGCGACATGCGCGCCCGTCCCGTGGACGATGACGGGGTCGAGGCCGAACTCACGGCTGATGCGCATGGCGGTGCCGATGTCATCCGCACGATGGCAATGGAAATGCGCCTTGATGTCGCCCTCGAGGAGGGGCAGCAGCGCCTCGCACTTGGCGTCGTACTCCGGCGGCTCCTCCTCATCGGGATGCTCCTCGAAGCGCTGGAGGCGCTCGGAGTAGAGCTTGGCCTTTTGCAGGCCCTCGCGGATGAGGGACGCGATCGCCATGCGGGTGACGGGTGCCTCGTCGCGGTCGTTGTAGACGGACTTGGGGTTCTCGCCGAGGGCGAACTTCATGCCGCACGGCCGCACGGCCATCTCATCGGTGCAGCGTCCCCAGGTCTTGAGGAGCAGCATCTCGCCGCCGCAGGCATTGGCGCTGCCCGGCGAGACCATCACGGACGTGATCCCGGACGCGCGTGCCTCCTCGAAGCAGCGGTCATAGGGGTCGATGCCGTCGATGGCGCGCAGCTGCGGGGTGAAGGGGTCGGAGACCTCATTGCAGTCGTCGCCCTCGAAGTCGATGCCGTCCTCGATGATGCCGAGGTGGGTATGGGCGTCGATGAGGCCGGGCATGAGCATCCCGCCGCCGCAGTCGATGTCCTCCTCGGTCACGGCGTCCGGCTTGCCCTGCTCGACGGCCTGGATCTTGCCGTCCTTGACCTCGACATAGCCGTAAAAATGCATATCATCCGTCATGGAATAGATCTCTGCATTATATAGTAACATGGTCTTCCTCCTGTGAGATAGTCGATCTTGCTTGGATAATGGATCTGCGGGACTTGGCTAGTCCTCCTGCGGTGTGAGCCCGAGCGTCTCCACGATCTCGGTCACGGTCGCGGTGGGACTGTGGACGGCCTCGATGCGCACGGTGCTGTGCCGCCGGTAGACGCCCCGGCGCTTGCGGTACAGATCATACAGCTCCTGCCGTGTCGACCGGCGGACGATGGGACGGTCGGTATTGGCGATCCGGTTGAAGCACGTCCGGAACGGCACGTCCAAAAACAGCACGGTGCCGTGCTCGGCGGCGATCCTCGCGTTCTCCTCCCGGAGCATGGCGCCGCCGCCGCAGGCGATCACGCCGTCCCGCGCGGCCAGCTCCCGGATGGCCTGTGTCTCGAGGTCACGGAAATGCGGCTCGCCGTCCTGGGCGAAGATCTCCGGGATGGTCTTGCCGGCCTGCTCCTCGATGTAGGCATCCATGTCCACGAACGGACATCCCAGACGCTTCGCGAGCCGCACACCGACCGTGCTCTTCCCGCATCCCATAAAGCCGCAGAGAAAAATCGTCATATCTGCCTCCTATTTAAATGGGGGGGCGACGCCGGATCATAATGGGGGGACGCCAACGCCCATATGAGCGCAGGGCTAGACCTCTCTCCGCTGCGCTTCGTTCGGTCACGCCCTGCGGCGTTGGCGTCCCCCCATACCCCCCGGTGTTTCACTCGGGCGGCGTTCCTCGCGGGCTCGTTGGTCTGCCCCGCAGTGTTGGCGTCCCCCCAAGCCCCCCCGGTGTATCACCTAGGCGCCGTTTTTTGATGGGGATGCAAACGCCCATATCATCGCAGGGCAGCGTTCCTCGCGGGCTCGTTGGTCTGCCCCGCAGCGTTGGCGTCCCCTCAAGCCCCCGGTGTATCACCTAGGCGCCGTTTTTTGATGGGGATGCAAACGCCTACATGATCGCAGGGACGCCGCCCCAAGCCCCCGGTGTTTCACTTGGACGCCGTTTTGATGAGGATGCAAACGCCTACATGATCGCGGGTCGCCGTCCCAAGCCCCGGTGTCTTTCCGGGACACTATTCCTGATCGCGGCGCCGCCGGATCACTTCTCCTGGAACTGCCGATCGACCTCGGCCTCCATCTCGCGGATGAGGGCCTCGATGTCCTCCTCGCGGAACGTCACGCCGTTCCAGATCTGCTCGGCGACGGCCGCCTGCCATACCAGCATGGCCGCACCGCCGACCGCGGGCTTGCCCAGCGCACGGGCACGGCGCATCAGCAGCGTCTCCGTGGGATTGTAGATCACGTCGAACACGCGGTCGCACCGCGCGATCACGTCCTCCCCGACCGGGCACGCGTCCCCCTTGGGATACATCCCGACCGGCGTCGCGTTCATCAGCAGCGCGAACGGCTCGTCCGGCGCCGTGTCACACACGCGCACCGTGCCGCCCGCCTCCGGAAAGCGTTCAGGCAGCTCCGCCGCGAGCGCCTCCGCACGCGCATGGTCCCGCTCCACGATCGTGAGCGCCGCCCCGTGCAGGTAGACCTCCGTGGCCATCATCCGTCCCACGCCGCCGCAGCCGATCAGCAGGACGCGGCTCCCCGCGGGGATCTCGCCGACGCTGTGCAGGAAACCGGCGCAGTCGGTGTTGTGGCCGAAGAGCTGTCCGTCCTCCGTGACGGACACGGTGTTGACCGACCCGTAGCGTGCCGCGCCCTCGTCCATACCGGCGAGGAAGGGCAGGATGTCGGTCTTATACGGGATGGTCACGTTGAAGCCCCGCAGCGTCCGCAGTCCCGGCACGGCGTCCGCGAGCCCCTCGGGCGGGATGTCGGTCAGAGAATACGCAGCGTCCATCCCGGCGAGCCGGAAGAGCCGCTCGTGGATGAACGGGGACATGGAATGGCCAAGGGGATGGCCGATCAGGGTGAACTGTCGCATAGGTCGCTCCTTGTTGTAGATGAGGCAGCGGCAAGACGGCCGCTTTTCTCTTATATTATGATACAGCTACTATTATACCACATCATGATGGAAAAAGCAAGCACATCCCTACCCATTTGACAACGCCGCGCGGATGTGTTATGATAGACGAAAACAGACACAAGGAGGTCCCCTATGGAACTGCTCATCCTCTTCACCGGCGGCACCATCGGCTCGGCCGTGCAGGACGGCTATATCGGGCTAGAGAACGACCGCCCCTACGCGCTGCTGACGTACTATCAGGAGCGCTTCGGCATCGACTTCGACTACCGCACCGCATCCCCCTACCGCATCCTGAGCGAAAACAGCACCGGCGCGGAGCTGCCCGCGCTCGTGGCCTGTATCCGCGAGCACATCACGACCGAGACGGACGGCGTCATCGTCTGCCACGGCACGGACACCCTCCCCTACACCGCCGCCGCGCTCGGCTATGCCATGGGCAGCGGGAGCATCCCGGTCTGCCTCGTCTCGAGCGACTATCCCCCCGCCGACCCCCGCGCCAACGGCCTCGAGAACCTGCACGCCGCTGTGCAGTTCCTCCGGCAGCGGGCGGGGCGGGGGTGCTTCGTGATGTACCGCGGGCCCGGCCAGTCCCGGACGGCCGTCCACCGTGCGGGGCGCCTCCTCGACGCGCTCGCCTGCTCCGCCCAGGTCCACAGCCTCATGGACATCCCCTATGGCTATGTCTATGACGACGGCACCTTCGCGCCCTGCACCGCCTACGCCGCCCGCCCGGACACGCATGCGCCCTTCTTCCCCGCCGCGCTCGATGCGTCCTGCCCCCAGATCCTGCGGCTCGCGTCCTGCCCGGGGATGGCGTGGCCGACCGTGGGGGAGGACGTGCGGCATGTCCTCCTCGGGTGCTACCACAGCGGCACCGTCAACACCGCCGACCCCGCCGCACAGGCGTTCTATCGGGAGATGCAGCGCCGCGGCATCCGTGTCTGGCTCACCGGCATCCTGCCCGGCCTCTCCTACGAGAGCACGCGCCTCTATGAGTCCCTCGGCCTGACGCCCCTCTACGGCCTCGCGCCGCCGGCGGCCTTCGTCAAGCTCCGTCTCGCCCTCGCCTGCGGTCTCGACCCGGATGCAGTGCTGCTCCAGTCCGTCGGGGAGGACATCGTCCCGCCTGTCGCGTGAAATTCATTTTTTACACCTTGCATTTTTCACAGACATGTGGTATAATGAGATAGTATGTATCATTCGGCGCGGTCAGCGCAAGGAGGTGGGACAGGATGCTGCATGGCTACAAGATCTGCGCGGTGTTCATCTCGCGCATCCATGAGGAGGTGCTGCGGGAGTTCATCGAAGCGCTCGGCGCCGCATTTCGGCCGCACGGCTGGCGCGTCATGGTCTTCTGCACCGGCTCCGATCTCTTCTGGCATACGGCCTCGGACCACGGTCAGGAGAGCATCTTCGACCTCCCCGACCCCGCCATCCTCGACGCGCTCGTCATCATGCGCGACAAGGTGCTCGATGCGGACTGCT
Source organism: uncultured Ruminococcus sp. (assembly GCA_902762785.1). Classification (GTDB taxonomy): domain Bacteria; phylum Bacillota; class Clostridia; order Oscillospirales; family Ruminococcaceae; genus UBA3855. Next base: position 7,128 of record CACWPL010000027.1, on the reverse strand, counting down.
TCGAGCGGCTCTGCTCGCGTGCGGTCGCCGCGGGCCTCCCCACCTTCGTCCTCAACGGGACGCACCCGGGATGCTGCTGCATCGACTTCGACCATGCGGCGGGCTTCGCGAGCGTCGTCGAGCATCTCGTCACGCACCACGGCATCCGTTCCTTCCACTTCATCAGCGGGATGCGGGACAATGCCTTCGCCAAGACCCGCGAGGACGTGATGCGCTCTGTCCTTGCCGCGCACGGCATCCCCTTCACCGATGCCGACATCAGCTACGGCGACTTCTGGTCGGAGCCTGCACGGCAGGCCGTCCGGCGTCTCATCGAGGAGGACCGTCTGCCGCGCGCCGTCGTCTGCGCGAACGACACCATGGCCATCGCCGTGGCCGTCGAGCTGAACGTCCACGGCTACCGCGTCCCCCAGGACGTGATCGTCACCGGCTACGACGGCATCGACGCCATCCGCTACTCCATCCCCAAGATCACCTCCGCCAAGAGCGACTATTCCCTCCTCGCGCGGACGGTCGCCCGCCTCGCCGTCGAGCGTCTTGACGACCTCCCGGCGCGCATCGACCTCGTGCCGGAGCTGCTGTGCTCCGAGTCCTGCGGATGTGTCCCCCGTGCGGAGATGGACGTGGTGGACTTTATCAACAACATCAACGATTCCTTCAATCGCTTCCGCAATGAGGACGAGAAGCTCGGCGAGCTCTCCGCCCTCATCCAGGGCGCCGAGACGCCCGCCGCCGTCTCCCAGATCATGCACGATAACAACATCTTCTACTGCATGAGCTGCCTCATCAAGCGCGAATGTCTCGACTTCTCCCTCGACCCCGCCAAGATCTGGTCCGAGACGGCCTTCGGCGAGGAGATGTATGTCCTCCTCGATTCGGACTGGCACGACAACGAGGGCACCTGGATCTCCGTGCGCGGGTTCGTGCCGCGGCTCAAGGATATGCTGGACTTCGGCGTGCCGGTGGTCTTCATCGCCATCTGTCAGGTGGACGTGCCGCTGGGGTATCTCTGCTTCCACTTCGAGACGATCGGGCCGCAGAACGTCGCCAAGATCTACCAGAGCGCCATGGCCGTCGGGAACGCCGTCGCGGGGTTCCGGAATCGCCATTACCAGCAGCATCTGCGCGCCGTCATGGAGGATGCCTACAGATACGACGCCCTCACCGGCCTCTACACCCGCAGCGCCTTCCTGCGCCGCCTCGCACGGATGGAGTCCGAGGAGACGGTCGAGCACCGCACGCTCGTGCTCTGTGACCTCGACGGGCTCAAGTTCATCAACGACCACTTCAGCCACACCGAGGGCGACAATGCCATCGCCGTGGCTGCCGATGCGCTCCACGAGGCCTGTCACGACGGTCTCTGCTGCCGCTACGGCGGTGACGAGATGCTCGCGCTGCTGCCCTATGCAGCCGACGCCGAGGTCATCCGCCGGCGCATCCTCACGCAGCTCGCGGCGTACAACAAGCGCTCCAGGAAGCCCTACCGCGTCTCCGTGAGCATCGGCATCTATGTCTCCCCGAACGAAGGCTTCGAGGCGATGTTCCAAAAGGCCGATACGCTGATGTACACCGACAAATCCACCAAGCCCCACAAGCGATGACCGTATCCCGGTCTCACCATAAAAAGATCATATAGAAAAGGAATGTTTACCCATGAACTACACTGAACTCGCAGAGCTCCTCTTCCCCGACGTGACGGCCACACCGGCCGACATGGAGGCCAAGTTCCCGCAGCGTGACCTGCCCGAGGGCGCGTTCGTGACGCGCATCGGCCCCTCGCCGACGGGCTTCATCCACCTGGGCAACCTGTACAACGCCATCATCGGCGAGCGCCTCGCGCACCAGTCGGGCGGCGTCTTCTACCTGCGCATCGAGGACACGGACGACAAGCGCCGTGTAGACGGGGCCGTCGAGACGATCCTGAACGCGATGGATTATTTCGGCGTCCATTTCGATGAGGGCGCCACCGCCGACGGCGACAGCGGCAGCTACGGCCCCTATCGCCAGAGCGAGCGCAAGGCCATCTACCACGTCTTCGCCAAGCAGCTCGTGCAGGAGGGCAAGGCCTATCCGTGCTTCCTGACCGCCGAGGAGGTCGACGCCATCCGTGCCCAGCAGACCGCCAACAAGGAGGACCCCGGCATCTACGGCAAGTACGCCGAGAAGAGCCGCAGCCTGACCATCGAGCAGATCTCCGCGAACATCGCCGCCGGTCTGCCCTATGTCCTGCGCTACAAGGCCGCCCCCACCGGCAAGACCATCTGCGTGGAGGACGCCATCCGCGGCAAGCTCGAGATGCCCGAGAACGGCATGGACTTCGTCCTCCTCAAGAGCGACGGCATCCCGACCTATCATTTCGCGCACGTCATCGACGACCATCTCATGCGCTCGACCCATGTCATCCGCGGTGAGGAGTGGATCTCGTCGCTGCCGATGCATGTGGAGCTGTTCAAGGTCTTCGGATGGACGCAGCCCGTCTACTGCCACACCGCCACGCTCATGAAGCTCGACGAGGGCAGCAAGCGCAAGCTCTCCAAGCGCAAGGACCCCGAGCTCGCCCTGGCCTACTACCAGCAGGAGGGCATCTGCCGCGAGGCCGTTTGGGAGTTCCTGCTGACGATCCTGAACTCGAACTACGAGGAGTGGCGCATCGCCGACCCGGTGTCGAGCTATCTGGACTTCCCCTATTCGCTGGGGAAGATGAGCCATTCCGGCGCGCTCGTCGACCTCGACAAGATGCGCTCCATCGCCAAGGACGTCATCTCCCGCATGACCGCGCAGGAGGTCTTCGACAACTGGAAGGAGTGGTGCGAGACCTATGCCCCCGACCAGGCCGCACTGATCGCCAAGTACCCCGAGCGCACGCTCGCCGCGCTGAACATCGGCCGCGGCGTCCCCAAGCCGCGCCGCGACCTCGAGACCTGGAAGCAGGCCTGCGATTTCATGGCGTTCTATTATGACGAGACCTTCGCGGACATCGCCGCCGACCCCATGCCGGAGGAGGCCGACGAGGCCACCCGCAAAACGTTCTTCCAGATGTACCTCGACCGCTACGACCACGCCGACGACTCGGCCGTTTGGTTCGACAAGGTCAAGGCCATCACCGCCGAGCTGGGCTTTGCCGTCAAGCCGAAGGACTATAAGAAAAACCCCGACCAGTTCAAGGGCAGCATCGTCCACATCACGAACATGCTCCGCATCGCCCTCACCGGCCATGCCAATGCCCCAGACATCTGGGAGGTCAGCCACGTCCTCGGCGAGGACATCACCCGCGCACGTCTGTCCAAGTGGGCGTGAGCCATCGTCCCGCACATCGCTGATAGGAAAATGAGCCCCTGCACGGTCGTTCGTGCAGGGGCTCGCTTTTGTGGGACTCATCTTGCCGCATGGCGCTTGGCCTTGACGGCGTACATCCGCTCGTCCATCTCACGGAGGAAGCGGTCGGGGTCGGCCTCGTCGGCGGGCCGCAGGCTCGTGCCGAACGAGAACGAGAGCTGATACGGGCGGCCGGACGTCTCGTTGAACGACGCGAGCGCCTGCTCAACGTCTGCGCCGATCTTCGCCATCTCCTTCTCGTCTGCCGTCCGGTGGAGGACGATGAACTCATCGCCCGCGAACCGGATGACCAGCGCGTCCTCCGGCGAGGCCGTCCTGAGGATGTGCGCGGCCTCGGTCAGGGCCTGGTCGCCGACGGTGTGACCGAAGGAATCGTTGATCTGCTTGAAATAGTCCATGTCGACCATCATGCCGCCGACGGGGATGCGCCGCCGCGCGAGGTCGACGAGGATGTGGTCGAGGTAATTGCGGTTGTAGAGCTTCGTGAGCGGATCGACGTAGGCGAGCTCATTTTGCAGACTCATGTAGACGCCGACCAGTCCGATCGCCACGGAGCACCATCCGAACGACAGACCGTAGACCAGGAACTGCGCCGTCACGCCGATGGCCACGGGGATGAGGAACATCCAGATGGGGAAGAAGTCCACCTTGCCGCGCCGGAGATAGTGCCGGTGCCGGATCAGGACGCTGTAGGCAAGATAGCCGAACATCAGCGCGAAATAGACCCTGCCGAACGTGTTCCGATGGTAATGCAGCGTCTCGTCGATGTGGAAGAGGATCGGGGTGAACAGCTCCACGAACGCGCCGCACACGCCCACCACTGCGGGGATCGCGAGGCGCATGAGCCACACATCGTCGACGTCCTCGTCGCGCTGGAGCCGCAGATAGACATAGGCGCACCAAAGATAGCTCACCGTGACATTGGCGGCGTACAGGAACGCATTGACGAGCGTCCCGACCATCTGTGCCCCGGAGAAAGGCACGCCCTCGATCGTGTAGGCGATCAGCTCGTCCAGGCACGACACCGCCGTGATCGCGATCATGGCCGTGAAGACCTTGTCGCTCGGCAGGCGCCGCATCCGCAGCAGCGAGCTGCTGACCAGCATCACGAAGCATAGAAAGAAGCCAACGGAATTGGCCACGATGATCGACTGTAGCTCCATCGTGACATATCGCCCCCTTATCTTACAGCATCCGAGGATCTCAGAGCGCGTGGTCGCCGAAGCGGTCGAGCTCCGCGAGCATCCCGCGGATCTTGGCATCGGTCAGGACACCGTCGAGGGTCGTGATCTCGTAGATGGTGTGGCGGGTGATGAGGCGCAGACGTCCGTTCGACTCATAGAGGTCGCCCGAGGACGTGCGCATGGCGTTCGGCCAGTCGAGCATGAGCAGGAAATGCTTGCCCGGCGCCTTCTCGCCGCTGTCCATGATATAGACGCCGCCCTCACGGCCGATATAGGCCTTGCGTGCCTTCCATTCCGCAGGGGCGGGGACAGAGCCGTTCGGCTCCACGTTCGTGATCCTCCCGCGGGGGATCATTTTAACGATCTTTGCCATAGCTTGGCCTCCCATCGCAAATGCGTGTTTCGGTCATTTTTTGCCCAGCAGACTGCCGAGCTGCTGCATCAGCTCCGCATCCTCGGGCGTTACGCGCATATTGGTGACTGTGCGCTTGCCCTCGGGGTCCTTGATGCTGATCTCCAGCAGGCTCCCCTCCTGCAATGCCGCAGAGGCATAGCCGAGGAACTGCACGAACTTCGGGTGGCGCTCCGCGAACTGCTCGAGCGCGGGCTTGATGTGCATCATCTTGAAAGGATCCATCATGATCCATCTCCTCCTTCTCACCGGGAGCATCTCCCCCGGAACATGGTGAACTATTTTTATTATAGCACATTTGACGGAAGATGGCAAGTGTTTTTTGCGAGATCTGCGCAGATCCGTCTGAAAAAGGGCATGTGCGTGCTGTGTACTTGACAAATGTGCAGTGATGTGGTATAATAGACACATATCCTATAGTTTTACTATGATAACAGACATGCAGACGCCGGCGGCACGTCCCCGGCAAAGGAGATGACCCATCATGACCGACCTGACGTTCCGTCTGCCGGACGGCGGGCTCTTCGGCATCGAGCGCGAGACCCTGCGGCTCGGCCGTGACCTCCGTCTTGCCCAGACGCCCCACCCCTTCCACGATCCCGCCATGGACCGCGATTTCTGTGAGTGCCAGCTCGAGCTCATCACGCCGCCCTGCCCGTCTGTCCACGCGGCGTGCGAGGCGCTGGGCGACCTCGACCGGCGGGCGCGTGCTGTGCTCGAGGCGCAGGACGAGACGCTCTGGCTCTTCAGCACGCCGCCCCATGTCCCCGATGAGGCCGACATCCCGATCGCGCAGTTCGCCCCGCCCCTCGAGGCAAAGAACGTCTATCGGCGCTATCTTGCGGAAAAATACGGCAAGCGTCTGATGCTCTATTCCGGCATCCACTTCAACCTCTCCTTCCCGGAGGAGGCGATCGAGGCGCTGCGGCAGACGCTCGCCCCGACTGCGGCGCCCAAGGTCTTCCACGACCGCTTCTACCTGCACCTGGCCAAGGCGACGATGCTGCATAGCTGGCTCCTCGTCCTGCTGACAGCGGCGAGTCCTGTGCGCGGCCTGGGCAGCGGGCATGCCGCCGTTTGTGAGGACGCCTCGCCCCGCAGCGGTGCGGGCGGCTACTGGAACCGCTTCTGCCCCATCCTCGACTACCGCTCCCTTGCGACGCTCGTGGACGGGATGGAGCAGTATGTCCGCAAGGGGCAGCTCTATTCGGCCGCGGAGCTCTATCTGCCCGTGCGGCTCAAGCCGTTCGGTGCCAACGAGATCGGCGGTCTGCTCACGCGCGGCGTCAGTCACATCGAGCTGCGCATGTTCGACCTCGACCCGCTCGACCCCCTCGGCATCGACGAGCGCGACCTGACCTTCGCGCATCTCCTGCTGCGGTATCTGGCCGTGCAGCCGGAGTTCACGTTCACCCCGGCACAGCAGGCGTGGGCGATCCGGCGGCACCAGGCGGCGGCCGCGCTCTGTCCGACGGCGGACGTCCTTGCGGACGCGGCGCACATCCTCGACCGTCTGGCGGCGTATTATGCGGACGACGAGGCTGCCGCGGCGGTGATCGCGTTCGAGCAGCAAAAGCTCACGGGCGAACGCTACGCCGAGATCCTCGCCGATCTGCCCGAGGAGAGCCTTTTGCATCTCATCCGCGGGGCGTGTCGGTGCAGGTGTCAAGGGTGAGGGAGGGCGCAACCCCCCTGCCCGCCCGCGCAGGGAAACGGCGTCATATCGACTGAGAGGGGAACGCCGCGGTCTGTACACGGGGCTGTCACCCGAATGAGACGGGGCGGTGTGTGTAAGATCACGGCGCCCCCAAACCTGCACCGCTTTCAAGAACGACATCCCGCACATGACACCGTACCCTTAAAAAGGATAGGGTCCCTTGTGCAAAAAACGGCACCCTAAATGATGCCATCGTCGCTTTAAATCGCGGCATCCCGTGCGTATCGCTGTCCCGAAGAGAGACGTGGTGGCGTGTGGAAAAGACGGGATGTCGCGCGTAAACAACGGCACCCCCAGATCCGCCGCGGCGCTTTCAAGCGCGACATCCCGCACATGACACTGCCCGCAAAGTGACGGCGCTGCATGTGCAAAAGGGGACGTTCTCAAAGCCGCCGCGGAGCTTTCAAGCGCGACATCCCGCACATGACACCGCCCGCAAAGTGACGGCGCGGCATGTGCAAAAGGAGGCGTCCTCAAAG
>CACWPL010000026.1 GCA_902762785.1 uncultured Ruminococcus sp. | reverse complement strand
AGGTGGAAACGACAGTGTAGCCCTTGGGCGCTACGGTCTCTTCGAGCTCGTAGGTACCGTCCTTCAGGCCGGTGAACTTGGCAGTGTTGCCATCGAACGCAACGGAGGTCTCGCCCTCTGCGATCGCCTCGCCATCATTGATGGTGACGCCGCCGAGGTCTACGCCCTCAGTCTTGGACGTGAGCTTGAACTCTGCCTTGTTGTCATCAGCGATGGTCTCGCCGCCAAAGGCTTCCTTGCTGATGGTGATGGTGTTTGCAGCGAGCTTATCGAGTACCGTAACGGTGGAGCCGTCCTCGGAAACGACATACTCGCCGGTGGTCGTCTGCGTATCCTCCACGATCTGGCCGGAATCGATGCTGAATACGAACGTGCTCTCGACGATGTCGTAGCCGTTCGGTGCGATGGTCTCTCTCAGGGTGTAGGAACCGCCCTCGAGCAGACCGATCATCTCAGTGTTGTTGCCGGTGAAGGTGTAGGACTTGTTGGTTGCATCATAGCCCACTGTATCTTCGGTGATCGTCACACCAGCGATGGTCTTGCCGATCAGCGTGTCAGTTTCGGACAGTGCAGTCAGAACGAAGGTCGCTGCGTTCTCGGTCTCATCCGCGTTCTTCGGGATGTCGGCGTAGACAGCCTTGCCTTCCTCATCGACCTCGCCCGTCAGCTCCTTCTTGCTGACCTTGAAGATGTGCTCGTCGGTCATGTTGACCTGGGTGATCGGAGCTACCGGCTCACCGTTCTTGGTCGTCATGGCCAGACCGCCATTGCCGGGGAGATATGCGATCGTGAACTCGATCGGCTCAGCCAGTGCATAGCCCTCAGGCGCCTGGATCTCGCGCAGGACGTAATCGCCGGGCTGCATGCCGCAGAATACGACCTTACCGCTGTCGCTGTCAGGCGTCGTCCAGCGGATGTGTCTCTCATCCTGCTCGTCGGGGGTGAATACGTTCTCGTTCAGCTCGGTGCTGACGCCGGCGCCCAGCCCATTGTAATACTGTACCTTGAGGTCGATCTTGCTCAGATCGACGCCCTCAGATACGCGCTCGAGCTCCATCACAGCGCCCTGGATGCTCTTGTCCCAAGTCTTGTCAGGACCAGTCTTCTCAGGTGCGAGCTTACCGATCAGGAACGTGAAGTCGCGGTCGACTGCCGTAACAGTCGCATTGGACGCCTCGTCCTCGGGATCCTTGCTCTTGGAGGTGACGCGCTCATTGTCCTTGGTGACCTCCGTGATCTCGCCATCATAGATGGAGAAGGTGTAGGGGTTCACCAGCCAGTAGCCCACAGGTGCCTCGAGCTCGGTGAGCGTGTAGGTACCGTCGGGGAGGTTCTCGATGTTGACCTTGGTCGTGCCCGTCGTCCAAGTGATCGTGCCAGTCGTGACATCGACATTGGACTCGGCCGCGCCCGTTACGGTCACAGGGTTCCGCTCGTTATTGAGCGTCACACCAGTCTTGAACGGCGCATCGAAGGTGAGCTGCATCCTTGCGCCCGCTACATTGTGGGACGCATCGACCGCATTCTCGCCATTCATCGTGAGCTGGTTGTCACGCTTGTCGAAGTCCACCTTATTGAGGTGAACATCGCCAGACTTGCTGTTCTTGAACTGGATCGTGTTTTCCGTGATCTCGGAGTCTGCGATCTTGGCAGCGCTCTTGGTCCAGCCGCGGTCAAGGTTGCCGTTGCGGTCGTAGAGCACTACGGCAGCACCGTAACCGGAGGTGACCTGTCTGGTATAGAGGTAGCCACCCATCACGAAGAACAGTACCGTATCGTTGGTCTTGAGATAACCAGTCGGCGCGGTGTTCTCAGAGATGCGGTAAACATTGGTCGCGGTGTTGCTGTCCGCGTCGAACTGCATCACGGCAACGACGCCATCTGCGATCTTGCCCTCTGCCGAGCGGCTCAGTTCAAAGTCGACCGTATCAGAGGTGTCATAGCTCAGGCTGTCGTCAGTCTCGCCGACATCGACCCACCGCCAGAAATTCCAGGCCATCTGGTTGGCACTGGGTGTCAGCTTGACCTTGGTGATGGTCAGGTTCGCGCCTGCAAGGGGCTCGCCCTCCTCGCCGACCTTCTTGATGTAGAGTGCCTTGGAGTTGGTGAACTTGTAGCCCTCCTCAGGGGTCAGGTCGATCAGCGGGTTGAGCTTCTTGCCGTCACGCATCACGACGTACTCGTCGATCAGGGTGCCGGCCTCGCCCCTGCGAAGCTGCACGAGCGAGAAGCCGTCGTTGTCGACACGCTCGCCGTTCTTGTAGACCTGCTCGATCTCGCCGCCATCTACAGCAAAGGTGTAGATGTCGTCGCCGATCTTGTACTGGTTGGAGGGAACGTCGAGAACGTCCTTCTCCACTCTGGTAGAAGCGGTCAGGTCACAGCCATCGCCGTAGGTCACGATGACAGGCTTGTAAGCCACATCGTTCTTGGCATCGGGCTGCGGCGTGCTGGTGGCCTCGACCGTGGTCGGTGTCGCCTCATTGTTGACATAGGCGGTGACGGTCTTGGTCACGCCGCTGTCAGCGACCTTGTACCACTTGGTCGGCATCATGGAGACGGTGCTCTTGGCCGCGTCCTTATTTACTGTCAGCGTGGTGGAGCTGTTGTTGACGAACAGTCTGCCACCGCCCATATTGTCGATCTGTTGGTCGGTATCGAGCAGCGTGAACTCGATCTTGGTGACGTTGTCGGTCCAGTTCAGACCCTTGAACTCGTGCCAGTAGTTACCAGAGCCCCACTCCACGTTCTCAAACGTCGTCGTCGTGCCACTGGAGTTGGTGAATTCCAGCTTCGGCATCTGGAAGCTCGGCGGCGACGACGGGTCGCCCCAGATCAGGTTGCTGACGCCTACCGGATCAGTGAACTCGAACGAGAACTGATATTCCACGCTAGTGCGCTCTGCGGGAACATAGCCTGCGTTGATGTAGTCCGATACGGTGCTGTCAGCGGTGATGGGATTATCTGCTCTGATCAGGTCGTCCGTGGTGTACACATTTGCCGTTACGAGATTCGGTACCGGGACCGTGTAATACACGTCTCTCGCTTCGGCGCCTTCCTCTACCTTGAACCAATACTCCGTATCGGTCTTCGAGTAGCCGGCAGGCGGCTGGGACTCCTTGATGCAGTAAACGCCAACGCCCGGGACGCTCAGCTTGGTGAGGTCGTCAGCGGTGACGTTCGAGGCAACGGCGGTCAGCGTCGGCTCCCCATTCGCATCCTTGATGACATTGCCGCGCTCATCGGTCGCTGCCTGGTAGAGGGTCATGGTCGCGCCCGCGAGGGCCGCACCGTTCTCGTCTACCTTAGAGACATTGACGAAATAGCTCGACTCCAGACCGAGGATCTCGATGCCGCCCGCGTAGGGACGGAAACCGAACTCCGTCGGGCCGAAGAAGCTCTGCGCCACGAGTGCGCCGGACAGATGTCCGTCTTGGTCTCCCACAACGTCTGCCGTCGGTGCGAATACAGTACCCTGGAAGTTGTTGACGATGTGTACCGTATCAGCATGCGGGATGTTGTAGAGGATGCTGGTGCATCCCTCGTGGTTGTTCAGGTAATTGAACTCTACCTTATTCTGGTCAGGATTCTTCGAGATGAACTCGCCGTTGATCCGCGTGAAGGCAGCGCCGGCATCCTTGGTGGAGTTCTTCAGCTTGAAGTCGCCGGTCGCAGGGATCGAAACAACGATGTTCGCCGTCTTCCACGCGACAGCGGTACCATCGGTCGCATAGACCGTGCGGGGCGTGGCCAGATCCGGGATGTTCTCGAACGACATGATCGTCGAATCGGTGAACTTGTCAAGATCGTCCTCATCTACATAGAAGTATACGGTATCACCGGACTTGCCCTTCGCATCGAACACGGCAACATCGTAGGTGACGCCATGCCACTCCTCCGTCGCGAAGGTGACCTTGACGCCGTCCTTCTTGGCCTTATCCTCCAGAACGATGCTGCGGCTCTCGAGCAGCGCGAACTGCTCATCGAAGTCGAACACCTTTGCGGGATAGACCTGCGTGCGGCTGATCGTACGCCATCTGTCACCGATCGCACTGCCATCACTGTAAGCGTTGATCTTGTCAAGGTGTTCCCTGGCAACGTCTATATTGCTCTCGTTGATGACAACGATCTTGTTGTTGTTGCCGGGGGTGTCAGTGTTCTTCTCGCCGTCAGCGTCGTAGTAGGTATCCTCGAGCTTACCGCCAACGAGCTTGCCGCCCATGATGATATGAGCAAAGCCGTTATTGTCGATCAAATCGCGAAGGTCCTTTTTCGTGATGTAGTCGCCCTTACCGATGGCATACTTGGAACCGCCGCTGTAGTCAGGTGTTGCAATGTCGACATTACCGCCAACTGCGAAACGCCCCTCTGCGTCCGCATTGGTCACTTTGAAATCGTCATTGATGAACACGCAGAACTGCGATGCGATACCGAGCGCATAGGCATCCGTGATGTTCTGCAGCGTGGTCGCCGCATTGTCCTTGACAACGAGCTGTGTGCCGTCCGGACCGAGAACATTGTTACCAGCCAGCAGGACCGCGGGATAGCGGCCGCCGTGACCGTCCTCAGAAGCGTCGTTGACGACATCGTCCGAAACGTAAGTGCCCCAGGCTTCCATCGGCTGTACGAGTTCATCTGCCGCGTTCAGCGCAGGCGGAACGGCTGAGAGCACATACGTCGCCGCGATGAACGCCGACGTGACCGCACTCAGGACCCGTTTGCCCTTGGTTTTCGTTTTCATAGGCCTTTTTCCTTTCTTCATTATTTTTATAAAGTGATCCCTATGACAGCATCCTAGGACATAGCGCACGAGCCTAGCATACTATCATATAAATTATATCATATCGGGCCACGCATTTCAAGCGTTTACCCAAAATTTGAAACATAGAAAATGCAGAACACGATCTGTTCACAATTGACAATTAAACGTTTAAGACTGGCCATTCTAGGTACTTTATCTATCAAAAGTGACAGATCTCCGTGACGTTTTAATGTCAAACTATGGCAATGCCGGACGTGCCCGTGCGGCCATCCCTCTCTCCTTTTGCGTGATCGTCCCCCCGGCGGGACACTGGGACGCTCGAGCGTTGACTTGCCCTCCTAAAATGTGGTATCATGGTATCACGACACAAAACGACCCCGCCAAATAGAAAGGAGCGCACGCTATGGACTACAAGATGGATCTCGCCCAGCTGAAGGCCGCCGCCGGCAGCGGGCCCCTCATCCGCCACCCCGCCGCGATCGAGTCCGTGCTCACGAGCTTCGCACGGATGCCGCTCTCCCAGCTCTATCACCCCACGATGCACGCCGCCAAGCCCGATCTCGTGCAGGATCTGCTCGGCTTCGCTGTGCCGGACTGCCAGCGTGACCTGCGCGACCTGCGCACCGGTGACGTCCTCACCTGCCTGGACTCCCACTTCGCCGACCCTGCCGTCCCCGGCTATGAGACCCGCTTCGCCGACGCCTTCTTCCACCTGACCATGCTCCCCTATCACTTCACGCAGCCCATCCGTTCCCTGCCGCGCAGCAAGGGGAACGGCGCCTCCAAGCCGTCCGATGAGACTGCGTCCCTGCCGCAGGCCCCCACGATCGAGACGATCCGTGACAAGATGCGTCACATCGGCTCCCGCTGCCTCTCGCCCCTCCAGATCCAGAGCGGCCTCCTACAGATCGCCCTCACCGACTACTTCTCCTACCTCTGTCAGATCGACCCCTCCGGCGGCTTCGATGTCTGGCGCGAGGCAGTCGAGCCGCTCCTCGCCCTCCGGCCGAGGTGCGCCACGCTCCGTGTCTCCCAGGATCCCGCCTTCATCAGTCTCGGGCAGGCGCTCCTCCTGGCGCTGGAGCTCTTCATCCACCCGGATGACTACACGATCGACGACACCGAGTTCCAGGCCTCTTGGCTGACGGACATGCTGCTGGTGGAGCCGCTGCATGGGCTCACCCGCGCCGGCCTCTTCGACCGCGAGGTGCTGGTGCCGACCGCAGAGGAGCTGTTCCCCGACGACCTCGACGACATGCCCCTTGATCCGCCCGACGATGATCTCACCGAGCTCGAGGACTTCGAGGACGACGACGTCGACTTCTTCGATGACATGCTCACCGACGAGGAGCTCGACGCCCTCTTCGGCGGCCCCACGCCGCCCCGCACAGCCAAGTGACCACCGCTCTATACCTATTATAATAGGTATGCAGTACGTCTACACGACCCGCCGGCTCCCCCGGCGCACCTGAAAGGAGACTGCCATGGCATTCATCATCAAGGAGACCGCGAAGGGCATCCAGACCATCCCGATCGAGGACGCCTTCCTCATGCGCCGCGTGGTGTTCCTCACGTCCGCTGTCGATGCCGCGACCAGCAGCGAGCTCATCAAGCAGCTCCTGCACCTCGAGGCCGATGCCCCCGGCAAGCCCATCACCTTCTACATCAACTCCCCCGGCGGCGATGTCATGAGCGGCCTTGCGGTCTACGACTGCATCCGCCTCATCAGCGCGCCCGTCCGCACGGTCTGCATCGGCACGGCCGCGAGCATGGGCTCCATCCTCTTCCTCGCGGGCGAGGAGAGGCTCATGCTCCCCCACAGCCAGATCATGATCCACGACCCCAGCTACTCCCACGCGGACTACAGCCACAAGAAGCCCGACGAGATCGAGGAGGAGATCGCAGAGCTCAAGAAGACCCGCGACATCCTCTGCACCATCATCGCCGACCGCACCGGCCAGCCCCTCGACAGCATCTACGAGAAGACCAAGCTCGATAGCTGGTTCCCCGCCCAGGAGGCCATCGCCTTCGGCCTCGCCACGGGGATCATCGCAAGCGCCGACGCCATCACGCATCCTGAGGTCTGACCCTCAGAAAGGAGACGAACAGATGGACATCACTTCTCTCTACGGCGGCATCCGCCCCCTCATCGACGGTGTGACCGTCTCGAACGACACCCGCGTCACCCTGCTCAACAACAATGACATGATCATCGGCCCGACCGGCGCTGGCAAGACCGGCGGCTACGTCATCCCGAACCTGATGACCTGCCGCGGCAGCGTCATCGTGGCCGACACCAAGGGCAACCTCCAGCGCACCCTCGGCCCCTCGCTCCGCGCGCGCGGCTACGAGATCCATAAGGTGGACTTCATCCACCCCGAGGATTCCGATGCCTACGACCCCTTCGACTACATCGACCGAAACGAGCACACCGGCCGTCTGCGCGAGCAGGACGTCATGACCATCGCCCGCGCCATCGTCACCGGCCTCGACAGCAAGGAGCCCTTCTGGGAGCAGTCCGCCCGGACGGTCACGGCCTGTCTGATCGCCTACATCAAGGACGTGTTCCCCGCCGAGGAGCAGAATCTGAACACGCTCTCCGAGCTCTTCCGCCTCATGGTGCATGAGTACACCGACTCCAAGCGTGCGAACAGCAGCGCCCCGGTCATCCCCTTCCTTGAAGAGTACATGCTCGCCTGCCCGAACAGCTTCGTGGCGCAGAAGTACGGCATGTTCAAGAACGTCATCGCCGCCGAGAAGACGTGGGCGTGCATCACGCAGTTCATCTCCGCCGCGATCGACGTCTTCGACTTCGAGGAGGCCAAGCAGATGTTCGGCGCGCCGCGCACCTTCCGCTTCGAGGATCTCGGCCGCCGCAAGATCGCGCTCTTCCTCAACATCAGCGACACCGACCGCACCCTCGACAAGATGGCCGACCTCTTCTACACCCAGGCCATCCAGGCGCTCTGCCGTGAGGCCGACCGCCAGCCGGACAGCCGTCTGCGCGTGCCGGTGCGGATCATCCTCGACGATTTCGCCACGAACGCCTTCATCCCGGACTTCGACAAGGTCATCTCTGTCATCCGTTCGCGCGAGATCTCGGTGAGCGTGATCCTCCAGTCCCTCACCCAGCTCGAGGCGATGTACAACAAGCCCGCCGCGACCACCATCGTCAACAACTGCGACCACATCCTCTACCTCGGCGGCCATGACCCCGGCACGGCAGAGTACATCTCCAGCTACGCCAATATGCCGCTCGAGAAGATCCTCTGCATGCCGGTCGGCAAGGCGTGCCTGATCTCCCGCGGCAGCCGCGCCGTGATCGGCGACCGCATCCGTCCCTACTCCTACGACACCACGCCGCCCGCCCCCACGCAGGACGAGGAGACCGAGCTGCCCTTCTAACGCCACAAAGCCCCCTCTGCCGTAAGGCAGATGCCTATATAAAAGTTTTGCCCCTGAGTGTTACAAAGCACTCAGGGGCATTGTACTTATTGTTACTATGATAGATCAGTATTTGCAATACCTTAAAAACTATCCGTATTATATGATCTCAACGATCCAATGTATCGTTCCGACTGTACAGATCGACCATATCGAAAAGAAAAAAAGAAAATATAGGGATTCTCTTGCTATTGTAAGTATTCCAAGATTACTATCATTATCTGAATCATTTAGTCTGTAAACAGTGATATCATATGGATACTTAAAATGAAAGCTCAATGCATTATATTTTATATATCTTGTCCTGCCATTATCATCCTCTAATTCAACAACTAATGCTCCAAATTTGCTGCGGGAACCATGCTCATATCTGATACATTTTCCTGTTAGCTTTTCTCCATTTTTCATGATCTCTATGTCAAGTTTCAGCATTTTTCCTATATATAACAAGGGCAGAGAAGTAAACACGATACCAATTATGATCAGAATAAGAAAAAACAGCGCTTTTCTTAAAGAATACAGATCTGACATAACAACTAAAAAAGAAACAATGGCTACAAATATCAAGATCATCGTTCTTTTCTTCATATTATCACTCCAATACATCCCGATCTATGTTCGTAACGATCATCGCACATTATCTCCGCACTGTCAACAAAAACGCCATAGTACTTCTGACCTTGCATCGGAAATACTATGGCGAAAAAACTTTTGTATCAGCACTGCCCTGGGGGCATCTCCTTCGCTATCGCGCGATCAGAACGCGCTCTTGACGTTCCCGAGGGTGAAGCTGATCTCGAGGCTCTCCTTGGGGAGGTCGAAGGTCGGGTTCGGGGCCATCTCATTGTAGACGTTGAGGATCTCGATGTAGACATTGCCGGAGCCGTCCGAGCTGATGATGGGCTTGTCGATGGCGATCTCCTGGCCGTCGATCTTCAGGGTGACGTCCGTGATGCGCATCTTCCCGGTATAGGGGAAGTCCGTGCTGACGTAGAGCATGTTGAGCCCGTCGCTGTCCGCGGAGAAGTCGTAGCCGGAGACGCCGACGGTATAGGTCCCGTCCTCGCGGATCTCGGCATCCTGGAGGGTCGCGCCGGTGTCGACGATGTCGCTCTGGCCGTCGCCGTCCGTGTCGTCCCACTTGATGAGGGTATCGAACCACTCGGAATCGTGGCCGTAGGTGCCGTCGTCGTAGCCGTTGCGGAAGGTGTAGACCTTGGTCTGGATGCCCAGGTAGGCGTGGATGGCATCCTTCGCCTCGTGCTCGGCCACGGCCACGGCCTCGCCCATGCCGGCGGTGGGATCCTTCTCAGCCACGGCCTTCACGATCGCCTCGATGATGTTCGGATGGGTCTGCTCCGTGGTGGAGCGGTCGAAGAGGGCAAAGCCGTAGTTGCCGTTATAGCCATTGTCCCAGTAGACCGGCGTGATGCCGCGGTCGGCGGCCGTGCCGGCGAGGAAGCCGTCGAAATAGGCGCGGTTCTGGTCGATCGCCGCAGCGGCGTCCAGATTCGCAAAGCTCTTGTCGATGCAGCCGTATTCGCCGATGATGACCGGAACGCCCTGGTCGACGAACTGGGTCTTGAGGCGGTCCATCTGCTCGATGAGGTCGTCCTGACCGCCGTAGCTCGCCGTATTCTTGGCAGTGGCGATGCCGGCGTCGATCAGCTCCTGCCCCTTGTCGCCCCACGCGAACACACGCTGGTTCTCGTCACCGGCGTAGTCCCAGGGCGCATAGTAATGCACGGAGAGGATCAGGCGCCCCTCCCCGGCAGTGTTCTTGTCCTCGGGGAGCTCGAAGCCATAGTCCCCGCAGGTATACTCGATGTCGGTGTTCCAGCCGGGCACGAGGAGCCAGCGATGGCCGTTGTTGCCGCCGGTCGCGCGGACGGCGTCCACGAAGGTCTGGTCGAAGGCGTTGAGGTTCTCGTAGTATTCCTTGGGCGGGTCGTGGTACTCGCCGTCGAAGACCTCGTTCATGCCCTCGAAGATCAGGTGCTCGTCATAGTCGGCGAAGCGCTCGGCGATCTGGGTCCAGAGCGCCTTGTACTTCTCACGGATGCCCTCCTGGTCGTCCCCATTGACGAGGAGCCAGCCGCCGGGGATGGAGTTGTAGCCGTCACCATGGACATTGATGATGACGTTCAGCCCCGCGTTGTAGGCATACTGCACGACCTCCTCCACACGGGAGAGCCATGCCTCATCGACCTTGTAGCCGTTCGCATCGTCGATCTTGTCGATCCACGACACCGGCACGCGGACGGTCTTGAAGCCCGCCGCCGCCACGGCATCCATCATCTCCTGAGAGGCCGCGGGGTTGCCCCACGCGGTCTCGCTGACCACGCCGTCGGCGATGGCCTCGAGGGTGTTGCCATAGTTCCAACCTGCGCCAAGCGTCTCGGCCAAGTCGCCGATCGCGATGACGTCAGCGGAGGATGCGCTCTTGTTTTCCGTGCTGTCCGCGGCCCCGCCGGCCGTCCCGGACGCATCGCCCGCCGCGCCCTTGCCGCAGCCGGTCATGGCGGTCAGCGCCATCGCCGCGGCAAGGATCAATGCGGAGAGCCTCTGGATCATCTTCATGTTTCTGCCTCCTGCTGTTTCTGTTTCTCGGCACCAAAGTTTCTGCCATTTTTACTATACCATATTTTCACGTCCTGCACAATTGCAGATACTCCCCGGTTTGTTGCGTTTTTTACCGCACCGCCCGCCGAGAACTGTCAGACCGTCCAAATACTTCTGTTAATAATTGGTGATATTGGCGGTTGACATGGGCGGCAGGGAGTGCTATAATAATATTAGTAATACATATTACTGCCCTGCTCGCAGTCTGCACTCTTCCGCCGATCAGCGCACAGGCCATCACCACCTATTTTCCGAAAGGAGGGCACCCTATGAAAAGAAAGCTCATCCAAAGGATCACTGCTGGTATGACGGCATTGCTGTTCACTTTTGGGATGACAGCGTTCCCGGCGGCGGCCTATACGCCATTTTCTGTCACCTCTGATCTGTTCTCCGTGGAGAATGGGCGCTTCACGCTCAACAAGCCGCCCTGTGACATTTCCGAGGAGGATGCCGACGCGCTCGATGAACAGCTCATCCTCGTAAACGGTGTGCAGTACGATACGGACGGTAATGTGCTGCGGTACAACGTCATGCGAATCTATCCGAACATGTACGGGAACTCTATCCAGTCCGATTCTGTGCTGCTGCCGGATCAGCTCGCGGCCATCGGCTATGAAGAGACCTTCGCCGTGGGCGACATCGTCAAGCTGGGACAATGGACCTTGGCGCTCAGCGACCCTTCGCGTTATGAGATCATCTCGCCTGCCCCCCGCACGATCCACTGGTCGGCAGAATACACAGCGTTCATGCGGCCCGATCTTGGGGCGCAGGAGATGTGGTTCTATTTCCCTGCCAGCTCTGCCGAGCGGATCGGCAGCGGGACTGCGCTCCTCGGCGAGGATCTGACCGATGTACTGCGCGTGGCCAATGCCTATGCTGTGCGAAAAACGCATTGTATGCCAGTGGCAGAGCTGTTCACCATCGGCGACACGACCGATGACGGCATCATCGACATCATGGACTGCATCGCGCTCAATAAGTCGATCTTGGGGGCGAGCTCCCTCTCGGACATCGGCTATGCCTCCGCCGACCTCGATGCGGACGGGACCATCTCCACGACCGATGCGCTCCTGCTGCTCAAGCAAGTCGTACAAAATAAGGAGGAATCGTCATGAAAAAAAGACGATCATTCCGATGCTGTCGCTTCTGCTTTTCCTCCAAAGCATTACGGCACTTTCTGGTGTAGCAGAGGACAGTCATTGGATCGACTCGATGCCCTCGTATGAGCTGACGACGACAACGCTGCCGGATGGGACGGCAGGGGTCACGCTGCGGCAGGGGCTGGACGGTGCCGTGATCGTCACAGATGCGGATGGCCTTGATCCCTCGCTCTTCCCGGGATGTATCATCTATGAGGAAACTGCGGCGGAATGGACAGCGGCACTGCCGGACACCCAAACGGATGACCGCTATTTCGTGGTCGATACGCGTCCAACAAAAACACGCGACGAAGAGGGATACCTTCAGGATCCCTTCGACGGGACCGCCCTCCGACGAATCGATCTGACCGAGCCGGGGATCCGCAGCATCTGTTACATCTCGCGGTCTGCGGACGGTACGGCCGAATGGGCCGGCGGCTTTATCGGCATCCTCCCGACCGGGGACTCGGTACGGGAGACCGTCGACATCTCCGCCTGCGCTGGCTATGACGATGCCATCGCACGGCTGGCAGGGCTGACAGGGGCCGCGCAGCTCGATGCCGCACGGGCAGCCGCCGAAGCGCTGCGGGCCGAGACGTCTTCCTTGTGTGATCTTGTCTTTCCGACCATCACGGTCACTGTCGATGAAGCCGATCTCTCCTATACAGCCACGGACCTCTGGGACTCCGTCGGTGATGTGGATGGGCTGGACGGACCTGATGCACGGGATGCGGCGGACATTTTGAACGCCTCGGTCAACTATGCTGTACATGGCAACTACGAGCTTGACGGAACGATGCAGGACCGTGCGGACGTCAATGCGGACGGTGCGATCAATGCGGTCGATGCCTCCATCATCCTGATCTATTCGACGGCACGAGCCGTTTCGGAGGAAACGCTGTCGATTCGTGACTTTCTCTGATCTGTTTTGCCTATGAAAAGGATGCCCCCGGGGAACGGCCTCGGGGGCATTTGACTTTCTGTGTGAAACATGGTATCATGTAAAAAAAGACCCATGGGAGGGACCGTTATGCCGTTCTATATCATCCGCAACGACATCACCAAGATGGCCTGCGACGCCATCGTCAACGCCGCGAACAGCTCGCTGCTCGGAGGCGGCGGCGTGGACGGCGCGATCCATCGTGCCGCGGGGCCGCGTCTGCTCGAGGAGTGCCGCGGGATCGGCGGTTGTCCCACCGGCGAGGCACGGATCACCGCCGGCTACGACCTCTCCGCCCGCCACGTCATCCACACGGTCGGCCCCGTCTGGCAGGGCGGCGGCCACGGCGAACGCGAGGCGCTGACCTCCTGCTACACCGAGAGCCTGCGTCTGGCCGTGGAGAACGGGTGCGAGACGGTCGCGTTCCCGCTGATCTCCTCGGGGATCTACGGCTACCCGAAGGCCGAGGCGCTCACCGTCGCGGAGACGGCGATCCGCACGTTCCTGGAGACGCACGAGGACATGACCGTCTACCTGATCGTCTTCGACCGCGATGCGCTCCGCATCAGCAGGGAACGCTTCCGCGAGATCCGCGCCCTCATCGACGACGCCTATGTCGCCGAACAGGAGGCGAAGGACACCCGACGCCGCGGCATCTTCGGCATGAACAGCATGAGCATGGGGCTCATGCAGATGCCGCAGAAGAAGAAGGACAAGAAGGCGCCGCCGCCCGTCCACGATGCCGTCATGGAGGAGATGCCTGCTGCGGCCACCGCGGCGCCGCCCGACCTCTCCGCCGCGCTCGGCCAGATCGACGAGAGCTTCTCCCAGATGGTCCTGCGCGAGATCGACGCGCGCGGCATGAAGGACTCCGAGTGCTACAAGCGCGCCAACATGGACCGCAAGCTCTTCTCGAAGATCCGCAGCGACATCCACTACCGTCCCAAGAAGACCACCGCCATCGCGCTGGCCATCGCCCTCCGGCTCGACCTCGCCGGGACGCGCGACCTGCTGCAAAAGGCGGGCTTCGCGCTCTCGAAGAGCGTGCCGTTCGACATCATCATCGAATACTGCATCCTCCACGAGATCTATGACGTCATGGAGGTCAACGAGATCCTCTTCGCCTTCGACCAGGCGCTGCTCTGAATCACGCGAAAACGCCCGAGGTGCCTTGCCTCGGGCGTTCTTGTCTTTCGTCAGTGCTGGGTCTGATTCGTTTGGACGACGGTGTGCGCTTCCTCGATCTGGTCGGGGAAGACGACCGTGAAGGGCAGCTTCTCCTTGGGCGGGTAGACATGGAGCGTGTCCGAGGGACGCGCGGGATCGGCGGCCTCCTCCCAACCGAATCGGCACTTCGCGAACGGGAACACCTTGATGTAGCAGAGCACCCCCTCGTCCGTCAGGTAGCAATATTTTTCGCGGAATATCGCGACGGCGTGGATGATGAAGTCGATCGCCGTCGTGGCGACGACCGTCCACGTCAGCACGCGGTAGAGCACCGGCAGCCTTTGGAACCGGAGCGCGATCGTCGTGAGCCAGAACGTCAGGCCGCCCTCCGTGACGAGCGCGAACAGGTAGATCCACATCTTGTAGACCGTGCTATTGCAGCGGATGACCGTCCCCCCGGACGTGCGTGCCTTGTGCAGGTGCCACGCGCTCTGCCCGATCCCGACCAGTAGCTTGCCGGTCGTGAAAAGGCTGAACAGCACCAGCGCGATCCATATCAGTATCGTCGTATCCATATCATCGACCTCCTATGTCCTATCATGACGTACCTCTATTATACCAAAAACGCCCCCGATCGTCAAGACGGGCGGCGTCCCGAAAATGTCGCTTTCCGGGCGACCTTTTTCGGCTCCTCCTGTGCTATACTGGATACAACGAAGGACGAACATCCCCGCCACACATAAGGAGGTACATTATGAACAAGAACATGAACGACATCACCGAGCTGGTCTTCATCCTCGACGCCAGCGGCTCTATGCACGACCTGACCGATGACACCATCGGCGGCTTCAACGCCATGATCGAGAAGCAGAAGCAGGAGGATGGCGCGTGCTACGTCTCCACCGTCAGCTTCCACACGGAGTCCACAGTGCTCCACGACCGCGTCCCGCTGGGCAAGGTCGCGCCCCTCACGCGGGACGACTACCGCACCCAGGGATGCACCGCCCTGCTCGACGCCGTGGGCGATGCCGTGCGGCACATCGCCAACATCCACAAGTACGCCCGCCCCGAGGACGTCCCCGCGCACACCATGTTCGTCATCACCACCGACGGCATGGAGAACGCCTCCCACCGCTACACCTACGACCAGATCAAGTCCCTGATCGAGGAGAAGAAGGCGAAGGGATGGGAATTCCTCTTCGTCGCCGCGAACATCGACGCCGCTGCCACGGCCGCGCGGGTCGGCATCTCCGCCGAGCGCACCGCCAACTACCGCAGCGACAAGGCCGGGACGCACCTGCTCTACCAGATGCTCTCCGCCCCCATCTCCGCCGCCCGCGGGGGCAGGACCATCGACCGTGCCTGGGCCGAGGCCCTCGAGGAGGACAATGCCGTCCGCAACAAGAAGTGAATCCATACGCACGACGCCGCCCCCGGAGCACCGGAGGCGGCGTCGTGCGTATCAGTTCTCCTCGACGAAGGTGATGTCCTCGTCCTCGAGCATGTCGATCAGCTTGTCGTAGGCCTTGAGGGACGCGCGCTCGTCACGAACGGTGACGGTCACATCCTTCGCATTGCGGACGATGCCGCGCAGCTCCTCGAGCTTGTAGGCCGCGCCGCCGTAGAGGTAGCGCTTGCCCCGCACTGTGATCGTCACGGTCTCCACGTCCTCGAGGAGCGGGGCGATCGTGAAGGGCGCGGTCTCCTCCTCGGTCGTATCAAGGACGGTCTCCTCCGTGGTCGCCTCGGTCATGGTGCGTTCCTCGAAGGGCGCGAGCTCCTTGCCGTCCCCAAGACCGCCCTGCATCTGGCTCATGAAGGCGTACATCCCCGCCGCGCCGATCGCGGCACCGACCACGATGCACACGCCCCCTACGATCAGGGGATTCGCGGCATAGCCCTTGACTGTCCTACTCATGGCAGCTCCTCCTCTCCGTCATCCTCGAACAGGGAGGAGACGTCCGTTTCTGTGTAATAAAAATGGCGATTCCCGACCTGCACCTCGCGCAGCGCACGGATCACCTCGCGATAGGCCTCGCGCGACCCCTCCGCCTCGGCATTGTAGACGAAGATGCACAGCACGGTCGCCTGCGGGTCGTAGCCGGCGGCGGCCATCATGTCCGTCAGCTCAAGGCCGATGCGCTGGGCATTGCGGTCGGAGATGACGCCGAGCACGTCGTCCTCGCCCTGCCGCACCTCGAGGTGCCATCCCTCCGGGTGCTCCATCACGAGGCTCAGACGCAGGCTCTCGCCGCGGGAGAACTCCAGGATCGCCCCGGCGTTCGCGGCCTGCACGGCGCTGTCGTTCTCGAGGGCAGCCTGTGCGAGCGCGGCCTCGTGGGACAGCGCGGCGGCGGCCTCCTGCTCGGCCGTCGCGGCGGCCACGGCCTGGGCGGCGTTCTGCTCGGCCTTCGTGATCTGCTGCTGTGCCTGCGCACGGTAGTGCAAAATGAACCAGAACAGGATGATCAGGATGACGTCCAGCAGAGACGTGAAGTCCAGGATGATCTCACGCAGCTTCATGGCCGCTCCCCATCCTGCATCGGGATCTGGGCAGGCTGGCCCTGGCGCGGCCGATGCGCCTCATGAGAGAACCGGCGGTGGTTGCGCTCGACGAGCGTGTCGACCTCCTTGGCATTGGCCGCGACCTTGACGGAAACGACCGAGTCCAGCATCTTATTGGCCACCGCGAACACGATGCCCGCCGCCGTGGTGTAGAGCGCCGAGAAGAACTGGTCGACCGGCACCTCTGCCGCGTCCATGTTCCCGGACATGCCGATCAGCGCGATGACCGTGCCGAGCATGCCCAGCAGCGGCAGGATCGACGTCAGGTTCACGAACAGCGAATACCGCAGCTCGAGCGCCCCGCGCAGATCCACCATCCTGTCCTCATGCTCCCGGATCTGTGCCTCGGTGAGCGGCCGCTGGCGTCCCTCCTTGGGGTTCGCGCGGCGCTCGCGGGGGCTGAGCTGATCCTTCATCCAGCGCGCCCGCTTCAAGATCCGCCATCCCAGCAGCAGATCGCCGAGACCCGCCGCCACGATGATCCACACGAGCGGATCGGTCAATGCTCTCATCGTTATCTCCTCCGATCGGGACCCTTATTTTTTCCCCAGCAGTGCCCGCCTCAGCAGACCGAGATCAAAGATGTCGATCCTGCCGTTCTGATCCATGTCCGCGGCGATGGGGTCGGTGAGCGTCACCTTGTTGCCGTGGAGCCAGCGCAGGAGGCGGATGATGTCCGTGACCTCCACGCTGCCGTTGCAGTCGACATCGCCCATGATCCGGTAGACGTCCGTCTCCACGAATCCGCAGTCCTTACACGTCCGCGTGCGCGTGCCGATGCCGTCGTCCATCCAGCTCCCGAAGGTATGCTACTCCGTCTGCACGGCGCCGCAGTCGAGGCAGGTGTGAGAGTGGGTGCCGTCGGCGTTCGGTGTGTAGCCGCCGTAGCTGTGGCGCTTGGTCTCGGTGCTGTGGCAGAGGTCGCAGAAGTGGATGTGCTTGCCGTTCTCCAGATCCACCCAGGCACCGTAGATGTGATCCTCGACCTCCGTGTCGCCGCATTCCATGCAGGTGCGGATGTGCGTGCCGTCCGCAAGGGCGGTATAGGCGCCGTAGTCATGGTCGGACGTCTCCGCAAAGCCGCAGATGGTACACTGATGGGTATGCGTGCCGTCCGCATTGACGGTGTAGTCGCCGAAGGTGTGCGCCTCGGTCACGGCCGTACCGCAGTCGAGGCAGGTGTGCGTGTGGGTGCCGTCCTTGTTTACGACATAGTCGCCGAAGCGATGGGGGCCGGTCACGATGGCACCGCAATCCGAACACATCTGGAAATGGATGCCCGTGAAGCCGGCGGCGTACTCGCCCAGACGGTGCTCGACCGTCTCGACCTCGCCGCAGTCGGCGCAGGTGCGGGAGTGGGTGCCGTCCTTGTTGTCCTTCCAGTCACTGAACGAATGGGGCAGCGTCTCCTTGGCGCCGCAATCCATGCAGACGGCGGTATGTGTCCCGTCGGTGTTGCTCTCGTAGGTATAGCGGTGGTCGGCCGTCTCGGTCTCACCACAGTCGGTGCAGGCGCGGGAATGGGTGCCGTCACCGGCATCCTTCCAGTCACCGAAGACATGGTCCTTGGCTTCCGTACCGCCGCAGATGTCGCAGGTATGGGTGTGGCCGTCGGCACCGGCGCTCACCCATTCGCCATAGACATGCGGCTCGGTCTCCTCATGGTAGCAGAGCGTGCAGTAATGCATGTGGTCGCTGCCGATGGTGGGGATCCAATCGACCCACACATGT
This sequence comes from uncultured Ruminococcus sp., assembly GCA_902762785.1. Taxonomy (GTDB): domain Bacteria; phylum Bacillota; class Clostridia; order Oscillospirales; family Ruminococcaceae; genus UBA3855. The sequence goes on along the minus strand of CACWPL010000026.1, from coordinate 23,700 downwards.
GCCTCCTCCACGGTATAGCCGCAGTCGCTGCAAATGACGTTGTGATGCGTGCCGTCCGCATCCTGATAGTCCATGTCCGCGTGGACGACCTCCTCCGTCTCCGAGAGGAGCGTGACGGTCAGGTACGCCGGCGACTTGCCGATGACGGCGCCGGTGTCATAGGTGTAGACGACGGTGGGGCCGAGCGGGACGATGTGGCCGTCCTGGATGACGCCGCCCTTGATGTCATGGATCTTGCTGACGTCCACGTCCAGCGAGGCCACGTCCCGGCAGGTCGCGAAGGTCCGGCCGCAGCCCTCTGACTCGAGCGCCTTGAGCGACTGCCCCGGGGCGAGGTCCGCCTGAAGGAGCGCGGTATCGCTGCAGCGGAGCGTGGTCATAGATGTGAGATGCTCGATGCCGGTGATCGAGGCGACGGCTGTCCCGGTGACATCGACCGTCTGGATGGCTGCGATCTCGTCCTTGGAGAGGAGGTGGTCGCCGTCCGTGTCGAAGTTCTCCGCAAGATAGGTGCGGAAGGCGTCATCCGGGAAGATCTCGCTGCTCAGGGCAAGGCCGTCACGGGTGAAGGCCTTGATGCAGACATTGCCCGGTGCCTCGTAGCCGCCGCTATAGATGTCGCTCCACGCGAAATAGTTGCCCTTGCTGTAATAGTGGCCAAGATAGGAATCGCCCTCGCCGGTGAGGTGGCTGTCGATGTAGACCGCCCCGGCCGCACCGAGGGTACGGAACACGACCGCGACCGCGAACTTCGTGCCGGACTTGATCTCGGCAGGCTCGAGGAGGTCGACCGTGTGATAGCCGGCATAGGCGCAATGGACCGTCTGCTGCGAGACGAGACGTCCCGTGTTCGGCGTCGAGCGGACGTTATTGAAGACGCAGACGGTGACGTCCGTGTCGGCCGCTGCCGTCAGGAAGGAGACGGCGGCGACGTTCTCGTCCTTCTCGGCCGTGAACACGTTCGCGCCGCACATGTAGAAGTCCGTGCTCTGGTTGGTGAAATACCTCGCGAACGCGTGGTCGTACTGGTAGACGGACGCATACCGATCAGGCGCCTGGATCTCGTAGGAGGTGATATAGGCGAGGCTCTGGTCCTCATAGGAGATCCAGAAATAGCCGCCGTCGCCCCAATCGTCGCCCCAGCTGTTCTTGCAGAGCCATGCGCCGTCCGAGGAGGGCGCGGTCTTGAAGTTCGTGCGGGAGAAGCTGTCGTCCCATCCGATCAGCGTGACGGCATGGTCGGTGTCGGCGGCCTCTGGGCAGTAGTGGGCGTAGGTCTTGGAATTATAGTAGTCCGTGGAATCCTGGTAGGAGAGGCTCATCGCGCCGGTCTCCATGAGCGTGAGCTTGATCGCGTCACGGTCGGCGGCCGCGAAGGTCAGCGCCTCGCGCAGACGGCCATAGGAGACATAGCGGTGCGACTCCGGCAGCGAGGCCTTCTGCGTGACGGCGGGCTCGTTCTCCTCGAGCTGCACGCCGACACCGGCCGCGAGCGTTGCCGTGGCGATGCGGTAGTTGCCGCCGGTCTTATAGCCGTCCGTGCCCTCGTTCTCGCCGTCGAGGTAGAGAGGATCGTTCGTGTCGGTGCTGTAGCTGCAATTGCCGAACCAGACCAGGTGCGCCTCCGAGAGGTCGAGGCTCGCGTCGGCGAGGCCCTTCCGGATCATCGAGGATTCCGAGGACGCGATGGCCGCATGGGCCCAGCAGGTGCCGGTGCTGCCCTGGTCCTTGACAGGGGTGATGATGTCCTCATCGCGCAGGTCGTAGGACGACGGGAGCGAGAGCGCCCGGTCGCCGTAGGCGGGGATGAGATCGGGGACGACCTCCCGTCCCTCGGGGTCGATGGCGGTGACGGTGCGGTCGCCGGAGGGCGAGGCCTCGCCGTCTACGAGGGTCACGAGGATGTCCGGCGACTCCTCTGCGACCGCTGTCTGCGCCGGGATGGCGGGCAGGATCAGCGTGGAGGCCGTCAGGACGGCCATGATCCGTTTTATCAGTCGATGTTTCATCATATGTCCTCCCTAGCTGCGCACATGCGCGGGCGATCGGCCAGACTGCGGCGGTCAGCATGTCAGCCAGGACACGACCTCATACGCGTAGGGCGCATCCGACCTTTTCCACACAGCGACCGCCCAGAGCGTCTCCGCCTCCTGCGGGACGCCGTCCGGTGTTCCTTCATACATCGTGTGATCCCCCAAGACCGTGAACGTGATCCCGCTGCCGAAGATGCCTTCCTCCCGGTACGGCAGGATCCTGTCCCGTGTCTGATACAGTGCAGGATACCAGTACCGGTACCCACCTTCGATGTCCTCTGTATCCGGCCATCCAAAGCCAAAAATATAGTCTCTCTCTTCACAGGACGCATTGCACATCCGCTCTCCGCCGCCCTGTGGGATGCGTCATCCGAAACGGATAGCGCTCCTATTTTATTGTATCACATCCCCGCCCCGATCGTCAAGCGCTTTGAACGGTTTTTCACAGTGTTATGCCTGTTTTTTTGTGCAGGAGAGATAGTCGTGGTCTCAAAGATGCACACTGCCTGCCGCAGACCTCATCCACGGCAGGCAGCTTCGGTATCATCCTTGTAGGAGACGGCCCGCGTCCATCCGCAGGAGGACGTCCGCATACTGCGCGGCGTCCGTCTCGTGGGTCACGACGAGGACGGCCGCGCCCTGCTGCGCCGTCTCCCGGAGCAGGCGGAACACAGTGGCCGTGTTCTCGTCATCGAGGTCGCCCGTCGGCTCGTCCGCGAGCACCACGGACGGCCGATGCACCAGCGCACGCGCGATCGCCGCGCGGCGCAGCTCCCCGCCGGACAGCTCCGCCGGACGCGCCTCCAGGAGCGACGCGATCCCCAGCGTCTCGCAGAGCGACTGGAGATGCGCCTCGTCCGGCTTGCCCCCGCAGAGCGCGAAGGGCAGGAGGATGTTCTCCCGCACGGTCAGGCTGTGCAGCGCCGTCTGCCCCTGCGGGATGCATCCGAAGCGCGTGCCGCGGAGCTTGGAGAGCGCGCCGTCGTCCATCTCATAGAGCGAGGTCTCGTCGAGCAGCACCTCCCCTGCCGTCGGCGTGAGGAGGCCGGCGAGCATGTTCAGGAGCGTGGTCTTGCCGCTGCCGGAGCGGCCGGTCAGCACGGTGAGCGTGCCGCCCGCGAGGGTCACGTCCGTGTCCTGTACCGCGATGAAGCGGTTCGTCCCGTGTGCCGCCCGCAGGAACTCCTTGCGCACGGCCTTGGCGATGAGATTCATCCGTTGTCCCCCCTTACGATCAGGCCGGCGTCGATTCGGCTGATGCGCCACGCCGAGACGCCCGCCGCCGCTGCGCCCGTCAGTGCCGCCGCGGCCACGGCCAGCACCGTGTACACCGCGATCGTCCCGACACTGGGCAGCAGGAAGGGCATCCCGAGCGAGTCGCCGATGGCATTGCTGAACGGCAGCACGATCACGAGCCCCGCCGCCGCACCTGCGATGCCGCCGACGAGCCCCGTCAGCAGCGCCTCACACAGCACGATCCACGCCAGACGCCCCCTTGAGGCGCCCACGATCCGCAGCACCGCGAACTCCTTGCGCCGCGCGTTCACGCTCATGGTGAACGCCACCAGCAGCACCGCCGCGCCCAGCACCCAGACCGCCGCGATCAGGATGCCGATGATGTCCGACATGCCGGTGAGACTGTCCGAGATCCCGGACATCATCTCCTTGGTCTGGATCGCGCGGACCTTTTTGACATGCAGGTCGATGTCCCCCGCGACCTCCTCCGGCACATAGCCGTCCGCCACGTCGATGAGGACGCAGGAGACGACCTTGTCCGGGTCGATGTGCTCGAAGGTGTTCATCCCCTTCTCGAGCGAGGCCGCGATCAGCGCCTGGATCGTCTCCGTGGAGGCGAAGACGGCCGTGTCGAAGGAGGTGCCGGTCTTGTCGAGCTTGGCGGCCACATGGCACTGTACCCCGTAGAACGTCAGCACATCGCCCACGAACGCGTTCAGGTCGTTCCCGACGACCACGTCCATGAGTCCCAGCTCGCCCCCGCCGCTGCGGCGGATCCAGGGGGTGATGGTGAAGTCCGTCTCCGGGTCGAAGCCGATGATCTGCACCGGCACCGAGCAGCATCCCGCGCTCGCCGAGGCGAGGAAGAGCTGCGTGGAGCAGCGGGCGATGCCCTCGCGCTCCATGATCTTTTCGGCGCGGTCGCTGTCCATGTAGAAATAGCCCGTCGCGCCCTGGAGGACGATGCTCTTGAGGTCGGACTGCGTCGTCGCCTCATAGGGGACGACCATGATGTCCGCACCGAGCCGCGCGCTCAGCGAGCCGAGCCCGGTGCGCAGGCTCGTGACGATCAGTGTCCCCGCCAGCACGGCCAGTGCGAGGAGCGCCGTCAGCAGCGCGAGGAGCGCCATCCGGCCGGGGCGGCCGAGGAGGTCGCGGATGGGGAGATGCAGCTTCATCGCGCCGCCTTCTCTCCGCGCCGCAGCACTGTGCAGACGACGGCCGCCGCCGCGATCAGCACCGCGAACAAGATCACCGCCGGGCGCATCATCGCATGGCAGCGCATATCCTGCATCATGCACAGACGGATGACGCCCTGCGGCAGCACCGCCGCCGCCGCCGCGAACGGCACGAGCGCGAGCGCCATGCCGCGGCGCATCCCCTCGTCACGGACGAGGAGCCTTGCGAGCGCCGTGACCGTCATCGCGATCGAGAGGGCGAACACGCTCATCTCTGCCCAATGGCAGGTCATCCAGCTCCCGTCCTCCTTGGGTCCGCAGGCGTGGAACACGAGACGCACGCCCAGCATCAGTGCGGCGCAGAGCACCAGGAGCACGATGTCGGCGATCATCGCAGCCGTATTTTTCTTCATCAAGATCATCCTTTCTGTCATGGGGAGATAGGGTCGTCCGCCATGGGGTAGGCGGCATAGAAGGCCTCGTCCGCGAACTGCGGATCGCGGCGGTGATAGGGGAAGTCGGCGTCGGTCTTGAGGTACCAGTCCTCCGTCTCCTGCTGGTCCATCCAGGTCAGGTCGAGGTGGTACCAGTAGCCGCCGATCTGCACCAGATCCCAGGCATGGCGCTCCTCGGCGCCGGTCGTCTCGTTGTAGGCCGTGCCGGTGATGACGCGTGCGCCGATCCCGGCCTCGCGCAGCATCCGATAGGCCAGCACGGCGTAGCCCTGACAGGCCGCGCTCCGGCGGATCAGGGCACCGTAGGCCGTGGACTTGATGTGCCAATTCGGGTGGTCACGGTGGACGACGTCGAAGTCGGCCGTGTCACAGATGAACGTGCAGACCGCGCGGACGCGGGCGGCCTCGTCGGCATCGGGCGGATAGAGCGGCGGGAGCGCGGCCAGTGCCTCCGTGACGGCGGCCTCCTCCTCGGCGGTGGTGTAGTAGTCGGGGAGGATGCTGACGGTGTAGACGCCGTCCGTCCGGCTGTAGCGCAGCTCATAGCCGCCGTACTGGTAGAGGAGGTAGTCCCCCTCACAGGGGTCGTCCGTCTCCGCGACGGCGCAGTCCATCAGCGCGGCGACGAGCGCAGGCATGTCGTCGACCTCTCGCTCGGTCGGGAAGGTCAGTGTCACGCGCCAGCTCCGATTTTTCAGTGCATGACGGAGCTGGGCGATGATGCGGTCGGAATTCGAGAGCGTGAGGCTCAGCTCCGAGGGGAGGTCGTAGTGCCGCTGTGCCGCCCACGCCTGCCCCGACCGCCACGACGCGCACGTCAGCAGCGCGAGCACGATGATCCCGACGATCCAGGCCGCGAGCTTCGACTTCATTTGCGCCCCTTCCGGCGCCGTTTCCAGACGGCGGCGGCATTCGAGCGCACGAGCAGTCCCTCGATGTCGATGCCGGCGGGGCAGATGTCCCGGCAGGCCAGTGACTTGCCGCATCCCTCATAGACATGGGAACGGTACGCCCGCCGCAGGTCGGCCATCTGTGCCTCGTCCGCCTCGGCGACGATCCGCGAGACGGGGACGGCGGCGGCCATGCCGTAAAAATCGCCGTCGACATAAAAATTCGGACAGACCTCCAAACAGCACCCGCATTGCAGACAGCGCGAGGCCTCGTAGGATGCCGCGAGGGCATCGGGATCGGCGGCGGGCTCGTCCGTCTCGAGCCAGAGGCGCATGTCGCGGAGCTGCTGCATCATCCCGCTGCGGTCGACCATGAGGTCGGCCACGACCGGGAACTTCCCCAGCGGCGCGAGCCGGACGGTCTCGCCCAGGTCTGCGAGCTGCGCGTCACAGGCGAGCCGCGGGACCCCATTGATCCGCATGGCGCACGCGCCGCATTTCTTTTGCAGACACGAGCATTCCCATCGGATCGGCGTCACCGGGCGTCCCTCCGTGTCGCGCAGGGACGGATCGGCATTGATCGCCGTGAGCGCCGAGGCGACCGTGGCGTTCGTGTCGGCCGTCTCGAAGGGGATGCACTGGTGCCACGGCGCCGCTTCGGCGTTCTCACGGCGCAGGATGTCGAGCAGGACCTTCATGACGTCTCCCTCCTCTCCGGCAGGGGGCGGAACGTGATCGTCACCGCGTCCCCCTGCATCTCGGCGACGGCCGTCTTGCGAAAGGACTCGTCCGTCTGCGGCCAGTCCTCCCGGTAATGTGCCCCGCGGCTCTCGCGGCGTGCGCGGGCGGCGGTCAGCATCGCCTCTGCCAGACGCAGACGGCAGCGCTCCCGCGCGTTCCCGGGCGTCAGCGCGGACAGTGCGTCCAGTGCCGCCGTCAGTCCCGCCTCGCTGCGCACGATGCCCATGCCGCCCAGCAAGATCTCGCAGACGGCCTCCGCGAAAGCCGCCGACACCGGCGCAGCCAGTGGCTCCTCGCCCGTGAAAGGCCGCGGCGCCGGCACGTCGTCATCATCATGGACATCGCCCATCACGCTCTGCGCGGCCGTCTGTCCGCCGAACAGCGCGCCCAGGAGGGAATTGCCCCCCAGACGATTCGCCCCGTGGTACTGACAGGCGCACTCCCCCGCGGCATACAGGCCGGGGAGGGACGTGCGGTGGCCGATGTCGGTGTCGATGCCGCCCATGAAATAGTGGATGCCCTCCTCGACCGGGATCAGGTCCTTTTTGGGGTCGAGGGAGAGGTAATGCATCAGCTCCTCGCGCAGGTCGGAGAGCTTGTTCTCCCACGTCGCCTCGGGCAGGGACGTCATATCCAGGAGGACGCTGCCGCCCAGGTCGCGCCGGACGAAGTACATCTCCCTTGCGACCACGTCACGCGGCATGAGATTTTTCAGCTCCGGGTATTTTTCCTCCATGAAGTACCACAGCGCCCCGTCCCGGCGGATGCAGAGCCGCCCGCCCTCGCCGCGCGCCGCCTCGGTGACGAGACAGCGCTTGCCCGCGATGCCGACAGTGGTCGGGTGGTACTGGAGCATCTCCAGTCCGGCCAGCGCCGCGCCGAGGGAAAAGGCCATCGCGGTGACGTCGCCGGTGTTCTGGGTGGTGCCGGTGGTGTGGCCGGGGAAGAGGCCGCAGAGCCCGCCGGTGCAGAGGATGACACGGCCAAAGCCGTCCGTCATCGCGCCGGTGTAGGTGTCGCGGATGCGGACGCCGATGCAGCGTCCCTCCTCCGTCAGCAGCCGGAGGCACTCGTGATGGGGCAGGCGCGTGACCAGTCCCGCGGCCTCATGGCGCCGCACCACGTCGATGACGGCGTTCATGAGGATCTTGCCGGTGGAGCTGCGGGCGTAGGCCGTGCGCTTGTGCTTTTGGCCGCCGAAATTGCGCTGGACGATGTGGCCGTCCTCTCGGTTGAACGGGACGCCCATCGCCGCGAGCCGCCGCACCACGTCCGGCGCGCCCGCCGTCAGCGCGGCGACAGCGTTCGGGTCAGCGAGCCAGACGCCGCCGCGGAGGGTGTCGTTGTAATGATCCTCCACGGTGTCGCCCTCGCCCATGGTATCGAGCGCGGCGTTGATGCCGCCCTCCGCCAGCACGGACTGCGCCCGCTCGGACGGCTGCAGCGAGACGAGCACGCTCGGCCGTCCCTGCTCCGCGAGCGTGAGCGCGGCCGAGAGTCCCGCCAGTCCCGCGCCGATGATGTATACAGGATGCATGTCGACCTCCTTGCTCAGACGTTCCAGCGGATGAGATAGATCACGAACGCCGCGCCCATGAACAGCAGCAGGAGCGTCAGCACGAGCAGGATGTCCGTGAACAGCTCCCGCATCCCCCGCGCGCCCATGGCGATGAGCAGGGGCTTGATGTTCGTCAGGACGTGGACGGCGACCGATGCCACGAGCAGGAGCTGGGTCGCGAGCTCCGCCGCCCCGAACGGATGGAGCCGCACCGTACCGTCCGCCCCCTGCTGCACCGCGAAGATCAGCAGGTGACACACGATGAAGAGCATCACCGCGAAGCCGCTGAGCCGTCTGGTCCAGAAGAGGCGGTTCTCCTTGGGGTAGCTGACGCCGGCCTTGCGCTGGGCATGAAGGGTCTGCACGGTCAGGACGATGCCGATGACCACATGCACGCCGATCAGCGCCGCCATGATCCAGGAAAGCCACTTCATGACCGGCGACCCGCCGGGCAGCACGCCGATGATCTGGAATCCGCCCACGACAGCGTGGACGAGGAACAGCGCCAGCACGGTCATGCTGATGATGGCGTTCCATTTTCTCACGGGACCTCCCCGTCCTTTCCTGTGAATGTCACAGCCTTCGCGCCATGCTCGACCGCGGACAGTGCGCCGGTGCGCTCGGCCATCTCCTGGGAGAGGAGGATGACCTGGAATCGGCCGCTGTCCGCGCGCGAGAGCATGAGCGTGATGTCCTCGACGCGCACGCGCATCTGATCCTCGGGCAGACGGGAGCAGAAGCTCGCCGCCATGTCCGCCGCGCCGGTATCGCCGGCGCCGATCATGCAGGTGATGTCCTCAAAGCAATAGCCGACCTCATCGCCGACGAAGAAGGTCTCCCAGAACGCGTCCTCCTCGAGGGCATCGTTGTTCAGGAGGACGAGATAGTCCCCCGAGGGCGCCTCGATCACGGTGGTCGCGCCGGAGACAGCGTCCGCGCCCGTCACCTTCGCACGGAACCAGTCTGAGGTGAAGAACGGCACGCCCAGCACCAGTGCCACGACTCCTAAGTCGGCGAGGATATGGCGGAGCATCCTGCGCTTGCTCATGTCAGTCGGTCTCCGCGTCCTTGAGCGCGATGCCGACGGCCTCGACGAACTCATTGTAGTTCACGGTCGCGCCGCTGATGGCATCGACATCCTTGATGCTGCCCGTCTTGACGAGCGCCTCGGCGTACTTCTCGCAGGCGGCGTTGGCCTTCTGCGCCTTGTTGTAGAAATCGCGGTTGGCGATCTCGCCGTTCTCCTTGCCGTACTCCTCGTCCTTGAGGGTGCCGTCGAGCTCGTAGGTGTGGAACGTGCAGGCCGTGATGGCGCCGCCGCTGATCGTCAGCTCCACGACGCCGTAGCCGTTGCCGGCGGTGGAGTCGTCCTCATCATTGATATATTCCGCGCTCTGGGCCTTATAGGTGCCGTCGGCGTAATGCTTCTCGCCGCAGGCCGTGCAAAATGCGCCGATCAGGCCGATGGCCGTAAGGAGCGCAAGGGTCTTGTTCCTAGTCATCTTGGATCCGCCTTCCTTTAGGGGACAGGCCGCGTCATCCCGCAGGACAGCGCGGCCATTTTTTATTATAGCATACTTGATCGCGAAATGCAAGCTCACGAACGGTCAAAATGGATCTGGCCGGTGAAGTTCTGGTTGACGACCTCCTTGGCGAGACGGCCGCTGCGCAGCACGAGCGTGCGCTGGGCGACCTCCGCGACCTCCGGATCGTGGGTGACGACGATCAGGGTCGTGCCCTCATTGTGGAGCTTGTGGAACAGGTCGACGACGATGGCCTCGTTCGCCTCATCAAGGTTGCCGGTCGGCTCGTCGGCGAGGATGATCTCGGGGTAGTTGATGAGCGCGCGTGCCACGCAGACACGCTGCTGCTCACCGCCGGAGAGCTGGCTCGGCAGATGCCGCGCACGGTCCGCCAGTCCCACACGGTCGAGCGCCTCGAGCGCCTCCTTCTCGTCCGGGAGGCTGTGGTAATACTGCGCGAGCATCACGTTCTCGAGCGCGGTCAGGTAGTTGACCAGGTGGAACTGCTGGAAGATCAGGCCGATCTTGTCGCGGCGGATCGTGGTCAGCTCCTTGGCGCTCTGCTTGGAGATGTCCACGCCGTCGAGCAGGACCTCGCCCTTGGAGGGCTTGTCCATGCAGCCGATGATGTTCATCATGGTGGATTTGCCGGAGCCGGAGGGGCCCATGATGGAGACCCACTCCCCCTTCTCTACCTTGAGGCTCACGTCGTCGAGGGCGTGCAGCTCGCCGTAGATCTTGTATACGTTCTTGAGTTCCAGAAGGCTCATGGTCATTCTCCTTTCAATACCAGCGCCGGGTCGACCTCGGTCGCGCTGCGGATCGGCAGCAGGCTCGAGAGTCCCGTGACGGCGATGGATACGATGATCGTGATCGGCACCAGCAGCGGCCGGAACGAGATGGTGCTGCTGAACACATGGACGCTGACCTCCTGCGCGAAGAGGAAGCCCAGCATCGACCCCAGCACGCCGCCGAGGAGTCCGAGGAGCATGCTCTCGCCCATGAACTCCTTGATGATGCTGCTGTCCGAAGCGCCGATGGCCTTGCGCAGGCCGATCTCCTTGCGGCGCTCGGTCACGACGGCCGTCATGGTCGTGGCGACGCAGATCATGGTCAGCGCCAGGACGACGGTCGTCACGAGGAGCACGAGCGCCTGGAGCTTGCTGAGGACGGTCGCCTCCGAGGCGGTCACGCGCTTGACGAGCCGCGCGCTCACAGCATCGCTGCCCTGCGCCACCCGCTCGACATAGCCCGCGAGCACGTCGCCCGAGGCCGAGACGCTCAGCTCCGCCACATCGGCCTTGTTGGCCGTGCCGGTCAGGGTCTCGAGGTCGGCCATGTACATGTAGATGTGATCCTCCTCGGAGCCGCCGGTGTCCAGGATGCCCGTGACATCGAAGAGGATCATCTCATCGGCCGTCACGGTCGCGGGATCGGCGGAGGCGTCGGCCAGCTCCTCGGGGGTGTACGTCACCTCGATGGTGTCGCCGACCTTGAGACGATACTGCTCCGCCACGGCCGCGCCGAGCAGGAGCTCGCCGTTCGCAGAGGGCCATTCGCCCTCCACCGACCAGAAGGGGCTCGTCTTCTTGGCGCTCTCGAGGTCGGTACCGGCCGCCACGACCGGGGTCTCGCGGATGCGGACGGTCTCGTAGCGGTAGGGCGTCATCCCGACGAGCTGGTCGGACGGGATGCAGGCGGCACCCGCAGCGACATCGTCGAGCGTCATGCTGTCGCCGGAGGGCGTGAGGATCATGTTGGCGCCGTAGTTACGGAACTGCGCGCCCATCTGCCGCGGGACATCGTAATAGATGGTCACGAGCCCCGAAAGGACGGTCGCGCCGATGGCGATGGACAGGAGCGCCACCACCATGCGCGAGCGCCGCCGCATGAGCGAGGCGGTGATCATCCGAACGAACATGGTACTTTTCTTCATTGTGACCGCCTCCTTTTAGTGCCCGCCGTGGAGGACCTCCGCAGGACGGAGCCTGAGGAGCATCCGCATGGCGGGGATGCTGCCGATCAGCGTCACGAGCACCACCAGCACCGCCACGATCGGGATGACCATGGGACGGATGTTGATGGCCGCGCCGAAAACGCTGTGGCCGATGATCTGTGCGAAGCCCCATCCTGCGAAGAAGCCCGCCACGCCGCCGATGACGGCCGTGATCAGGATCTCCGTGAGGACGAGCGCCGAGACTGCGCCGTTCTGCGCGCCGATGGCCTTCATCAGGCCGATCTCACTGGCACGCTCCATCACGCTCGCGGTGACGAGGTTGCAGATGCCCAGCGCCGCACCGATCAGACTCAGGATCGTGATCAGGATCATGAGGAGCTGGGTCTTCTCCAGGATGGCGCCCTCGGAATCGGCCACCTGCCGTACCGGGGACGCGACCGAGTCGGTGATGACCTCCTGGATCTGGTAGCAGATCGAGGAGACATAGGCCGTGCAGTACCAGGTCTCGTACTGGCTCACCGTCAGGGACGAGGGGTCCTTCGCGGCGCGCTCGGCCAGCTCGTTGTCCGGGGTGGTCAGAGCGCTGACCTCGATGCTGTCGATGCTGCCCTCGAGGCTGTCGAGCGCCTGTGCGGTGCCGAGCTGGACGTAGATCTGGTCGTCCTCATCTCCGCCCGCATCGTACACACCGACGACCTTGAGCGTGCGGTCAGACGTGCTGCCGGTGACGTGGATCGTGTCGCCCGCCGTCACGCCGAGGCGCTGCGCGAGCGCCGTGCCGACCATGGCTGCATCGGGATCGGCGCCCGCCTGCTCGTCGAGCCAGGCGCCGCTCTCGATCTCCCACCAGCTCCGCATGCTGACGACACCGGCGTCGAGCTGCTCGCCCGTGGGGAGGTCCATATGATGGTCGAACCATGTCCCGACGACCGTCACCTCGCTGCCGTCATCAAGGGTGGCGGCGGCGTTCAGGAAGGGGGCATAGTCCACGATGTTGAACGCCCAGAAGATCGTCTTGATCTTGCCGAGCTCGTCCTCCTTGAGGTAGGCGCCGGACGTGCCGCCGTCCTCCAGCTCATAGAGGTCGCCGATGACGGAGGCGCGCTTGGGCACGACGGTGATGTTCGCACCGTAGGTCTTCAGCTCCTGGTTCACCTTGTCGCCCACATCGAGCATGACGCCCAGCATGGCCGTGGCGAGCGAGGAACCGAGCGCGATGGTGAAGGCGATCATCAGCATCTTCTTCCACTGCCGCAGCAGTGTCCCTTTGATCATTCGCAGAAACATAGCGCCCTCCTTACTTGAACTCGTGCTCGTAGGCGACCAGTCCCTCGATCGGGACGATGATGCTGCCGTTCTCGATCGTGTAGGGGATGACGATGGGGTTGCAGCCGCCCTTGAAGCCGATGGTGTTGATGTTCATGACCACGTCGCAGAGCTTGCAGACCACCTGGCCGTCCTTCTCGTAATAGCCCGTCTCGCCGCAGATGTCGCAGGCGTCGAGGCCGATGCCGTAGGAGGAGGAATTGGGCTTCTTGATGACGATGAATCGGATCTGCACGCCGTTCTCGGTCACATAGGCGAAGCGATGCAGATGCCCGTCCTCCACCTGCTCAAAGGTGACATAGACGTTCTCGTCGTCGAAGCGCGTGTCCTCCACGGGGGAGAGCTCCACGGTCTTGTTGGTCGCCGCTTTCAGCACGGTCATATCCATGAACGTCATGACGAGGCAGAGCGCGGCCACCACGCCCCAGCGGCGGCTCACCAGGCGCTTCTTGCGCAGCTTGCGGTGCTCCGCGGGGTTGCTGTAGGGCTCCTTGATGACGGACGTGCGTGCCCAGAGCAGCACCGCGACCACCAGGCACACCAGCAGCGACAGGTAGATGAACAGCGTGTCATGGTTCGCGGCATTCTTCGCGATGTTGAAGAGCGTCGGCGTCGAGGCGATCATGCGCTTGGTCAGCATGACGCGCAGGCATACCGTCACCTGCCGTGCGGCATTGACGGCCAGCACGGCTGTCATCGCCCAGAAAGCCGTCGTGCGGCCAAGGCGCTCGCTGCCTCTGTTCGCAGCCAGTCCCGCCAAAAAGACCAGACCTAGGCCAAAGAGGATGCCGATCACCTTGACGATGAACGTCGTGGACAAAACGGACTTCTCGACGAGCAAAATGGAATACGGATAGGTGAACACGTCCGGCAGCGCATACAGCAGCGTCCCGCAGACGATGACCGCCAGCAGGACCGCCCGCGCCTCGTCCAGGATGAAGAGCGCCTTGGGCGGCGCCTTCTTGCCCTTTTTGCTGCGCATCCCGGCCGTCACAGCGGACAGGATGAGGAACAGCACCAGCACCGCGAGCGAGACGGAGAAGATCCGCAGGTTCCACATCGAGGTGTCGATCTTTTTGGTCGCGTTCTTGAGATAGGCCATCACGCCGCCGCTGAGCACGCCGAGGAGGCTGCCGATCAGCACGGTATACCGCCCGGCCTTTCCGAAGGCCGCGCGCGCATAGCCGAAGACCAGACCGGTGATGAGCGCGGCGGTGATGAGCGCTTGTGTCGTGTCGATAAAATATTTCAGCAAAATGTTGACCCTCCCTTCGCGGCGGTGCCCACCGCGTTCTTTGCCATAGGAAACATCTCACAGCGCACAAAGCGCCGCGAGAGATCGCGGCGCATCGCACTTGTTAGCAGTAGCTTACCACTCCTGCGGGATGTACTCCCAGCCGCCGACCTCAACGGTGAGGTTGCCGTCTGCAAAGTACTCATCGAAGGAACCGCCAGGACCGGTCTCCTCGTCGATGTGCAGCAGATAGCCGTTCTCCTCAGGGCTGTGGATGGTGAGCTTCAGGGTGTAGGTATCCGCATCCGGCAGCTTGATGTTCGCGCCGTAGTGCGGGCCGTCGGAAGCGCTCATCTCCATGAAGGTGCCGGAAGCTGCGGAGTTGCCGTCGCTGCCGATCACATCATAGTCTACCGTCAGGTACGGTACCCAGTCGCCGACGCCGTAGCCCAGCTTGTTGGCCAGTGCGGAGATGTCGGCCTCTAGGTGCAGGTCGAAGTCCTCGACGCTCTCGTTGCCGCCGGACATCGGTACCGGCTGGAAGTATACGGCAGAAACGTTCATGAAGCCGACTTCCTGATCCTCAAAGATCGGGATCTCGGTGAAGCCCTCCTCCTGGCCAACGGCGGGAGCCTGTGCCTCCTCCTTGACCTCTGCGGTGACCTCCTCCTTGGACTCGTCGGCTGCGCTCTCAGCAGCGGTGGTAGCTGCATCCGTCGCCGACTCAGCAGTGCTGCTCGTCGAACCGCCGCAGGCCGTCAGGGACAGCGCCATCGCAGCGATCAGCGAGATGCCAATGATCTTCTTCATCGTTGTGACCTCCTTGTTATTTTGAAAAGAGAAAATACCCTTCCGGATCCACGCTTGAGCGTGCGTCGATCCGTTCTTTTATCTCACGCCCCCGCAAACGCAGGGACGATAAAAGACTTGTGTCTTACTTGGCGGCGGCGGCCTTCTTGGCCTTGGGCGCCTTGGCCTTCTTCGGCTTCGGTGCGCGCTCTGCCTCGAACTGCTCGTCCGTCTCGGTCAGATAGTGGATGCCCTGTGCCACGCCGATGACGGCGGGGATGAACGTCCAGCAGAACACCACGCAGAGCAGGCCCTTGCCATACTTGCCGAGGTAGAACTGATGCAGTCCCAGTCCGCCGAACACGATGGCCAGCAGACCGGCCTCGCGGCGATTCGTGCTCCAATCCTGCATCACGAAGATCATCACCGTGATCAGGATCAGGATGAGCTGCGGGATCAGCGTCTCGAAGCAGGGGAAGATGCCCAGCACGTCCATGACGTTGTTGGTCGGGATGAGGGCGGAGAGCCATGCGGGGCTCGTCATGCCGATGACGTCGCCCTCGATCAGCTCCTTGATGCCGGAGCCGAGGAAGGAGATGGACATGATGAACATGAGGATGCTCGTGCCCAGGAAAAACGGCCGGATCGGCAGCTTGACGCTGAAGGACCGGATCAGCACGAACACGACCGCCAGCACGGCCGCGCCCAGTGCGAAGCCGCCCCAGACCATCCGCTTGTCGTCGCCGAGCAGCGGCTGGAAGAAGAGGATGACCTCCGCGCCCTCACGGAACACCG
The DNA here is from genome assembly GCA_902762785.1 of uncultured Ruminococcus sp. GTDB lineage: Bacteria > Bacillota > Clostridia > Oscillospirales > Ruminococcaceae > UBA3855. Next base: position 7,985 of record CACWPL010000026.1, on the reverse strand, counting down.
CCAGGAACGCTGTGAAGCCGAGCGTGAAGACGCTGCCCGTCTCGGCAGAGACCTTCACCTGATCGTCGATGTACTTCGTCCACGCCTCGGACTCGGCCTTGGAGACCATCCAGTTGCTGACGTAGAAGAGGACGACGACCGCGATCAGTGCTGTGATGCCCTCGATGACCTCCTGGTTGGCGCTGTTGGCCAGCTTGAGCAGGTCGAGGAGCCATGCGCATACGAAGCTCGCTGCGATCGCCAGCACACAGCCGATGTAAACATACTTGAGCTTGTCCTTGTTGCCGGACTTGACGAGGTACGCGATGATCGCGCCCACGACCAGGATCGCCTCGAGGCCCTCGCGGAGGATGATGCCGAAGCAGGCCATGAACGTGACCCATCCGCCGCCGCCGCCGCCCACGCTCACGGCATTCGCGCCGGGCGTGACGGAGGTCGTCTCTGCGGCGGCCTCGTCTGCGGCAGCCGTCTCGGCGTCTGCCTCGGAGGCGGGCGCCGCGTCAGCGGTCTCGCCGTCACGGGTCAGGCCGCTCTCGCCGGTGTCACCGACGCCGTCGAGCTTGTTGGCGTCCTCGTGGATCATCTGGCTCAGAGTGTTCAGCTCTTCCCAGAACTCGTCTGTCGTGCCGCCCTTGGTGGCGGACTTGGTCGCGCTGAATTGCAGCTCGACCTCGGTCTTGCGCGATCCGGCGATGTAGCCCATCGCCACGCGCTCGAAGCCGGTGGTCTCGTAGTAGCCGTAATAGCCGGCGTTGACGGCATCGAAAGCCCCTTCCGCGTCACCGGCCTGATAGAGCTCGTCCGCCGCCGTGAACACGGCATCCATCGCGTTCGCGACGTCGTTCCAGGTGTCGGCCTTGCCGCCCTGGTCCTTGTAATCGGCCCATGTTGCGATGTATTCGCCGTTCGCCGCGAAGGCGTGCAGGCCCGTCAGCGTGGTCATGAAGATCAGAAACGCCGTCAGCACCAGAGCGATGCGTGCGGTCAGGCGTTTGCAGCGCGCCGCTGTCATGTAGGATCCTTCCCTTCTGTTCGTCATTGCTTATTTAGTGTGCAAAAGCTAACCGATAGGCATTGGATAAGGCCGCCTCCGGCCTCATTCGCAGTTCATATTATATCATTCGTCTTTCCATTTGTCAATACTATCTTTTGAAAAAACCGTTTTTTCGTGATAAAGGCTATATTTGATGACCATACGCTAACTTGCAAGGTCGTTTTTGACGAAGGATGATAGACGGTCTCCGCCATTTGTTGCATATAACTAACATCGTGCTTCCCTCTGCATGGGGACGCCGCTTGACGAGGCAGGGCGCCTGTGTTATAATAGTATCAAATATATCAAATACCGTACAGGAGGTGCCGCACATGGAGATCCGACCTGTCAACGCGCATGACGATCCGCTCGCGATCAGCGTCATCTACGAGCAAAGCTGGCGATACGCCTATCGCGGCATCATCCCGCAGACATACCTGGACAGCATCCCCCATGGACGCTGGGCGGCCCATGTCACAAAAGGCGGGATGCACAGCCTCGTCCTGCTCGCGCACGGGCAGATCATCGGGACGGCGAGCGTTTGCCGCTCGCGATGGGCGCAGTATCCCGGATATGGGGAGATCGTCTCGATCTACCTTTTGCCGGACGCGATGGGGAAGGGCTATGGCGCGCCGCTGCTGAGAGCATGCCTCGAGGCGCTGCACGAGATGGGCCACGACCAGATTCTTTTGTGGGTCTTGGAGGAGAATGCCCGCGCACGGCGTTTTTATGAGAAGAACGGCTTTGTCTGTGCTGACGTCTATCTGGAGGACACGATCGGCGGGAGGGCGGTCAGAGAGGTGATGTATCGTTACGACGTGCGTCCCTGATGTGTCTGCATGAAAACACGATGCCCCTGTGCGTTGGAGCGCGCACAGGGGCATCGTTTCATATTGGATCAAGGCGTCCTCACAGGCCGAGGCACTGCTTCCACGCATCGGCGAGCTGGATGTGGCCGCGGCGCGTGCTGTGGGAGCCGTCGAGCACCTCGGTGCGGACGCCGGTGGCGTCGATGTCCGCGAGGGTGACGCCCTCCTCCCGGCAGGCGCGGCGGATGGCGTCATTGAACGCCGCGAACGGGACACCGGCCTTGTTCCGCTCCGCGAAATGCCAGTCCGGGCGGAACTCGATGTAGGTCGCCATCAGCGTCCCGCAGACGATCTGCGCGTGCGGATAGGTCTCCCGCAGACGGCGCAGCATGACCCTGTAGGCATCGTAAAAATACCGCACGTCCGGCTCTGCCGCGCCCGACTCGAGCGGGTCGGCGAAGCCATAGTCATTGTGGCCGAGATAGACCAAAATGCCGTCTGGCACGGTCGTCTCCGTCCGCAGCGCCCGGATCCTTTCATAGGAATTCGCCGCCGGGTACTGCTCCCCCGACACATGCCCGCCCGAGAAAGCCGCATCGACGAGCACCTGCGCGCCCATCGCCGTGAGCACGCGATGCCACCAAAGATCATGCACGCCGGTCAGGCCGTTGTACATGGCGTTCTCGCGCGTGTAGAAGACCGGGTAGCCCTCCGGCACGGCGTCATAGTAGGTGCTGATCGAATCGCCTAGGATGGACCAATCCATCGTACTACCTCCTTTTCCTACGCTATCCTTATGATAGCGTCTCGTGCCGCTTCATCCGAGAAGGCGCAGACAGAGCATCGTGAGGTCGTCGAACTGATCGGCCTCGCCGACGAACTGCTCCACGGCCGCGCGCACGCGCTTGAGCATCGTCTGGGCATCGCAGTCCCGGTCCGCCTCGAGCGTCTCCACGACGCGGTCGATCCCGAACATCCCGAGCTGTGCATCGGTCGCCTCGGGGAGACCGTCCGTGTAGAGGAAGAGCGCATCGCCCTTCTCGAGCCGGAGCTCATACTCCTTGTAGCGCATCCCCTCCATGCCGCCGAGCACGAAGCCGTGGCGGTCCTTGAAGACCTCGACCCTGCCGCCTGCATGGCAGATGATCGGGTACTCGTGGCCGGCGCTCGCAGCGGTGAGCTTGCCGGTGGAGATCTCCAGCACGCCGAACCACGCCGTGACGAACATCTCCTCCTCGTTGTTCTGGCAGATCGCCGCGTTCGCCTGCTCGAGCACCTTCGCAGGAGAGCTGCCCATCATACCGTAATTGCTGATGAGGATCTTCGACATCATCATGAAGAGCGCCGCAGGGATGCCCTTGCCGGACACGTCCGCCATGACGAGGCCGAGATGATCCTCGTCGATCAGGAAGAAGTCGTAGAAGTCGCCGCCGACCTCCTTGGCCGGGTCCATCATCGCGTAGATGTCGAACTCCTTGCGGTCCGGGAAGGGCGGGAAGATGCTGGGGAGCATGTCCGCCTGGATCTTCCGGGCGAGTCCCAGCTCGGTGCTGATACGCTCGTTCTCCTTGGTCACGGCGGTCAGCTCGGCGATGTAGTGGCCGGTCTCCTTGGAGAGCTCGTCAAAGGCGCTCGCGAGCACCTCGATCTCGTCGCCCGTCTTATAGAGGGACTTCATCTCGAAGAGCTTGCCGTGCCGGGTCGCCTCACCGATGTCCTGGGTCATGGCCTCCACGGGACGGACGATCCTGCCCGAGAGCCAGAGTGCCGTCACCGCGCTCACGATCAGCAGCGCCACCACCAGCAGGACCGTGATCTGCGTGTTCTTCCGCATGCTGTCTTCAAAGGCGGCGCTCGCCTTCTCATTGATGCCGTCATAGGCCGCGATCATCTGTTCGGCCGGCATGCGGATGACCGTCTTGGGCACCACTGCGATGAGCGCCCAGCCGACCGTGTCGATCGGCGCACCGGCCATGTAGTATTCCGTATCGTTCACGATCACGGAGGTCAGGCCGGTCTTGCCGGAGAGCGCCGCGGCCACGAAGCTCCCCAGGTCGCGGTTCCCGGACTGCCGCAGATCCTCTGCCGTCTCGCCGCCCGTGGCCTCGAAGAGACCGTTCTCCTCCGGCGCCAGGACGACATGGCCGTCCTTGTTGACGATGAAAGCGAAGCCCTCCTCCACCGAACCGTTCATGGTATCCATCATCGAGACATCCTCGATGTCGATGCCGACCACGCCCACCAGCTCGTCGGCGACATAGACCGGCGCAGAGCAGGTGATGCTGATCGAGCCGTTGAAATGATCGGCCTCCAGGTCGGTGTAATGGATCCCGCCGGCGGCCACCGCCCCGACGTACCAAGGGCGTTCGCGGACGGGGAACGGGATGAGATCGCCGTTCTCGTCATAGTATTCCGCGGGATGATCGGACACGCCGATGTGGGTGCCGTCCGCCAGACCGATATAGCAGCCGCCGATGCGCGGCGAGCTCTCGTAGGTCGCCACGAGCGCCTCGCTGATGTGCGCGGCGATCGGCAGATAGGTCGACTGCGTATAGTCGACGCCCTCCTCATGGAGGACGTGCGCGGTGGCGATGCCCTCCTTTGACAGGTCGGGCAGCGTGAAGGACGCCGGGGGCAGCTCGTCCCCCTTTTCAAAATAATGCTGCGCGAGCCGCTGGAGCATACGGATATGGCATTCGATGTCCTCGAAGGCGGAATTGGCTGCGTTGGCCCTGTCCTCGGTCGACTTCGCCAGTGCGCTCTCGAGCACCTGGCGCATGTTCTGCATGGAGGTGTCCGAGATGGCCGCCTGCTGCTCTGTGCGTGCCTCTGCCACGGTCTTGGAGAGCTGTCGGCTCCTGAGATAGGTGTTCCCGACGGACAGTGCGATGACCACCAGCAGGAAGAACATCACCAGATTCAGGATCTTATGCTGCAGACCGCCGAAGCGGATGCCGAGCACCTCCTTCATCGTTCGATCGCGCCGAGGCGCTTCTCGATCCGGAGGATGTTCTGTCCGTCCTTATATTCGTAGAACACATCGTCCATGCTCTTCTTGACCATGAAGATCCCGAGGCCGCCGACTTTGCGGTCCTCTGCGCTTTTTGTGATGTCCGGGTCCTCCTTCGCCAGCGGGTCGAAGGGCTTGCCGTTGTCGATGAAGGTGATGATGACGCGCGGGTCCTCCGTCAGCTCCACCTCGATGATCGCCAGCCCATCCTCGGGGGAATAGGCATAGTTCGCGATGTTGACGAAGATCTCCTCTACGGCAAGGTCGATCTGCATCTGCGTCTTCATGGGAAGATCCAACGTCTCGAGCTGGGACTCCACGAAAGCCGTCACATCGACCAGATTCTCGAGCTTGGCTTTGATACACAGTTTTTCCATAGTAGCCTCATTTCCGGCGCATCCTCGCGATTCGCCTATCTACTGGGGCGGCGGCACAGAGCATCTCCGTACCGCCGGCGTCACATGGCCCCGATCAGTGGGAGCCCTTCATGTTCGTGTGTATGAACTTCTCGATGATGACCTCCGCACGCTCGCTGCGGATGCCGACCTTGACCTCGTCGGCGAGCTTGGCGATGATGGACTTCTCCAGCTCGTCCCACGCCTCGCTGTCCGGCTGCTCCTCCTGCACGCGCTGCGAATACTGCTGCAGCGACCAATAGGCCTGTGCAGAGGCGTTCTGCTGGATGCCGAGCGCATACCACGGGCTGACCGCGCCGGTCATGGCGCTAGCCTCCGAATCGGTCTGCTGGAGCGTCCAGCGGAGGATCTGACGGATCTTGCCGAGGATCCCGACGGACTCCTCGTTCTTCTTCGAGGTGGCGATGTCCAGGAGCTTCTCCTCCTGTCCCTCGTTCACATTGACATCGGCCTCAACGCAGATGCGGCACAGGATACCGGTCGACGTCGGCTCGCTCTCGAGCCACAGACCGCCGTGGAAGCCCTTCATGATGCCGTCCACCATGCTGATGGTCTCCTCGGTCAGGAGACGGACATGCATGGCATCCTTGCCGGTCAGGCCGTTATAGGCCGAAAAGCGCTCGGCCTCGAACAGTGCATCGGCTCTCGCACTCAGGTCGCTCGCGACCGGGATCACGTTCGTCCTCATGCCGACCTCCTTATACGAAGTGCAGGATCTCCGAGAAGCCGGTGACCTCGAAGATCTCCATGACGTCCTCGCTGCAGCCGGTCACGGACATGTCGCCCTGCTTGTTCATGACCTTCTGCGCCGCCAGCAGGACGCGCAGGCCGGCGGAGGAGATGTACTCCAGCGCCTTCAGATCGAATACGAGGGTCTCGACCCCGTCCAGCGACGTCTTCACGACCTGCTCGAGCTCCGGCGCGGTCATGGTGTCCAGTCTTCCCTCGATCGAGATGGTCAGCTTCGTGCCCTCGGCCTTTTTGATGATATTCATATAAAAAAACTCCTTTCATGGATGAGATAGACATGCGTCATGTTCATTATAACACGGATCTGCGGTTTTGTCAATCAGCCATGACGGCAAAAGGCGAAAACGACGGACATCGTCAGATCCGATGCAACCTTTTCGGCGTTTTCAGGGTGTTATAAGTAAGGATCATTGCGCTGGCATCCTTGGTCGGAGATGGGCAGGAGGCGCTTCGAGCAGAACAAGGCCCCCTCGCCGAATCTCCAGCACCGGAAGACACGCAGCGAGCCCTAAAAGGCCGTGTAAAATGACTCACACCACACAACGATCACATAATGGAGGTAACTATGCGGATACTGATACTACGCCACGGAGAGCCGGATTACGATCTCGACTGCCTGACCGAAAAGGGCCATGAACAGGCCGCGCTGCTCGCAGAGCGCCTGGCCGGGGAGGACATCGCGGCCTTCTATGTCTCGCCGATGGGCAGGGCGCGGGAGACCTGTGACGCCACGCTGCGGCGTTTTCCCGGACAGGAGGCGGCCGTCTGCGACTGGCTGCACGAATTCGACCTCATGTGGGAGGACCCTGTGACCCATCGCCGAGAGGCGGTCTGGGACATCCGCCCCGATCGCTGGACGGAGATCCCGCTCCTCTTCGAGCGTGACGGATGGTATACGCACCCCGCCATGCAGGCCGCCGGCATGGGGCCAAGGATCAAGGCCGTCGATGCCGGCATCGACGCGGTCCTGGAAGGCTACGGTCTTGTACGCGAGAGCGGGCACTACCGCGTCGAGCGGCCCTGCAGCGACACGATCGCGCTGTTTTGCCACTATGGTGCGATGTGCGCGGTCACGGCGCATCTCTTGAACATGTCGCCCATGATCCTCTGGCAGGGCTCCAACGCGGACCACACAGCGATCACCGAGCTCTGCACCGATGACCGCTACGGCGCCGTCGCCAACTTTCGGATCTGTGCCTTCAACGATACCCATCACCTTCAGGAGGTCCCTAACAGACGCTTGGGGAAATAGCCGGAACGATGCAAAGAGCGCCATACCGTTTCTTACGGTATGGCGCCGATCCATCACTGCAAATAAAAAATAGAAAAGCCCGCAAGATCGCGGGCTTTTCATATGGCTCCCCCTATTGGACTCGAACCAATGACAACTCGGTTAACAGCCGAGTGCTCTACCGACTGAGCTAAGGAGGAATCTATACCGGCATCTATCTAATTTCCCAGGCCGTCGCCAGCCAAGTATTTTCGACGTGAAAGAGCTTAACTTCTGTGTTCGGAATGGGAACAGGTGGGACCTCTTTGCCATCGACACCGATATATTGTTCCTTCCCACCTCGGTAAGATGAGAAGGAAGATGACCCGTACCAGACTCGAACTGGTGTTGCCGCCGTGAGAGGGCGGAGTCTTAACCGCTTGACCAACGGGCCGTTTGGTGCACCATCGGGGACTCGAACCCAGGACCCACTGATTAAGAGTCAGTTGCTCTACCAACTGAGCTAATGGTGCATGTCCAATTGACTTAATCATTATACCACATTTTGTGGCGTTTGTCAAGTCTTTTTTCAAATTTTTTTGCTTTTCAAACAGAACAGAAACATGCGGACTGCGTTGCATAAGAACGCTTCGTTAATGAAGCTTAGGAAAAGTGCTCGACCGATTAGTATCCGCAAGCTAAACATGTCACCATGCTTACACTTTGGACCTATCGACCTTGTAGTCTACAAGGGGTC
>CACWPL010000025.1 GCA_902762785.1 uncultured Ruminococcus sp. | reverse complement strand
CCTACAATAAATTCCATTTAGCCGTTTACAAGCACCGGCAACAGTTCCCAGACCGCAAGTATCCTCTTGGCCTCGTCGATTTCCTTTAATATGCGCGATTGGACACTCCCTGGCCCCGCCTCCCCCTTGACATCCGCCGAAAAATGGGGTATAATAAAAGCTGTGAGCAGACTATGCGATAGCGTGGACGCTTTAGTTCACGAGGAAAGTCCGAGCATCACAGAGCAGGATAGCTGCTAACGGCAGCCGAGGGCGACCTTAGGGCTAGTGCAACAGAAAAGAGACTGCCGCTTTTTGCGGCGATGGTGGAATGGTGAGGTAAGAGCTCACCGGAGTGCAGGAGACTGCACTGCCGTGTAAACCCTATCCGATGCAACGCCTATTGGTACCGACCGTCAACGTCTGCTCGGCGGACGGACCCGGTAATGGCGGCTCGAGCCTGTCGGCGACGGCAGGCCTAGATAAATTATCGCACACGACAGAACTCGGCTTATCGGTCTGGTCACGACCCGGCGGGCGGCTCGCTGCCTGCCGGGCACTTTTTGAAACTTCGGAGGTATGCGCCATGAAGCGTTTCCTTTGTCTGCTGACAGCGGCCTGTCTGCTGCCTTTCGCCGGATGCAGTTTCCAAAAGGAGGAGGAGCCGGCGTCCGTGATCGACGTCTACCAGGCGCTCCCGCTACCGGACCTGTTCCTGAACATCCCGGAGGGGTACGAGAAGACCTCCTCCGACATGATCGAGGAGTATTATCTCAAGGACGATGCCAGCATCATCGCCACCGAGGACCCCGTCGTCGGCTGCAACGATCTCCATGCCTACGCCATCAATGCCCTCCTCGAATACGAGAAGGTCGCCACAGAGGTCAGCAACACCCAGGACGGCGTCGTGCAGGCGCAGGACACGCTCGTGCAGACCCTGGAATTCGACTACACCCTCGGCGCGGACGGCGGCCTCAAGCTCCACTGCATCGCCGGCTACCTGACCGACGGCAAGAGCGTCTACATCATCACCTGCAAGTCCCAGCAGGACACCTTCGAGAGCCACCGCGAGGAGTTCATGACCGTCCTGTCCTCTGCCCGAATCGACAAGGCTCCGGCACAGTGACGAACATTTTTTCATTTCCCTCTTGACAACGGAGGAAGATCATGCTATAATGAAATCGTTCCGAGCATCTGCACGGAGCATCGTGAATGATAAGCCCAAGACGGCGCAGCGCCGTCATGAGACCGGAAAGGAGTTGAGCGACATGCTGTTCAGGACCAGTTTTACGAATCACACATCTGCATATGAAATTCCATTTTCTGCCATCAGTCAGAATGTCGCCGCATCCGGGAAGAAGATCGCGGGATAGCCTTGCGTGCTGTCCTGTACCTTTCGGGGCGCTTCTGTCATGGACAGGAGCGCCCTTTCTGTCTTTCCTGCCAGACTGCGGCACACACCACCCATCATCCGTCACACGACCATCCACTTCATCTACCAAAGGAGAGATACTATGTTCGAGATCCAAGGCGCTTACAATACCGCCAAAGTTTTCACCGACATGGCAGACCAGTCTGCCATCAGCCAGATCTATGAGCTCTGCTCCCAGGCCTTCACGCAGGGCGCCCAGATCCGTATCATGCCGGACGTCCATGCAGGCGCCGGCTGCACCATCGGCACCACCATGACCATCACCGACAAGGTCGTCCCGAATCTGGTCGGGGTCGATATCGGCTGCGGGATGGAGACGATCGTCCTCAAGGAGAAGCACATCGAGCCGCAAAAGCTCGACAAGCTGATCCGCAGCGAGGTGCCCTCCGGCTGCAATGTCCGCAAGAAGGCCCACCGCTTCATCGGCCAGACCGCGCTCTACGAGCTCTATTGCGACAAGGGCGTCAACATGACCTATGCCGAGAACAGCCTCGGGAGCCTCGGCGGCGGCAACCACTTCATCGAGGTCGACCGTGACGACGACGGCACGCTCTATCTGGTCATCCACTCCGGCTCCCGCCACCTCGGCGTGGAGGTCGCCAAGTGGTACCAGAACACCGCCGCACGCCGTCTCGAGCGGAGCTGCTCGAATGTCGACATCCCTGCCCTGATCGAGCAGCTCCGTGCGGAGGGCCGCTACAGCGAGATCGAGGACGCTGTCCGCAAGGCCAAGGCCGACAAGAAGCCTCCCGTGCCGCGCCACCTGGCCTACTGCGAGGGCGACCTCTTCGAGCAGTACCTGCACGATATGGCCATCGTCCAGCAGTTCGCCGACCTCAACCGCCGCGCCATGGCCGATGTCATCGTCAAGGGGATGCACTGGCATGTGCAGGACCGCTTCGTGACGACGCACAACTACATCGACCTCGATGCCATGATCCTGCGCAAGGGCGCCGTCTCCGCCAAGGCGGGCGAGACGCTCCTCATCCCCATGAATATGCGCGACGGCAGCCTCATCTGCCGCGGCAAGGGCAACGCCGATTGGAACTGCTCTGCCCCGCATGGTGCCGGCCGACTCATGTCCCGCGCCCAGGCCAAGGCCACCTGCTCCATGACGGAGTTCCGCCGGGAGATGGACGGCATCTACACCACCAGCGTCAGCACCGACACCATCGACGAATCCCCCATGGCCTACAAGCCCATGGACGAGATCGTCCGCAATATCGGCGACACCGTGGAGATCACTAAGATCATCCGCCCCATCTACAACTTCAAGGCCGGCGCCGAGGACGAACAGACCCGCCGCCGGTAAGATCAGAAAGGAGGATCTCATGGAGATCACATTGCTCGGTACCGGCGGCATGATGCCGCTGAAGGACCGATTTTTGACCAGCCTCTATGTGGAGCACGAGGGACACGCCATGCTCATCGACTGCGGTGAGGGCACCCAGGTCGCCATCGCTGCCTGCGGGCTCAAGCTGAGCCGCATCGAGGCCATGTTCCTGACCCACCGCCACGTCGACCATGTGGGCGGTCTGCCCGGTCTGCTGCTCTCGCTCGCGAACACCGGCCGCACCGACCCGCTCCCCATCCACTGCGGCCCCTCCGTCGTCTCCACGGTGCGTGCGCTCGTGGGCGTGACGGGCGGGCTCCCCTTCCCCATCGACCTCAAGATCCTGCCGGAGGACGCGCCTGCGGAGACCGTCCTCACGGCGATCGACCCGATGTTCACCGTGCGCTCCGTGCCGATGCAGCATCGTGTCCCGTGCCTGGGCTACCGGATCACGCTCGCACGCAAGCCCGTGTTCGCGCCGGAGAAGGCCAAGGCGCTCGACGTGCCCGTCCCCTTCTGGAGCCGGCTCCATGCCGGTGAGACGGTCACGCTCCCGGACGGCCGCAGCATCGTGCCCGCGGACGTCACAGGCGCGGCACGACCGCCCATCGTGATCGCGTACACGACCGACACGCTCCCGCTCCCCCGCATCGTCGACCTCGCCCGCGACGCCGACCTCTTCATCGGCGAGGGCATGTACGGCGACCTCGCCAAGCGTGAGAGCATGGACGACAAACACCACATGCTGATGCAGGATAGCTGCCGCATCGCCATGGAGGCGGGCGCGAAACGGCTCTGGCTCACGCATTACAGTCCCGCCGAGAAGGGACCGATGGCGTGGAAGGAGGCGCTCGAGGCGATCTGCCCGTTCGTCCACATCTCGCAGGACGGCGACCACATCCAGATCAAGTGACACGACCGCAAAGGAGGGACCCCATGAAGAAGTTCATCCCCTACGAGAAGCTGAACAAGAAGGCGCGCCGTGCGCTGGACCTCCAGCAGCGCGGCTCCTGGGAGGGCGTGCGCCATGCCACCGTCCCGGCCGAGGCCGACAAGCGTGCCTACAAGCGTCACCCCAAGCATAAGGGGCAGCTCCCGGACGAATGATCCTCCGGGCAGGCCCCGGAAAGAGAGACCGATGAAAGAGATATACGCACAGTACGACGGCGCCGCGATCCGCGTCTACCAGGCCTATCGCGCCGGCATCGCCGAGGAGGCGGTGCGGCTCCAGGCCTTCGGGGAGCAGTTCTCCCGGACGCGGATGACGTGGATCAAGCCGTCGTTCCTATGGATGATGTACCGCGCCGGATGGGGCGCCAAGAAGGACCAGGAGCACATCCTGGCCATCGACCTCGACCGCGGCGCGTTCGAGACGCTGCTGCGGCAGGCCGTGCTGACCTCGCCCTGCGGCAAGGACCCCGGCGACTGGCGGCAGGCGCTCGATGCCTCGCCCGTGCGCGTCCAGTGGGACCCCGACCGCAAGCCGGACGGGACGCCCATCGGCCGTCCTGCCCTGCAAATGGGCATCAAGGCCGCGGCGCTCTCTGCCTATCTCGACGGCATCGTCCGCATCACCGACATCACCCCGCAGGTACACAAATGGGACGCGCAGCGCCATGCCGGTAGGCTCGACAAGGCCGCGCTCCCGTCCGAACGCATCTATCCCATGACCGACCCCGCCGTCCGCGCGCGTCTGGCCATGGACGAGTAAGGAGGCTCTATGCACGACATCGCACAGGAGGAGGCACGTCCCCTCGTCATCCTCGTCGGCCTGGATACGGGCGACTACGACGCCGCACAGTCCATGGACGAGCTCGCAGAGCTCGCCGACACCGCCGGCTGTGAGGTCGCCGCGACCTGCATCCAGTCCCGCCCCGCCCCGGAGGCCGCCACCTGCATCGGTGCCGGCAAGCTCGAGGAGCTCAAGGAGCAGGCGGCCGCCATCGGCGCGGACATGCTCATCTTCGACACGGAGCTGACCGGCATGCAGATGCGCAACATCTCCGACGCCACCGACTGCAAGGTCATCGACCGTACCATGCTGATCCTCGACATCTTCGCCGGGCGTGCCCGCACGGCCGAGGGCAAGGTGCAGGTCGCGCTCGCGCAGTACAAGTACCGACTCACGCGCCTGACGGGCATGGGCACTGCGCTCTCCCGTCTCGGCGGCGGCATCGGTACGCGCGGCCCCGGTGAGACCAAGCTCGAGACCGACCGCCGTCACATCCGCAGCCGCATCGCCTCGCTCGAGCATGAGCTGCGCGAGATGGAGAAGCACCGCAAGTTCCTCGGCAGCCGCCGCCGCAAGGACGGCGTGCTCACGGCCGCCATCGTCGGCTACACGAACGCCGGGAAGTCCACCCTCTTCAACATGCTCACCGATGCCGGCGTCCTCGCGGAGGACAAGCTCTTCGCCACGCTCGACGTCACCGCCCGTGCGCTCGAGCTGCCGGACGGGCGCAGCGTGCTCCTCTCCGACACGGTCGGCCTGATCCGGCGTCTGCCGCACCATCTGGTCGAGGCGTTCCGTTCCACGCTCGAGGAGACCGCGCGTGCCGACCTGATCCTGCACGTCCTCGATGCCTCCGAGCCGGATGTCGCCGACCGGATGCAGATCACGCAGGCGCTGCTCGATGACCTCGGCTGCGCCGAGATCCCGCAGATCCACGTCCTCAACAAGGCCGACCTCGTCGACATCCCCAAGCAGAGCGACGATGAGGATGTCTGGATCAGCGCCAAGCATGGCGACGGGCTCGATGCCCTGCTGACCGCCATCGTCCACCGTCTCCCGCAGACAGCCAAGCGCATGAAGCTCTGCATCCCCTATGCAGAGGGCAGCTTTTTGCAGACCCTGCGCGAGGAGGGCAAGCTCTTCTCCGAGGAGTACACCGCCGAGGGCACGCTCGTGGACGTCCTCGTCGATGTCAGGCGGCAAAAGCAGGCCGCGGCGTTCCTCGTGGACGAGGCATGAACCGATCATATCGCACAAAGTCCCCCGCACATCGCGCTGATGTGCGGGGGATGCTTTTACATATGCCAGATGCCGCGCTGCTGCGCGTCCTGATGACGGAGGCACCAGATCACGCTCAGCAGCACGAATGCCGCGAGGATGCCGGTCAGGGCGCCGCTCGTGTCCACGAGCACGTCACGCAGCTCGCAGGAGCGGCCGGGGACGAAATACTGATGGATCTCGTCTGTGACCGCGTAGAGCGCCGCGGCGCCGAGCGCGATCGGCATCCCGCCGCGGCGGTCACGGAGCCAAAGGTACCAGAGGAAGCCCATCAGTCCGTACTCGCTGAAATGTGCCGCCTTGCGGACGACAAAGGCCAGTCCGTCCACGATCTGGATCTGCATCTGCTGGGAGAACGCATCGAAGCCGCTGATGAGCAGACGTGCGGCCAGCGTGCAGAAGCGCGAGCTGGTCACGGTGCTGTCGTCGGCGGGCTGCGCGGACATACAGAAGATGAAGATCATCAAAGCGATCAGCAGTACGGGATAGACGAGACGTTTCTTCAAAATGACCTCCGTTCAAAGCATCCGAGCCGGATCAATCCGGCTCGATCTCGTAGAAGATGCGGTATTTGCGGACATTGTGGCAGCGTGTGCTGTTGACGATGCCGATGGCGGTGTACATGCAGACCACCGCCGTGCCGCCCGCGCTGAGGAACGGCAGCGGGATGCCGATGACGGGCATGACCTTGAGCACCATGCCGATGTTCATGAAGCAGTGCGCGAAGAGCATCGCAAAGGTGCCGATGCAGATGAAGCGGCCCTGGAGATTCTTCGATTCCAGGCAGTCCGTGAGCACCTTCAGGATGATGAACACCAGCAGCACCATGACCGCCAGCGAGCCCACGATGCCCCATACCTGGCCGATATAGGAATAAATGAAGTCGTTGTGCATCTCCGGGACGGTGACATAGTCCCCATCGACGAGCCCCTGCCCGAACACCCCGCCATTGGCGAGCGCCGCGAGCGCGTGATCCTGCTGGTACTCCAGATTCTCCGGGTCCATGCCGGGGTGGATGAGGACGAGGATGCGGTTCTTATGCGTGTCCTGTAGGATGAAGTTCCACGCCACGAACAGCGCCGACGGGATCAGCACCGCCGCCGCGAGCAGATACCGCAGCTTGATGCGCGCACTGAACAGCATCGCCATGAAGATGACCGCGAACACGATCGCGGTGCCGTAGTCGCCCTGCAATCCGATCAGGCCGACCGGGACGGCGGCGTGCAGGCAGAGCAGGAGCATCTGCGGCAGCTCGTTCATGCGCTCCTCGACGCGGGAGAGGTGGAACGCGAACGTCAGGATGAAGGCCAGCTTGAGCAGCTCCGAGGGCTGCAGGTAGAAAGGTCCGATCTGGAGCCACGCCTGGTCGTCCGCGCCGCTTCGCTTGTAGCCGAGGCCGGTGAACGTCAGGAGCACCAGTGCGATGGCCACTGGGGCGTAGACGACCCATAGCTTGATGAATTTGTTATAGTCGAGCACACTGAGCACGGTGAAGATGACGAGCCCCATCGCGCTCGCGATGACCTGCGTGCGGAAGGTGCTCATGTCGCAGCGGTCGATCAGACTGTTGGCCGCGATGCTGTAGATCATCATGCAGCTGATGACCGAGCAGAGGATGGCGGCCGCGAGCAGGCTCTTGTCCGTGGCACGGACGTACCGACGGACGTTCTCAAAAAACGATCTCATACATCCCTCCTAGATGGTCGGTCATTTCAGGTATTTGCTGTCGAAGCCGCGGAACTGTGCGGCGACGGCGAGGTCCTGCCGCTCGATGCGGTCGCTCCCGCGCAGGTCGGCAGCGGAACGCGCCACGCGCTGGAGACGGCTGTGCGTGCGGGCGCTGATGCCGTAGCGGTCGTGGAGCGTGCGCATGAGCATCTGGGTGCTCTCGTCCATCTGGCAGAGCTCACCGAGCAGATGGTCGGGGATCATGGCGTTGCAGTAGATGTCCGTCCCGCGGAACCGCTCCCGCTGGCGGTCGCGTGCTGCCTCGATGCGCTCGCGGATGGCCGCGGAGCTCTCGCCGGTCTCCTGGGACGCGAGGTCCTCGAACGGCACGGGGTCGACATCCACATGCAGGTCGAAGCGGTCGAGCAGCGGGCCGGAGATCTTGCCGAGATACGCCTGCACCTGCTTGCGCGAGCAGGTACACTGCCGCACCGGCGAGCCGTAATACCCGCAGGGACAGGGATTCATCGCCGCCACGAGCATGATATTGCACGGATAGACTGCCGTCCCGGCCGCACGGGAGATCGTGACCTCCCGGCTCTCGAGGGGCTGGCGGAGGATCTCGAGCGTGGAGCGGTCGAACTCAGCCAGCTCATCGAGGAACAGCACGCCGTTGTGTGCCAGCGAGATCTCGCCGGGCGCGGGGATGCTGCCGCCGCCGATCAGTCCGGCCGCGGAGACCGTGTGGTGCGGGGCGCGGAAGGGACGCGCCGTGATGAGCGGCTGCGTCTTGGAGAGCTGCCCGGCCACAGAGTAGACGTTCGTCGTCTCCAGGATCTCCTCACGCGTCATCTTCGGGAGGATGGACGGGATGCGGTCGGCCAGCATGCTCTTGCCGGAGCCGGGCGACCCCACGAGCAGGATGTTGTGCCCGCCCGCTGCCGCGAGCTCCACACCGGCACGCGCCTTGACCTGCCCGCGGATGTCGCTGAAATCCAGCATATCCTCCGGCGGGACGGCCGATTCCGGACTGATGCACGGCGCGGGCGTGAGCGGGTGCTCCCCCAGCAGGTGCCCGACCAGCTCCGCGCAGCTCTCGATGCCATAGACACGGATGCCGTCGATCACGGCGGCCTCCTGCACGTTCTCGCGCGGGACATAGATCTCCTCGAAGCCGCTGCTGCGGGCAAGCATGGTCATGGTCATCGCGCCGCGGATGCCGTGGAGCGTGCCGTTCAGTCCCAGCTCGCCGATGAAGATGCTCTTCGGCATTTGGATCGGCAGCACGCCCATGGCGGCCAGCAGCGCCGCAAAGATGGCTAGGTCATAGGACGTGCCGGACTTCTTCACATCGGCGGGCGCGAGGTTCATCAGCACGCGTCCCTTCGGGAAACGGATCCCGATGGAGGCCAGTGCGCTGCGGACACGGTCGCGGCTCTCCTTGACGCCGATGTCCGGCAGACCGCTGATGTCGAACTGCGGATGCCCCTGCGAGACCTCGGCCTCGACCGTCACCGGGAAGGCGTTCATGCCGAAAAGTCCGAAAGAGCGTAGCTTTGTAAACATGTGCAGATGGCTCCTTTACAGCTTGGGGATGTCGGGGATGTCCGGCAGATCCGGGATGTCCCCTGCGATCTCGGGAAAGTCGGAGGTGATGGGCGAATGATCCGTCACAGGGTCCTTCTTCGGCGAGGCGGGCTCGTCCCAGGTCGGCATGGGAATGTCGTCGGCCTTGACGTCCTGGATCGGCGCGGCGTCCGGCATGTCCCAGGTCGGCATGGGGATGTCGTCGGCGGTCACAGGCTTCTCGGCCAGACGCTTGGCCTCCTTGGCCGCCTGCTCCGCAGCGATCTCCTCCTCGGTCTTGATCTCGACACCGGGCATGGCATCGCCGCCATCGTCCTCGATGCGGTAGAGCGCACTGCGCGCCGCCTCTTCCTCGAGCAGCGCCTTGTCACGCGCCTTACGGATCCGGTGCGCCTCGAGCTTGCGCTCGATCGCCTCTTCATCGGTCAGCTCGCGGTAGTCCGGCGAGCCCTTGACGGGGTCCGTATAGACATCGCCCATCTCGGTATCGACCACATCGTCTCTCTTATGATCGGCATGGTAAACGGCATGGCGCGGCTTCTCGTCCAGGCTCTCGCTGAACAGCGGGTATCCCGGCTGCTCCTTGAGCCAGATCATCTCTCGGACCTCCAGGAAGGCCGGGATGAACAGGATCGTCAGCACGATCGCCGTGACCAGATGGAAGCAGTCCGTGACCCATCCCAAAAAGATGATGCCAAATAGTGCGTACACGAGCAGCGGCCGCTTCGATTCGCCAAAAAAGCTCACCGCGATCACCGCCGCTGAGAAGAGCAGCGCCAGCACGCCCATACCGAAGGCCATGAACGATGCCCCGACCGTGCCATTGGCAACAGCGGCCGGCTGGTGGCTGTAGTTCACGATCGTGACGCCGCCGAGGAACGCCACGCCCGCCAGCACGGCGATGAGCTTGGCCTTCGCGTTCTTCACAAAGAACGCCACGATGATCACTGTGATCGTCATCGCGGCCATGGCGACGATCGACCCCATGCCCTTTCCGAGCGAGAAGCGCTCCTCCGGCTCGATATAGGCCGCGACCGTCTGGATCGACTGGCCCGCATACTTGGCGCCGAAGGTCATGACGTGGCAGAAAAAGTTCGTCAGCAGCACCACCAGCGCGATCTTCCAGCGGAGCATGTGGTTCCTCGTATGCTTTGCCATAAGGGTGCGGCAGTGTGCATAATGCGCGAAACGGTCCTTGTTGTCCTGCTTGCCCATGATGATCCCCCTATCGTATCATTGTCGTCATTCTTGGATGCAGATGATGCACCACTATACAGTATACCACGTTTCCGCACGAACGTCAAGCAGACGGCGGAAAGAATCGCCCCCGGCGCGTGCCGAGGGCGATGTTTCGTCAGTTAGTTGGCCTTGTAGTCATAGACCGTGGGTACCTCCGGCAGCGGGAAGCCGGTGCCGAGGAAGTAGTCGGTGTGCGGCGGCTGGTTGTAGCCGTTGTTCTGCGCCGCCACCTGGACGCGGTACTGGGCGTTGTGCATCAGCGTGTAGATCGGGTACTCGGTCGAGTAGGTCGTGGTGAACACGCGCAGACCGCCGTCGGACTTGCGGAAGATCATCTCCTCGCGCCAGTCGCCCATGAGGTCGCAGGTCAGGCACGCGTTGGACTTCGAGTAGTTGTTGTAGGTCACGCCGTCGCCGGTGAAGACGCGGCCCTTGCCGTACTGGTCGGCCATGGTGCGGTCGAGGACGGCACGCTCGAGGACATCCGTCCAGTAAACGACGGAGTTCTGGCCCCACTTGGTGATGCTCGCGAACGTCATGTCGTTGCCGGACGCATCCTTCATCTGCTTGCCGGTCACGCAGTCATAGAGGACGCTGTTGTGGGAGCCTGCCATCTCGGCGCCCGCATTGCCGGCGATGAGGTTGTCGGCGATGCAGCGGCCGGTATCGCCGCCGGCGGTCTCACGGAAGAGCGGGGCGCCCGTCGCGGCGTCACGCAGCTCGACACCGAAATTGATCGCCTTGCCGTTCGGATGCTTCTCATCCTCGAGGCACTGGAAGATCTCGATGCCCGGATGGGTCGGGTCGAAGTCGCCGATGTGGACGGCATCGCCGTGCGCGTTGCTCGTGGTATAGAGGAGCTTGCCGCTGTCGTCGATGACGGCGGAGCCGCATACGACCTCCTGCTTGCCATCGCCGTCGACATCTGCGCCGAGGCAGTGATGGTTGCCGTCGCCGTAGCCGGCCGCGCTCACATTGAACCCGGTATCGAATACCCAGCGCTTGGACAGCTTGCCATTCTTGACATCCCATGCCGCCATGGCAAGGCGCGTATAATAGCCGCGGCCGAAGCAGGCGGACGCATGCTCACCGTCGAGGTAAGCCACGCACGCGGTAAAGCGGTCGACGCGGTTGCCGTAGTCATCGCCCCACTGGGTGATGTCGCCTCTTGCCGGATCATAGTCGACCGTATCGAGCGCCGCGCCCGTCATACCGTCAAAGAGCGTCAGATACTCCGGCCCCTCAAGGATCTTGCCCTGTACATAGGTCTTCTTGGAGGCTCTGTAGTAGGTCGAGCGATAGTCCTTGGAGGCATCGCCGATCACGCTGCCCTTGCCGTCCTTGGTGCCGTCGGCAGTCTTGCAGATCAGCTCGCACTTGCCGTCGCCGTCGAAGTCATAGACGAGGTACTGCGTATAATGCGCGCCGGAGCGGATATTCTTGCCCAGGTCGATGCGCCATACGAGCGTACCGTCGAGACGATAGCAGTCGATGAAGGTCGTACCGGTGTAGCCGTCATTGGAATTGTCCTTCGAGTTGGACGGATCCCACTTCACGAAGATCTCGTACTGTCCGTCGCCGTCGATGTCACCGACGGAGCAGTCGTTCTCGGTGTAGGAGCAGGTCGTGCCGTCGGGCATGGTCTGGTCGGCGGGACGCTGGGTGTTGATGTCGAAGTACGCGCCGGAAACGCCGGAATTCTTCGTGCCGAACATGGTCGCCTTGTTCGCCTGCTCGGTCATCGTGCGGCCGACATAGGTGTCGACGGTGATGCTGTCCGTCGGGGCCGCGCCGGAGATGAAGTAGTTGGTCGCCGCGCCCGCTGCAACATCGGCAACGAACTCGCCGTTCTTGTAGATCTTGAAATTGGTGGTCTCATCATCGGTCGCGAGCAGACGCCACGACACGAGCAGGCCGCTGCCGGTATACGCCGCAGAGACGCCTCTGTTGAGGTACTCCATCTGCATGCCGACGCCCTTCTGATTCTTCGCGCCGCCGGACGGGGTCGCCTTGATCGGCGGGATGGCGGTCTTCGGAGACTCGGCCTCGGTGGTGTCCGAGATGGTGAGACTGTCGAGGTTGGCCGCACCGTCCGCAGTCAGGGACGTGATGACGATCTTGTTCAGACCGGCATGGAGCGCGATGTTGACGGTCTCCTCCTGCCAGGTCGTCCACGCGCCGGTCGCCTCGCCGGTGAGCGCATAGCGATAGAGCGAGCCGTTGACCTCGATGCTCGCGCCGCGCGCTGCCGCGCCGCCGTTGGCGAAGCGGACCTTGAGCGCATAGATGCCCGCAGAGGGCACGTCCACATTGAAGGACATGTCCGCCCCGACCTCATTATACAGATTGAGATACGCCGACTGCGTGAAGCCCTCATTGGTCGTCTCCACATAGGCCTTCTCGAAGCTGCCGTCGACTGCCGCATAGACGCGCTCCATCGGCACGTCCTCACGGATGAATCCGCCCTCGCCCGTATGGACGAACTTGTGCAGGGCGATGAAGTCCGAGACGGTCACGCCGGTCTTGCCGTCCACATTGGCGGCATGCTTGACATGGTCGGTGCCGCCGCCCTGGACGAGCAGACGCTTGGCAAGGCCCATGTCCATGACGTCCACGGAGCCATCGTCATTGAGGTCGCCGGGGGTGAAGCTGTCGCCGGAGACGGTGCAGGGGGTCTCCTTGTCGTCCGCGTCCCACATCACCGGGATCAGCTCCCAGTTCTGGCAGGTGGCGCCGTTGATCTCCCAGAGCTGCACGTTCGCGCCGGAATCGGTCTCGGCATTGATGATCTCGACCGTCTTACCGCTGGCGACCTCCACGAGATGGAAGCTGCCGTCCGCATTGCCGGCCAGGTCGAAGCGCTGGGTGTCGGCAGAGGACGCCTTCGCAAGGGCGATGTTGCCGTTCGTCTCGCTGGCGAGCGCCCAGGTGGCGCCGTCGCCGAGCATGGAATAGATGTGGTAGGCACCGTCCGTGTCGCGTACCACATGCCAGGTGTCATAGGCATGCGCCGCATCGGAGCTCCACTGCTGGATGTTCGTGCCCGCAGCAGCGACACCGCCGGCGACGTTGAGGAACTTCCCGCTGTTGACGTTGCGGATGGCATAGATGCCCTCGTAGCCGCTGGTCTCAGCCGCAGATGCCGGCAGTGCCGTGCCGGCGGCGAGCGCCGCGAGCATCATGCATGCCGCGAGCATGGCCTTGATCTTTTTCATACGCATACCCTCTCCATTTCTGTTTCAAATACTTGTCTTGGATCGTTCCCCCACTGTCGTGGAATATCCGCGCATAATTATGCGGACTGTATATCTATCTACTTTCTATTATACACATTCCTCTGAATTTGTCAAGTGTTTTATCAAAATTCTTTCTATTTCATAATTTGCGCGTATCTCTGGATGATAGTATGGCTATCATCTCTTCCAAAAACGCCGCCCCTGCGTGGAACAGGTACACAGGAGACTGTCACATAAAGAAAAGACAGATACCTCGCAAGAGGTATCTGTCCTTGTGCCAGATCAGAGCGTTCCGTCTTCCAGACGCTTCTGGATCGAACGATAGATTTCCGGGTCTACATTCCCATTAGGAGCGATCTCCTCGATGTGGACGACATTGGTCTTCGGATCATACCAGACATCAACAACGCGGGAGCCGCGGGCTACAAAACCAGGGTCAGAAAAGCCCGCAGTCAAGCCGTCCAGTCTGCCGGGCACGCTATTATGCATGTGTACCGGTCCTTTATTATGCGTGGCATACGACACGACAGAGCCGCTGGCGTAGTGAAATGTGACCCCCGCGAACGCCTTGCCACACGGGAAGGTGCTTGGAGGGAAAACGTTAGTGTTTTGGATGTACCCGTAGGCCACCTCTTGATTGTTCAGTGTATGTATCATGATCATATCTCCTTTCAATTAAAGAATGCGTTGATCTGCCGGATGTCCTCTTCACGCGAAGGGGTGTTGGGGACGTTTTTCATCAGCAGGTCCTTGATTCTCGAGCCATCTTTCTCAACCAAGTACTGTTGGAGCAGCTGGTCCCATGAATTGACGTGAATCCCAAGCTGTCGACATAGCTTATCCTGGCAAGACGAGTATGTCGTCCCGAACTTCTTTTCAGCACAGTGAAAAGCCGTTTGCATCATCGTCCTCCAGGACAGCTCGTTGGTCTCCAGCTTCTCTGCAAGCCGACCGGGGTCATCACCGGCGAGCTCCTTGACCTTCCCGAGGATGTACAGGCACACTCCGATTCTGCCACTCATCGGGGTCGGTGGAGGCGGCGCCTCCAGGAATCCCGCGAGCGGCTTTTGCAGCTCCGCCCCGGACAGGGCAAGTTCTCCCTTGGGCACCTCAAGCTCCGCTCGATACTCTCCGGCCTCCGTAAGATAGAGGTGGACCTTCAAGTTGAAGTCGAACGTGGCTATCTCTTTTTTAGTTTCCATTGTGTATTCCTCCTTTATGCTCAGTGCAACTTAAGTGTAACTTAAATCGCTTTACTTTATTTTACCATAGTACATTCGATTTGTCAAGCTTTTGGCTAAAAAAAATAATATTTCGGCCTTTTAGACAATTGAAAGACTTCAAATTAAGCTACGTGCACAAAATGTATACAAAACGCAAACTAAAAGTCCGCCCCTGCGCGAACAGGGGCGGTGTCTCATTCATTCATTGAGCTCGGACATGTCGATGGGACGGTCCTCACGCTCGAAGCGGATGGACTGCATATCGAGGCCGCTCTGCGCGAAGAAGAGCCGCATGGTCGAGAACCGCGAGAACAGCGGGATCGTGGCCGTGTACGAGACAGGCGCGCCGCCGGTGCCGTTCCAGGTGAAGGTGCCGCTGGCCGTGCCCATGCAGAAGATCGTCACGGGGATCTGCGCGAGCTCGCTCTGGGTGCTCGAGGCCGTGAGGGTCACGCGGTACCATCCGGGCGTCTCCACCTGCATCATGAAGGGATAGCTCGTGCCGCGCGCCGTGGGGATCTGGGAGAGATCGACCTCCCCATCCCCCTCGAGCAGGAACTTGTCGACCGGGGCGCTCCCGGTGGTCTCCTCAGGCGGGAGGTGCAGGATCTCCGGGCGGGTGTCCTCGCCGCAGAGACGACGCATGGCGTTCGTGTGCAGGAGGAAGCGGCAGATGTTCATGGCGCTGCGCTGGAGCTCGGCACGGGTGAGGGTGCCGTCGGCGAGGGAGGCCGCGAGGTCGTCGTCATGATCGGCACAGTCGGCACAGACCATGTAGACATCGTTCTGCGCGCGCACCATCGCGGAGAGGCGGGTCTTGTCGGGCGCCTGGCCGCGCAGGTTGATATTCGCCCACCAGTCCGTCATGAGGAAGCCGTCGAAGCCCCATTCCCTGCGGATGATCTCGGTGCAAAGGTCATAGTGGCCGCACGTCCAGACGCCGTTGACGGCGCCGTAGGTCGTCATAATGGACTTCGCGCCGCCCTCCTTGACCGCGATCTCGAAGGGGCGCAGGTAGATCTCGCGCACGGCACGCTCGGAGATGACGGAATTCAGGAAATGCCGCCCCGTCTCCTGCTCGTTGCCGCAGCAATGCTTGACCGTGCCCTCGACGCCGACCGCATGGAGACCGCGCAGCTCCGCGGCGGCCATCGCGCCTGTCAGCAGTGGGTCCTCGGAGAAATACTCGAAATTACGTCCGTTCAGCGGATGACGGTGGATGTTCATGCCGGGGCCGAGGAGGCAGTCCACATCGTTCGCGGCCATCTCCAGGCCGACGTCCGTGTACAGCTCCGTGAGGAGCGCACGGTCGAAGGTCGCGGCGAGCATGGTGCCGTTCGGGAGACTGAACGCCTTGGTGCCGCAGTCGAGCCGCATGCCGGAGGGACCGTCCGAGCAGCACGCCGCCGGGATGCCATAGGTCTGCTGGAGCTGGTCGGTCACACCGCCGAACGCCGATGCCGTCCCGGCCGTGACGCGCGGAGAGCCCATGCCCTCGCCGCGCACGAGCGCACACAGTGCCTCGTCCGGGAGCTGGCCGACGAAGGCCTCGAGGGTCGTCCGTCCCTCATAGACGTCGCGCAGGACACTGGGCTTGCCGGGGTCGGGCAGTGCCTCCGGGAGGGCGTCGAGTCGGCGCTGTGCCTCATCGTACTGCATCAGCGGCACGTCCTCCATCACGGGCACATAGCTCTCGCCGTCTGCCTGCGGACGGACGCGCTCGAACGCCTCGACCGGCATGAGCGCATGGCGGAACTGCGGCCCCGGGACGGTGTGGGAGATGTCGATGCTGACGGCATAGGCCGCGCTGCGCACGTCCGTGCCGACGTAGAACCTGTACTCCCCTGCCTCGAGCACGTTCGAGGCGGGATGCCCCGTCACGCCGCTGTCGTCATAGGACACGGGCGGCACGAGCGGGAGGTGAAGGGTCTGGGCGAGACCGGGCGTGAGCGTGTCGGTCTTGTCGAAGGCGGTCAGGACGCGGGCGGGCTTGCCGAGCTTGCCCTGGGGCGCCTCGCAGTAGATCTGCACGACCTCGCGGCCGGGACGGGCACCGATGTTCATGACCGTGACCGGAAGGAGGATCTGGCCGTCCTTCTCGCTGTACGCCGCCTTGCCGCAGGTGACGGAGAACTGCGTATACGACAGGCCGAAGCCGAAGGGATAGCGCACGCGGTCCTTCGCGAAGGTCTCGAACCAGCGGTAGCCGACGTAGATGTCCTCGGTGTAGCAGTTGGACGTCTTGCCGCCGAAGTAGGGGTGAGAGGGATAGTCCTCGATCTCGTAGGCGATGGTGTCCGGGAGCTTGCCGCTCGGAGAGACCGCGCCGGTGAGCACCATGGCCGCGCCCGTGCCGCCGGTCATGCCGCCCTGCCAAACATAGAGCACGGCGTCCGGCGAGAACTCGTCCACGAAATGCATGTCGATGATGTTGCCGACGTTCAGGAGGACGGCAACACGGCAGAAATGCTGCCGCGTCAGGCGGAGCATCTCGCGCTCCTCGTCCGTGAGGAGGTAGGAGCCGGGGGTCATGCGGTTGTCCTGCTCCTCGCCGGCGGTGCGGCCGATGATGACGATGGCCGTGTCGCAGACGGCGGCCGTCTCGCGGACGAGGTCCTCCTCGAGCGGCATCTCGGCCTGGGACCAGGGCTCGCCGCCCCATCCGCTGCCGAGGTCGTAGGGATGCGCCTCGTCCCATTCGCGGTACACGGACAGCAGGCGCTCATTGACGCGCACGCCCGCCTCGAGGAGCCCGTCGAGGATACCCGTCACCTTGGAGACGTTGACCATGCCGCCGGAGCCGGTGCCGCTCTTGTAGTAGTGGAGCTGGATGCGGCCGAACACGGCGACCTCCTTGTCAGGAGGCAGCGGGAGCGTGTCGTTGTCGTTCTTGAGCATGACGATGCCGTCGGCGGCGGCACGCGCAGCCGTGGCAAGGTAGTGGTCTCTGTCGAGCGTTCGTTTCATGGTGCTGTTCCTCCTATACTATTATAATGCTGGTATATGATGTCATGCGCCTCGTCCCAACGGTCACTGTGGTGTGGGCGGGTCGGCGGCGAGGGCGGTGCCGAGGGTCTCCATCAGGCCCTTCAGCTCGAGCTTATTGCAAAAGCGCGTGGGGATGCCGGTGCGGCCGAGGCGAGCGCCGAGGATGTTGCCGACGATGGCGCCGGTCGAGTCGCTGTCGCCGTCGTGGTTGACGGCCGCGATGATGGCGCGGTCGAAGTGTGCCTCATAGCGCAGTGCGCAGTAAACAGCGATGGCCAGTGCCTCGTCGCCGACCCATCCCTCGCCGAGCTGCGGGATGGCGCGTGCGGGGCCGGTGCCGTTGCGGTAGAGCGTGATGGCCTTGGCGAGCAGTGCCTCGAGCGTCTCGCGCTCCTTGACGTTCGGATAGACGATCCGCAGCATCGCGACGGCGTCCTTGACGGCCTCGAACACGTCCGCATCCTCCTGCGAGAGCACGCGGATCATGTGGACCAAAGCGGCGGCCGGGAGCCATCCGAGGGGATTCCCATGGGTGAGGGCGGCCGCCTCGGCGCCGAGCTGGACGATCTTCTCCGCGGAGAATACGTCCGTGGTCAGGAACAGGCCGATGGGCGCGACGCGCATCACGCCGCCGCAGCCCTTGCTGTTGTTGACCGGCTCCGCCACGCTGCCGCGTCCGCCGGTGGAGAGGGCGCCCATGCAGGTCGTCCCGGGCGCACGGCTCGCGTAGAGCTCCGGCTCGCGCATCAGGAAGGACGCCTGCGTGATGCTGTCCCCGACCGGCCAGTTCTCCGTCTGGGTGATGAACCACCAGAGGTACTCCCGGCGGATGGCGTCGATGTAGTCCTGGATGCAGTCGCCCTTGGAGAGGATCATGCCCTCGGCCGTGAAGAGGGTCATCTGCGTGTCGTCCGAGACACGCGCGACGCCGTCCCTCAGCTCGAAGCGCCGGATGCCGCCGGGGCCATACTGCTCCTGGATCTGCTTGTTCGTCATGAACTCGACCGCATAGCCGAGCGCATCCCCCGCCGCGCCGCCGACCAGGCAGGCGATGCAGCGGTCCTCGTATTTCTTGACAAATCTCATGTATGATCTTCCTTTCGCTTTGTCGTTCTCGTTTCTTTTTCTCTCTTCTCTGTCTTGGCCGCTGAGGCAGGCCGTGCCGCGCCCGTCCGCATAGATGGGCAGCTACCTTTATTATAACATGTGCAGCGGGAAATGTCAAACAGTTTGACACGTTTTTTGATAGTTTGACCATCATTTTTTGACACATCCTCTAAAAAACGAGCCTCTGTATGCCAAAAACGGCGTTCTTACTTGCATTTTCGGCGTCCATCCGCTATAATGATAGATGTATCGTCTCTCTAGGGAGAGACTCAGCTTGTCGAAAAACCTCACTTTTACTATTTGACGCTTGTTGATACCGCCGCCGTAAGGCGGCGGAAAAGCGGCGGCGGCGCGCAGCGCCGCCATTTTCCCCCCCCGCCCCTGGGGGCGGGGGGCAGGGGGGGTGGGGAGAAGCCGCCTAGAAAAACGACTTTTTTGACAGACTGCGTCTCTCTAGGGAGAGACTGTCTATCAAACATCCAAGGGCCCTGTCCTCCGGCATGGGTCACGCACATGAAAGGGAATGAACATGATGAAACACTTTGGACGCAAGGCCGCGCTCGCCGCTGCCGGACTGATGATCGCCGCGATGACCGGATGCGCCGGCGTCCCGGCCAACACCGTACACACCGCCGATGACCTCACCGGCAAGACCATCGCCTGCCAGCTCGGCACCACCGGCTACATCTTCGCCGGCGACATCGAGGGCGCGACCGTCGAGGGCTACAACAAGGGCGCGGACGCCGTGCAGGCGCTGCTCCAGGGCAAGGCCGACGCCGTCATCATCGACAGCGAGCCGGCCAATGTCTTCGTCTCCAAGAACGCCGGTCTCCAGATCCTGGACGACCCGTTCGCCGTCGAGGAGTACGCGATCGCCTACAAGAAGGGCAACAGCGAGCTCGGCGACAAGATCGACAAGGCGCTCGACGAGCTCAAGGCCGACGGCACCCTCGACGAGATCGTCTCCCACTGGGTCGGCGATACCGCGGACAGCGTCTCCTACACGCCCGACCCCGATGTCGAGCGCACCGGCAAGCTCATCATGGCGACGAACGCCGAGTTCCCGCCCTATGAGAGCAAGTCCGGCGATGCCGTGGTCGGCATCGACCCCGACATGATGCAGGCCGTCTGTGACAAGCTCGGCATGGAGCTGGTCATCGAGGACATGGCCTTCGATTCCATCATCGCTGCCGTGGATTCCGGCAAGGCGGACGTCGGCGTGGCCGGCATGTCCGTGACGGAGGAGCGCCTCAAGAACGTCGACTTCTCCCAGGGCTACGCCACGACCACGCAGGTCATCATCGTCCGTGCGGACTGATCGGGTGGCGCCTATGTACATGATGGGAGGCTTCGGCCAGAAGCTGCACGACACCTTCATCGAGGGCGACCGCTGGACCTACCTGACCAACGGTCTCAAGATCACGCTGATCGTGACCTTCTTCGCCTCGCTGCTGGGCATCGTGCTCGGCTTTCTGCTGGCCATCATCCGTTCGACCCATGACAAGACCGGCAAGCTCCGCATCCTCGATGCCCTCGCGCGTGTCTACCTCACGGTGATCCGCGGCACGCCTGTGCTCGTGCAGCTCATGATCATCTACTTCGTCATCTTCGCGTCCTTCAATGTCTCGAAGATCTTCGTGGCCGTGATGGCGTTCGGACTGAACTCCGCCGCCTATGTGGCCGAGATCGTCCGCTCGGGCATCATGTCCATCGACAACGGCCAGTTCGAGGCCGGCGCGAGCCTTGGTCTGAGCTATCCCAAGACGATGCTCTTCATCATCCTGCCGCAGGCCTTCCGCAACATCCTGCCGGCGCTCGCCAATGAGTTCATCGTGCTGCTCAAGGAGACGTCCGTTGCCGGCAACATCGCCCTCAACGACCTGACCAAGGGCGGCGACATCATCCGCAGCGCGACCTATGAGGCGTTCCTGCCCCTGTTCGCAGTCGCGCTCATCTATCTGGCGATGGTCATGATCCTGAGCCGACTTGTCACACTGCTCGAAAGGAGGCTCGCGAAAAGTGATCGAGGTAACTAACTTAGAGAAGTCCTTCGGCGACCTGCACATCCTCAAGGGCATCACCACGACGATCGAGAAGGGCGAGCGCGTCGTCATCATCGGGCCGTCCGGCTCCGGCAAGAGCACCTTCCTGCGCTGCCTGAATCGCCTAGAGGAGCCGTCCGCCGGCACCATCACCTTCGAGGGCAGGGACCTCACGGCCATGAACAACAAGGAGCTCTGCGCCGTCCGCGAGAAGATGGGCATGGTGTTCCAGCATTTCCACCTGTTCCCGCACCTGACGATCCGCCGGAACATCACCCTCGCGCCCGTCAAGCTCGGCCTGATGGACCAGGCGGCCGCCGACCAGAAGGCGGACGCGCTCCTGAAGAAGGTAGGGCTCCCCGATAAGGCCGAGCAGTACCCCGGACAGCTCTCCGGCGGCCAGAAGCAGCGCATCGCGATCGCGCGGTCGCTGGCGATGGACCCGGACGTCATCCTGTTCGACGAGCCGACCTCGGCGCTCGACCCGGAGATGGTCGGCGAGGTGCTGAGCCTCATGCGCGAGCTCGCCGAGGAGGGCATGACCATGGTCGTCGTGACGCACGAGATGGGCTTTGCCCGTGAGGTGGCCTCCCGCGTCATGTTCATGGACGGCGGCAGGATCGTGGAGGAGAACGAGCCGCAGGCCTTCTTCAATGCTCCCAAGGACGCCCGCCTGCGGGAGTTCCTCTCGAAGGTGCTGTGATGTACCGGGTCGAGGTCAGCGAGGTGCTGACAGAGGGCGCAAGGGCGCTGCGTGCGGGCGTTTTCCTTGATGAACAGGGATTTTCCGTGGAGTTCGACGATGTAGACGATGCCTGTCTGCATCTGGCGCTCTACGAGGGGGACACCGTCGTGGGGGCGGCACGGATGTACCGTGACGCGGACGATGCCGACCTTTGGCACATCGGACGCGTCGTCATCGACAAGGCACACCGCGGGGCGCATCTGGGCGCACGCGTGATGCAGGCGGCCGAGGAGGCCGTCCGTGCCAAGGGCGCGCTGCGGACGACCGTCTCCGCACAGTGCCGGGTGCAGGGCTTCTACGGCTCGCTCGGCTATGTGCCGCAGGGCGAGGTCTACATGGACGAGTTCTGCCCGCACATCCGCATGGACAAGACGCTGTGAGCACAGCGTCCGCAAAATGAAGGAGGAACCAAATATGTCCGATAACACTACACTTTCCAGTCACGACAAGATCGTCCGCCTCACGGCAAGCGGCATCATGATCGCGCTCGCGACCGTGCTGAGCCTCGTGACGATCGTCAAGATGCCCCTCGGCGGCAGTCTGACGCCCGTGAGCATGCTCCCCATCTGCATGATCGCGATCATCTACGGCACCGGTTGGGGCCTCGGCACAGCCTTCGCCTACGCGCTGGTACAGCTCATCATCGACTTCTCTTCGGCGCTGACGTGGGGCCTGTCCGTCCCGGCGCTGGTCGCCTGCTTCGTGTTCGACTACATCCTGGCGTTCACGGTGCTGGGCTTCGCGGGGCTCTTCCGCAAGAAGGGCACGGCGGGCATCCTCGGCGGTGTGGCGCTCGCGCTGCTGCTGCGCTACGTCTGCCACATCATCTCCGGCGGCACGGTCTTCGCCGTCTGGCTCCCGGAGGAGTGGTCGAATCCGTGGATCTACGCCGCCGCGTACAACGGCGCGTTCATGCTCCCGGAGCTCATCCTGACCTGCATCGCGGCCTTCGCGCTCAGCAAGGTCCCGGCGATCAGCAAGCTCATCAAGTGAAGAACGGATAGAACATGCCCCGCCCCCGGATGACCGGGAGCGGGGCTTTTTTTGCAGACGAATGTGCTGCTGTGCATTTTGTGCATTTCCATATGGGTAGATAATATTTTTATTCTCATGAGAAGAACACATATGAATTTGCACAATTTGCACATCCTCGTGTATCACACGGTATCTCGCCATTTTTGAGCTTCGCAGTCCCCAGTGCCGTCCCATGGCATGGCGCTGTGTAGCATCCCGGGAGGGACGGCAGGACGGTGTCGGGCAGACAGGGAGACACGCCGGGTGACGAAAAGTCTCCTAACAAAGTCCGTTGCTCACTTGACGACGACCTGGTCGAGGGAGGCGCCGATGGGGTCACGGATGATGAGGTCGGCGTTTCGGTCAGCAGAGGTCTCGTCGCGGTTCATCACGACCAGGTGCGACCCGCGGAAGTACCGCAGGAAGCCCGCCGCCGGATAGACGGCCAGCGAGGTGCCGCCCACGATCAGCACGTCGGCCTCGGCGATGGCCTTGACCGCGCCCTCGACCGCGTCCTCGGGCAGCGACTCCTCATAGAGCACCACCTCCGGCTTGACCAGATTCCCGCACTTCTCGCAGAGCGGGATGCCCTCCGTGGCAGCGACCCATGCCGCGTCGTACATCGCACCGCAGCGCAGGCAGCGGTTCCGATGGACGCTCCCATGCAGCTCGTAGACCGTGCGGCTCCCAGCCATCTGGTGCAGGCCGTCGATGTTCTGGGTCACGACGGCGGCGAGATGCCCCGCCTGCTCGAGCTCCGCGAGCTTGCGGTGGGCAGCGTTCGGCTTCGCGTCCAGCGCGAGCATCTTCTCACGGTAAAAGCGGTAGAACTCCGCCGTGTGCGTGTGGAAAAAGGTCGCAGAGAGCATGGTCTCCGGCGGGTAGTCGAACTTCTGGTGATAGAGCCCGTCGACGCTGCGGAAATCCGGGATGCCGCTCTCGGTCGAGACGCCGGCACCGCCGAAGAAGACCGCCTTGCGGGCGCCGTTCAGGATGCGCTGGAGCATGTCACGCTGTTCATCAGTCATGGTGTTCCCCTCCTTTATGGGATATATCGGCAATTTCTTGCGTTAGCGATTATCGACCGGCTCGGGGTAGAGGTCGTGGTGGGTCAGGCGCTCCCAGGCGACCTGCTCCCACTTCGTCCCCGGACGGCCGTAGTTGCAGTAGGGATCGATGGAGATGCCCCCGCGCGGCAGGAACTTGCCCCATACCTCGATGTAGGCCGGCTCCATGAGCGCGATGAGGTCGTTCATGATGATGTTGACGCAGTCCTCATGGAAATCCCCGTGATTCCGGAAGCTGAACAGATAGAGCTTGAGCGACTTCGACTCCACCATCTTCGTCCGCGGGACGTAGGAGATGTAGATGGTCGCGAAGTCCGGCTGGCCGGTGATGGGGCAGAGGCTCGTGAACTCGGGACAATTGAACTTCACGAAATAGTCCCGCCCGGGGTGCTTGTTGTCGAAGGTCTCGAGGACAGAGGGGTCGTAGTCCTTGGGGTACTGCGTCCCCTGACTGCCCAGCAGCGTGAGGCCCTCCTGTGCTTTGTCACGTTCAGACATGATGGGTCGTCTCCTTTCTTCGATACACGCTCACGCGAGCGCGGGGTCGGCCACGCCATTGGCCGCAAAGGCGGCGGCGCGGTCGCGGCATGTGCCGCAGAGTCCGCAGGGACGCTCGCCTCCCTCGTAGCAGCTCCAGGTCAGATGATAGGGCGCACCGAGGCGCAGTCCCTCCGCGACGACAGCGGCCTTGTCCTTGTCCACGAAGGGCGCCTCGATGCGGAGCTGTTCGCCGCTGCCAAGGTAGATGGCGCGTCCCATGGCGTCATTGAACGCCTCGGAGCAGTCGGGATAGGCGTTCCCGGCGGCATCGTCGGCATGGGCGCCGTAATAGATGACGCTGCATCCCTGCGAGAGCGCGATGCTCGCGGCGCTCGCGAGGAAGAGGCCGTTGCGGAACGGCACATAGGTCGAGACGGGCGCGCCGTCGGTCTTGGCGAGCTGGTCGGCGTAGCTCTCCTTGGGGATGTCGCCGTCGCTGCCCTGGAGGAGCGTGCAATTTGACCCCTCGAACAGTGCCGCGAGGTCCAGCACCCGCAGCGGCACGCCGTAATACGCCGCCACGGCACGCGCGGAATCCAGCTCCCGCGTGTGCTTCTGGCCATAGGAGATGCACAGCGCCGTGACCTCGGCGGCGCCGTAGCGTTCGATCGCGAGGGCAAGACAGGTGGTGCTGTCGATGCCGCCGCTGCAAAGTACCAATGCTCTCATAGACGATCCTCCCGGATGAGCTCCTGCAGCGCTCTGTCCTCCCGGAAGGCGCCGCGCAGGGTCTGGGTGACGGTCCGCGCGGTGGCGTTCTTGATGCCGCGCGCGGTCATACAGCTATGCACGCCGGAGATGACCACGCCCACGTCCGGCGTCCCGGCGGCCTCCATCAGGATCTCGGCGATGTCCGCACCGAGGCGCTCCTGGATCTGGAGACGGCGCGCGGCCATGTCGCAGATGCGCGCGATCTTGCTCAGGCCGATGACCCGCCCATGCGGCAGGTAGGCCACGTTCACATGCATATCATACATCAGCGCCATGTGGTGCTCGCAGTAGCTGAACACCCCAATGTCCCGCACGACGACGGCGCTGCTGTCCTCGGGGGCGGTGAAGGTCTTGCCGAACATCTCGGCGATCTGGTGGTTCGTCAGGCCGATCCCGGCGAACACCTCCTCATACATCCGCGCCACACGGTCGGGCGTCTCGCGCAGTCCCTCACGGTCGGGGTCCTCCCCGAGCGCGACCAGGATGCCGCGGATGTGTTCTTCGATGGCTGCCTTGTCGATCATGGGTCACACTCCTCTCTCGTTCGGGTCCCAGATGAACTTGTGGAGCTGCAATTGGAGCCGCACATCGTTCAGCTTCTCTTTCATCATGAACGCCACCATCTCCTGCGGGTCGATCTGGCCGAAGACCGGGCTCAGGTAGACATGCGTGCGCCCGATCAGGTCATAGGTGCGCATCACGGCGGCGGCGCGTGCGAGGTCCTCCCGGCTCCCGCAGACGAATTTCACGGTGTCCGCCTCATCGAGATGCGCCATGTTCTCGAGGCACATCCTCTGTTCCATACCGCTCGAGGGGAGCTTGTAGTCCATCGTGAACACGGGGCGGCGCCCACAGGCCGCGATGACGGGCGCGATGGGGACGGCGCCGTTCGTCTCGATCTCGACACGATGGCCGTTCTCGTGGAGCCGGTCGATGAGCGCGGGGAGCGCCTTTTGCAGGAGGGGCTCGCCGCCGGTGAGGGTGACGTTCGTGATGCCCTGGGCAGCGGCGGCCGCGGCGAGGTCGTCCGGCGTCATCTCGGTGACGGGGACGCCGGGCTCGTTCGCCCACATCGTGTCGCAGTACGAGCAGCGCAGGTCACACCCGGCGAACCGCAGGAACAGCGCCAGCTCGCCCGCACGCTGCCCCTCGCCGTTGATGCTGACGAACTGCTCGACGAGCCGCAGACGGTCAGACCGCATAGCTCGCTCCGTTCTCGGGCGTCTCGTAGACGGTCACACGGCGCACGGGCAATCCCTCGGCGGTGAGCGTCTCGAAGAAGGCACGGGCGAAATGCTCCGCCGTCGGCCGATACGGCACAGCGATCACGCGGAAGCCCTCCTCCGCGAAGGCCGCGAGCGTGGCCGGACGGAGCGTCCCCTCCTCATAGATGGTCGCATGGTCGAAGCGGTCGGCGAGGGCGCGGACGGCCTTCTTGAGGTCGCCGAAGTCGAGCACCATGCCGCGCTTCTCGCCCTCCGCCTGCAAGGTCTCCTGCCCGGCCTCGACCTCGATCACCCAATGATGGCCGTGGAGATTGGCACATTTTCCGTTGTACCCGGCAAGAAAATGGGCGCTGTCGAAGGCAGCGGTGGTCTTGATGGTGTACATGAATGATACATCCTTTCCGCGCCCTATCCCGACAAAAAAGCCCTCCCATGCAGACGGGAGGGCATACGGATGCCTTGTGGTCTGCCCTGGTTTTGTTTTATGACAGGATGGCGCAAACGAACTGTCAGGGCGCAGGGCCCTATCGTACTTACTATTATTATACCAGATGATAGGCCGGATGTCAAGCGTGTTTTCCCGGCTCACGCATTGTCCCGGATGAACTGCGCTGCGAGCGCCTCGGCCTCGGCGTAGTCGGACAGATGATAGCAGCGGTCGCGATAGGCCGCGGCGTTCCGGCTGCCCGCCATGTACCAGGACGCATACTTTCTCGCCTCCCGGACGGCGAGCTGCGGGGGCTTCTCGCTCGTCTCGAGGATCATGCGGATGTGGCGGAGCATCGTCTCCATGCGCTCTGCGGGGGTCGGGGGCGTGTAGGGCGTGCCGTCCAGATAGCACGCGATCTCGCGGAAGATCCACGGTGCCCCATAGCTGGCACGTCCCACCGCGACGAGGTCCACGCCCGTCTCGGCATACATCGCCGCGCAGCTCGGCCCGTCCGTCACGTCGCCATTGCCGATGACCGGGATGGAGACGGCGGCTTTCACGTCCCGGATGACGCACCAGTCCGCATTCCCGGAATAGAGCTGGCTCTTGGTGCGGCCGTGGACGGTCAGGGCGGCGGCACCGGCGGCCTCCATCTGCTGTGCGAACGGGACGGCGTTCACCGTGTCCGCATCCCACCCGATCCGCATCTTCACCGTCACCGGCACGCTGCTCTCCCCCACCGCCGCGCGCACGCACGCCGCCGCGAGGTCGGGGGTCTTCATCAGCGCCGAGCCCGCGCCCGTGTTCACGACCTTCGGCACGGGGCATCCCATGTTGAGGTCGATCCAGTCCGGCTCGAAGCGCCCGAGCATGGCCACTGCGCGCGCGATGAACTCCGGCTCGCTCCCGAAGAGCTGGAGCCCCATGGGGCGCTCGATCTCGGTGATGCGGCAGAGCGCCTCGGTGCCGCGGCTGTCGTAGCAAAGTCCCTTCGCAGAGACCATCTCGCTGACGCACATCACCGCCCCCTGCTCGCAGCAGAGCTGCCGATAGGACGTGTCGGCCACCCCGGCCATGGGCGCGAGCGCTGCCGTCTGCGGCACGCGGATCCCGGCAATCTCGATCTGGTGCATGTGGTACCTCCTGGGTCGTTTTTTCATACTCTCTTATTTTGCCACAGAAACGCGCTTTTGTCAAGGGGGACGGGCGATGAAAAATACCCCTTGCCATGCGGCGCTTTTTGTGGTATACTATACATAACACCACCCGCCCCGCGGGAACACAAGGAGGAACCAACAATGGCACAACTGATCGACGGCAAGGCGGTCTCCGCCAAGGTCAAGGAGCAGGTGCGTCTCGAGACGCAGGCGCTCATCGAAAAGCACGGCATCACGCCCGGGCTCGCGGTCGTGATCGTCGGGAACGACCCGGCGTCCCGCGTCTATGTCAACAATAAGAAGAAGGCCTGCGAGGCCGTGGGCTTCAAGTCCTTTGAGTACGCCCTCCCCGAGGAGACCACCCAGGAGGAGCTGCTCGAACTCGTGGAGACGCTCAATGCCGACCCGAACGTCAACGGCATCCTCGTCCAGCTCCCCGTCCCGAAGCAGATCGACGACAAGGCCATCATCAACGCCATCTCCCCTGCCAAGGACGTGGACGCGTTCCACCCGGAGAACGTCGGCCGCATCATGATCGGCGACTACAGCTTCCTGCCCTGCACCCCCGCCGGTGCGATGGAGCTCATCGACTCGACCGGCATCGAGGTCGCTGGGAAGCGCTGCGTGGTCATCGGCCGCAGCAACATCGTCGGCAAGCCTATGGCCATGCTGCTCCTGCACCGCAGCGGCACCGTGACCATCTGCCACAGCCGCACGCAGGACCTCGCGTCCGTCACCCGTGAGGCGGACATCCTCGTGGCCGCCGTCGGCCGCGCGAACTTCGTGACCGCGGACATGGTCAAGGAGGGCGCCGTCGTCATCGACGTGGGCATCAACCGCCTCGAGAACGGCAAGCTCTGCGGCGACGTGGACTTCGCGGCCGTCGAGCCGAAGGCCTGCGCCATCACGCCCGTCCCCGGCGGTGTCGGCCCCATGACCATCGCGATGCTCATGCGCAACACCCTGACCGCCGCCAAGGCACAGCACGGCATCACCGACTGACACTCGACACAAAGCGCCCCCTTCCCTGCGGAGGGGGCGTGTCCCATATCACTGAAAAAGTCCCCCTCCTGCATCCAGGAAGGGGACTTGTCTGCATCAATAGGCGATGACGCTCAGCAGGACGCCGGCAGCGACCGCGGAGCCGATAACGCCCGCCACGTTCGGGCCCATGGCATGCATGAGCAGGAAGTTGGTCGGGTCGGCCTTGGCGCCCTCCTTCTGGGAGATACGCGCGGCCATCGGCACGGCGGAGACACCGGCAGAGCCGATCAGCGGGTTGATCTTGCCGCCGGAGATCCAGTTCATAATCTTGGCGAGGAACAGACCGCACATGGTGCCCAGTGCGAAGGCGATGACGCCCAGCAGCATGACCTTGCCGAACTCGAGGTTCAGCACGTTGTCAGCCGTGGTGGTGGCACCAACGGAGATGCCCAGGAAGATGGTGACGATGTTCATGAGGGCGTTCTGCGCGGTATCGACCAGACGGGCGCACACGCCGCTCTCCTTGAGCAGGTTGCCGAACATCAGCATGCCGACCAGAGAACCGGCCGACGGTACCAGCAGCGCAACGACCAGCGTCACGATGATCGGGAAGATGATCTTCTCGGTCTTGGACGGGGTGCGGAGCTGCGGCATCTTGATGGCACGCTCCTTCTTGGTCGTCATCAGGCGCATCAGCGGCGGCTGGATGACGGGGACGAGCGCCATGTAAGTATAGGCGGCCAGCGCGATGGTACCGGTATTCAGCGTGGAATTGGCACCGTCGAGCAGCTTGGACGAGACGTAGATGGAGGTCGGGCCGTCCGCACCGCCGATGATGGCGATGGAGCCGCACTCTGCGGCGCTCATGCCGAGGACGGAGGCCATCAGGAAGGTGAAGAAGATACCGCCCTGTGCGGCAGCGCCGAGCAGGAAGCTCTTCGGGTTGGCGATCAGCGGGCCGAAGTCTGTCATCGTGCCGATGCCGAGGAAGATCAGGCAGGGATAGATCTGGAGCTTGACGCCGAGGTATAGCTTATCGAGCAATCCGCCGTCGTGCAGCACCTTCCAGAGCCATTCGACGCTCTGCGGCTCGTTCCAGTAGGAGGCGTGGAAGATCATGTCCTCGATGTTGACGACGGGCAGGTTCGAGAGGAACATACCGAAGGAGATCGGCAGGAGGAGCAGCGGCTCGAACTCCCAAACGATCGCCAGATACATGAAGAAGAACGCGACACCGATCATGACGAGCTGCTTCCACCCGCCGTCGGTCACGATCAATCCGTAGAGGCCGCTGGTCTCCCAAAGGCCGCGCAGGATGTCCAACAAGATATTCAGCATATGTGACAGACCCCTTTCTTAGAATGGCGAGACGTTGTTGCGGCGGCCGTCCATCGCCCAGGCGCTGCGCCCGGAGAAGCCGGATGCCGGTCTGACGGACTTGACGCGGTAGGTCGTGCCGTCCGCTTCGCTCATCATGGCGACGACTGCCGAGATCACCGCGATGACCTCGTCCTCATCCTCTGCCGGTGGAGCAGGGGAGGCAGCCGGTGCCGCAGGGGCAGGCGCAGGTGCAGGGGCCACTGCCTTGACTGCCGCAGGCTTGGGTGCCTTCTCGGCGGCCTTGCGGTCGGCCTTGGCCTTCTCTGCTGCGTTGATGCTGTCGAAGATCTTGCCGAAGCAGAAGATCACGAGCACCAGCAGCGCGAGCGCGGCGATCACGATGCCCAGACCGGCGAGCGTCACGCCCCAACGCTGGTCGTTCGTCAGGGGCTTTTGGTCGCCGGAGATCGATCCGCCCGCCATCAGCAGCAGACTGTGCGCCTTCAACATGGTATCCATAGGATCACACTCCATTCGTGAATTTTTCAGCATACAGTTCTATTATACTATACTTCCCCTTTTTTTGCAAGGGGTTTTTTCAAATTTTTCTCAGAAGTCGATGCTGGGCGTCATCTTTGGCAAAAACGCTGCATACTGTGGCTCCCGGATGTTGCCCTGTCTCACAAGATGCCCCCTCTCGCGGCGGAGAGGGGGCTTGGGGTCAGGCGGCGGCGTCCGTTTGCGGGACGTCCTTGCGGCGGCGGAGGCGCCAGATGGTCAGGCCGATGAGGACGGCCAGACTGCACCCGGAGATCACCGCACCCGGCAGGATGCCCGGCACGCGATAGCGATAGGTCAGCGTGTGCTGCCCGGCGGGGACGCGGACGGCCAGCAGGCAGTCGGCGGCGAGGGACGTCTCCAGGGGCTTGCCGTCACAGTCAACGCGCCATCCCCCGTCCTGCGGGATCGTCGCCATGACGGTGCGCTCCTCCGGGAGGTCGATGGTGCCGGAAAAGCGCGTGGTGTCGAACTGCGTGAGCGTCAGGGACTGCGCGGCGAGCGTGTCATAGGCCGCCGTGAGCGCCTTCTCATCGACACGGTGCAGCGCGATCCCCCACAGGCCGCGCTTGACGTTCTCCGTCTTGACATCGACCGTGATCTTCGTGCCGGCCTCGACCTCGCCAAGGCTCGTGAAGCGCACGCGCTGGGTGCGGATCTCGATGGGGTCGCGTCCCTCGACCGTGATCGTGCAGTCACCGGCGCGGTGGTTGTTGTCGAGGATGTAGACGCCGTCCTCGTCGGCCGTGAAGGTGTAGTGGAACTCGGCCATGACAGCGTTCTTGTCCATGCGGAAGAACTGCTCGATCCAGCGCTCGTTCTCCTCGGCCGTGCAGTTCTCCGTCTGGAGGGACTCGAGCGCGACCGGCACGAGCACGCCCGTCTCGCTGCCGACGGCGGCATCGAGGAACGCGGTCTGGTCCTGCATGGGGCAGATGTTGTCGTCCGGGACGATGTCCAGGACGGCATCATCCACGGCATAGACCAGCGGGAGCGCCTTGTCGTTCTCCGTGACGACCGGCGTCTCCCCGTTGCGGTCGACGATCGTGCGCACACCGAAGAGCATGTTCTGCACCGGCGATCCCTCATTGTAGATGCTCGCGACGTTCTTGGCATAGTCCCAATCGCCCATCCAGCGCAGGAAGGTGTAGACCGACCCCTGCATGGTCGAGGAATAGCGGTCCATGCCGGAGTAGACGCCGATCATGGGTGAATTGAACGTGAAATAGGGCGTGGACGTCACGCGCCAGAACTCGCCCTTCGGGGGGACGTAGGGCGCCATGTCGTCCGTCAGGGAGAGGAGCTTGCCCGTATAGGTCTCGCCGTTCGCCGTGCGGACACCGGCCTTGTCGTCACGCTGAGTCACCTTATAAAAGGTGAGCGTGCTGTCCGTCACCTGGAGCGCGGCGAACAGGACGGCGCAGACGAGGCTCACGATGCGCAGCGACTTCGCCGTCTTCTCCTCGGAGACCGGCATGATCGTGTCCAGGAGA
The DNA here is from genome assembly GCA_902762785.1 of uncultured Ruminococcus sp. Taxonomy (GTDB): domain Bacteria; phylum Bacillota; class Clostridia; order Oscillospirales; family Ruminococcaceae; genus UBA3855. Next base: position 12,419 of record CACWPL010000025.1, on the reverse strand, counting down.
CCGGGCGTCAGGAGCAGGAGCGCGCCCGCGACCACGATGCCCCAGTACAAGCCTGGCATCGTGACCTGCCGCTCCCCGCCGGGTGCGATGGACGTCAGCAGGAGCAGGAACGCGCCGACGGCCAGACCGATGGACGTCCGCAGGAGGCCGCGCCCCTCACGGCGCAGCAGTCCCTCCGTCCCGATCGCGACGAGGAAGAGCGCGAGGAGGAACGTCCAGCGGCCGGGGAGCTGGTTCGGAAAGTGGAAGCCGTGCCACATGTAGTCGAGCACATTGCAGTTCAGGGAGAGGAAAAGGAACGCCAGCACCACGCCCGCGCTCACGCGCTCCTGCACGCGGATGGCCTTGTTGCAGAAGTAGAGCGGCACGGAGAAGAACACCAGCACGCCGATGGCGACGTTCGCATAGTCGTAGCCATAGACGAGCGGCATCTCCGGGAGGAACTGCTGGAGATATTCAAACAGGTTATGATAGAATTTGATACCCTCCGGCGAGGCCATCTCCGAGGCGATGGTCTGGCCGATACCACTGCCGACCGGCAGGATCACCACGGCGGACAATGCGCCGCCGAGCAGCGAATAGAGCGCGAACCGCAGGGCGCTCATCCCCACCGTGCGCCATCCGCCGACGTGCATGTGGTCCTCACCCTTCGTGAAGGTGAGCTGCTGCGCCATGAGGAACGCCGTCCAGATCACGGCGAAGATGCAGCACGAGAAGCCGATATAGAAGCTGGACATGATGGTCGCGGCGAGCGCGATGACGTAGACCAGCGGCTTCCCCTGCCGGATGAGGCGCTCGAGGCCCAGGACGATGAGGGGGGCATAGATCACACAGTCGATCCACATCTGCTGTGCCAAAAATGCCAGCATATAGGTGCAAAGGCTATACGCCACGCCTCCGCTGACCAGCAGCGGCGACATGCGCCCGAAGCGCTGACGGAGGAAGGCCGTGCAGGTGACGGCGCTCGAGGCGATCTTGATGAGCGCGATGATGCTGAGCGTGTCGACCATCTTCGCCTTGGGGACGAAGCGGAAGAGCAGGAAGAAGATGCTGTTGCAGTAGTAAGCGTCCTGCACCCAGTTGTTGAAGCCGAAGCCGCCGCACCAGCTATAGAAGGCGTTGGCGAGGTGGGTATCGGTGCGGTCCATGGTGTACATGGGGAAATACTGCCAGTACATGTCCAGCGCCAGGATGCTCTGCTTGCCGAAGGGGGCGATGTGGAGCGCATGGAACACCAGACATCCCGCGCCGAGCGACAGCAGGAAGGCGCAAAGATAGGGGACGATCGCCCCAAGGACGTGCAGGGCGCGCGATCTGTTCTTCATCGTTTCTACTCCTTTATATAGGTCGGCGAGATCGGCCGGCCATGAGACGTGCCGTTCGTGTGGGCGGCATCGTCTTGACGCCGCCACATACCAGTATAGCACACTGTTTGGGGGATGTCAAGGCGGATACGCGCAAAAACGGTGCAGGAGCGCCCCCTGCACCGTTCGAGTCTCAGCTTTTCTGTGACGTTTTGGGGAAACGGACGGCATAGACCACCGGCACCGTGAGCAGGAGCGTCGTCCCGACGATCAGCACTGTGAACCCCACGGCCGGCGGGCATCCCACGAGCCACATCACCAGGTCCGCCGCCAGCAGGATGAGCCCGCCGATGACCCAGAGCGTCCCGGCGAAGCGATGGACGGCACGCCAGCACGCCTCGTCCGTGAGAGTCGCGCGGATGCGGATGCCGAGCATCGCGTTCTGGCGCACGCGCGGGAGCTCGTTCCCGATCGCCGTGAACAGGATGGCCAGGCCCATCAGGAGCGGCCACACCAGCGGGGACTCATGCGTCTCCCCGATCTGTACGCCGCTGGCCATCCCCGCCAGCAGGAACGCCTGCCCCATCACGCACATGCCCGTCATCAGGAACATGACCAGCTCGATGATGTGCCTGTTCTGTGCGCTCTGTCCGCGCGTCAGTACGGCGCCCAGCACCAGATAGACCACCGGGACGAAGGCGCTCCAGAGCGCCGTCATGGGGCTCCCGACCCCGTCACAGACCCAGTGGAGGTCGAAATGCGTCGGCACCGTCGCCGGGAGCCGCGCAGCGCAGACCAGCGTCCCGACCACGTCGAGCACCTCGAGGAGCGCGGCGGCGGCGAGCAGCTTATGCGTCAGGATCTTCGTTTTCATGATGACCTCCTTGTCCGAGCATCGCGGCGATGCTCTTGAGGAATTCCTGGAATACGGTCGTATTCAGGCTGTAGGTGATCGTTTGCTTCTGCTTCTCGGTCAGGACGAGCCCGGCCTCCCGCAGGACCTTGAGATGGTGGGACACGGTCGCGCCCGTCACGGAAAAGCGCTCGGCGATCTCCCCGGCGGTCATGTCCCGCGACTGGAGCATGGTCAGGATCTCGCGGCGGGTCGGGTCGGCCATCGCGTTCCAGATGTCCTTCATCGGCGCACCTCCTCTTGTATTTCGACGTTCGTCTAAATACAGTATACCACACGCCGTCCCATTTGTCAAGAGGTATTTAGAAACTTATCTAAATACAGATGTGCATGACACGCGAAAAACCGCTTGACAACAGACATTCGTCCATGTTATACTAAAGATATGAGAGTTTGTGGAAACGCCTCGCCGCCATGAGAGGGCGCGGCGGGCGTCTGTCTTAAGGAGGAGGTATCATCATGAAGCAGTTTCATCGCGCTGCCGCCGGGATCCTGGCGCTGGGCGTGGTGCTGGGGAACGCAGCGGCGCTCCCGGCGCGCGCGGCTGGCGGCATCGTCATCAACGAGGTCTGCACCAAGAACACCCAGTCCCCTGCCCCGGACGGCGGGCTCTATGACTATGTCGAGCTGTACAATGCCGGGAGCGCGGCCGTGGATCTGGGCGGCTACGGCCTCACGGACAAGGCCGAGGAGCCGTTTCGCTACACGATCCCCGCAGGGACGAGCCTCGCGCCGGGCGCACGCCTGGTCATCTGGTGCGACAAGAACGGCACCGGCACGGCGCCCTTCGGTCTCTCCACGAGCGGCGAGACCCTGACGCTCACCTCCCCCGATGGGGCGACCGCCGACACTCTGACCGTCGGCGCGCTCGCGGCCGACACGGCCTATGGACAGTACCCGGACGGGAGCGGCGACTGGTTCGTCCTGTCCTGCACGCCCGGCGCGGCCAATGCGGCGCCCCAGGGCTCGGATGCCGTCCATGCGCCGACCTTCTCCCATGAGAGCGGCTTTTACGATGCGGCGTTCCAGCTCACGCTCACCGTCCCCGATGGGACGGAGGTCTACTACACCACCGACGGCAGCGACCCGACCACGCAGAGCGAGCGCTATACCGGCGCCATCTCCGTGCAGGACATGTCCCAGACGCCCAACCGTCTGAGCGCCCGCACCGACATCGCGCCCAGCAATGTCGAGGCGCCGAACGGCAATGTCGATAAGGCGGCCGTCATCCGCGCGGCGGCATTTGCCCCGGACGGTACCCGCAGCGACATCGTCACGAACACCTACTTTCTCGGCAAGACCAACAGCGGCTACTACAAGTCCATGAAGGTCATCTCCCTCGTCACTGACCCGGAGAACCTCTTCAACTACGAGACCGGCATCTACTGCCTCGGCAAGGTCTATGACGAGGAGGAGGGCGGCGGCACCTCCCCCGGATGGGGCGGATGGGGCGGCTGGCCCGGCTTTGGCGGCAAGAACCCCTGGGAGATGGCCGCGAACTACACCCAAAAGGGCCGCGAATGGGAGCGTCCTGCCGTGTTCACGCTCTTTGACAACGGTACGCCGGTGCTCTCGCAGGATGTCGGCATCCGCATCAAGGGCGCGGCCTCGCGTTCGTCCGTGCAGAAGAGCTTCAATGTCTATGCCCGCGCGGACTATGGCAAGGATTCCCTCGAATACGACTTCTTCGGCGGCGAGGCGACCAAGGCCAAGAACGGCAAGGTCATCGACAAGTTCGACAGCATCGTCATCCGCAACGGCGGCAATGACAACGGCTATGCCGTCTTCCGTGACTCCATCGACCAGGCCCTCGTGGAGGACCGCGCGTTCGCTTGGCAGGCCATGGACGAGTGCGTCGCCTTCCTGGACGGCGAGTTCTGGGGCATCTACCAGATCACCGAGAAGGTCGGCAAGGACTACATCAAGGATCACTACGACGTCGCCAAGGACGATGTCGCCATGATCAAGAACAGTGAGCTCGAGGAGGGCACCGACCAGGACCTCGCCGATTGGGAGGATCTCATGACGCAGGTCGGCAGCGGGGCGATGAGCTATGCGGACTTCTGTGAAAAGGTCGATAAGCAGAGCTTTTTGGACTATTTCGCCGCACAGATCTACTGGTCGAACTGGGATTGGCCGCAGAACAATACCGCCGTTTGGCGCTCGAACGCGGTCGATGCCTCGAACCCCTATGCGGACGGCAAGTGGCGGATGTTCCTCTTCGACACGGAGTACGGCACCGGGCTCTATGGGAGCGAGACCACGTCTGTCCAGTCCGACCCGTTCTCGCGGATCTCGCGCAATACTGACGACTTTAGCCGCATGTTCACCACGCTCTGCCGCGACGAGACCTTCCGCAAGGACTTCGCCCGCACGATGATGGACCTGGCCAACTACAACTTCACGACCGACAAGACCGAGGACGTCATCGCGTACTACCGTGACAGCTACAAGCAGCAGATCCTCGACACGTTCACCCGCTTCTACTCCAAGAGCCTCAGCGGCGGTCTGGGCGAGCAGCGGTTCAGTGAGGAGTACCGCACGATCAGCGACTTCTACAAGGGCCGCGGCGACGTCATCTGCCGCGTGATGCGCAATGCGCTGAACGTCTCCGACCGGCTCCTGAACGTGTCCGTGACCCACGATACCGCAAAGGGCACCGTCAAGCTCAACACGCTCACGCTCGGCGACGAGGACGCGTCCTTCACCGGCCGCTACCACACTGACTACGACCTCGACCTCACCGCGCAGGCCAAGGACGGTGCCTCGTTCTCGCATTGGGAGATCGAGGGCGCCACACTGACCGCCGGCTCCCTGACCGACCCCACGATCTCCGTCCATCTCGATGGAGACGCCAAGATCACGCCGGTCTACGGAGATGCGCTCGTCGGCGACTATGACGCCAATGGCGTCGTGGACGTGCGGGACGTCGTCCTGCTGACCCGCTGGATCCACGGCGAGAAGGTCACCCTCGCCAAGACCGATGTGGTCGCCGACGGCGTGACCGATACCTTCGACCTTGCGATGCTCAAGCGCATCGTCACCAAGAAATGACGCGAACGCCCCCGGTACGGCACCGGGGGCGTCCTTCATTCGGCCTCGTCGAGGAGCTTCTTGCGGTAGAGGGCCGCGGCCTGCTCGGTCTTGTTCTCGCCGAACTGGTAGTACACATGGTCGGCGATCTCGTCCGGGAGGTACTGCTGGCGGACGTAATGGTTCTTGAAGTCGTGCGGGTAGAGGTAGTGCTGCCCGCGCACGGCCGCGCCCTCGCCGTCGAAGTGCTTGTTTTGCAGGTGGCGCGGGAAATCAAGAGGGCCGTACTTTTGCAGGTCGGCCTGTGCGGCCGCCATCGCCATATAGGCGGAATTGGACTTCGGCGCGGTCGCCATCAGCACGATGGCCTCCGCGATCGGGATCCGCGCCTCCGGCATCCCGAGGGCGAGCGCGTTGTCCACACACGCCTTCACGATCACCGGCGCCATCGGGTACGCGAGGCCCACGTCCTCGGACGCGATCACCAGCAGACGGCGCGTCAGGGAGATCAGGTCGCCCGCCTCGAGGAGCCGCGCGGCATAGTGCAGGGCGGCGTTCTCATCGCTGCCGCGGATGGACTTTTGCAGCGCCGAGAGGATGTCGTAATGGGCATCGCCGTCACGGTCATAGCGCATGTTGCTGCGCTGCGTGAGCGACTGGGCGACCTCCATGGTCACGCGCATCCCGTCCGCCGTCGGCACGGCGGAGAGCGCGCAGAGCTCCGCGGCGTTCATCGCCTTGCGGACATCGCCGCCGCTCCCGAGCGCGATGTGCGCCGTCACCCCGTCATCGAGCAGGAGCGGCGCGCCCTGGGCTTCACCGAGCTTCTCGAACGCCCGGATCACCGCACGCTCCATCTCCGCGGCGTCCACGGGCTTGAACTCAAAGACCGTGCTCCGGCTGATGACCGCGTTATAGACCGCAAAATAGGGATTTTCCGTCGTGGAGGCGATCAGTGTGATGTCGCCCTTCTCGATGTAGGCAAGGAGGGACTGCTGCTGCTTTTTGTTGAGATACTGGATCTCGTCGAGGTAGAGCAAAATGCCGTTCATCCCCGCGAACGTCCCCACGTCCGCGATGACGGACTTGATGTCCGAGACGCCGGCCTGTGTGCCATTGAGGATGTGGAGGGTCATGTTCGTGCGGGCGGCGATGATGCTCGCCACGGTCGTCTTCCCGACGCCGGAGGGGCCGTAGAAGATCATGTTCGGGATGGTGCCGCTCTCGATGATGCGCCGCAGGGGCTTGCCGGGCGCGAGCAGGTGCTGCTGTCCGACCACATCATCGAGCGTCTGCGGCCGGATCCGATCCGCGAGGGGCGCTGCCATCTTCCGATCACTCCTTATCGTTTGTTTTTCCCATACTGCCGGAGCACCTGGTCGAACAGGGCATCGACATCAGCGGCCGACCTGGCGGGCGTCTTCTCTGCCTTGGGGACGGAGGGCGTCGGCGTTTCCGCGGCGCTCTCGGACGGTGCAGCAGTATCCGCCGTCTGCATATCCGGGATCTCCTGCATCTCCTCCTCCTTCTCGGCCTGTGCCTCCTTGATGGCGGCACGGACAGCGGAGGAGAGCCCATCGTTCGGCGTATCCTCCTCATAGAGACGCACGGCCGGGGCGATGGTGCCCTCGTACATCTCGATGTAGCGGCTCAGCTTTTCCACATCGGTAAAGCCGCTGTTGAAGAGGCGGGACGTGTCCTTCTTCGAGAAGAACATGCGCCGGATGGGGACGGCGACCTCCCGGTCCCCCACGACGAGCACCAGTGACTCGAGCCGACGGACGAACGCGCTGCGCCGGAACCGATACGACTGCATATAGGTCCGCTCGATCTCCGTGACATGGAAACGGAACTCACCGCCGCGCAGTGTCCGATACACAAAAAAGCCCGTCGCGCCGTCAAAAGTCAGCTCCCAGCGGAAGATCGACCAGATCCAGACCGCGCACCCTACCAGCGCCGCGATCAGCAGCAGCATGTATAGAAAGGACGTGGCCCCGCCGTCAATGCCGATGACGATTCCCACGGCCTCGCCGATATAGTTGATGCTGATGATGCACCCGCAGGTCGCGACAGCAACGAGGACCGCCAGGAGCCGCAGAAGAAAGCCATAGCGCACCGACCCCTTGAGGTCGCGCACGACTTTTTCTGCGAATTTGAGCTCTGCCTCCGGGCTCAGCTGGAAGTCACCAAGAATGTCAGTAAGATCCATTTGTCATACCCCCTATATCCCAAGATATTCGGCCAGATCCTGCACATGCAGGCAGACGCCGCCGCCCTGTAGGAAGCCGACGCCCATGGCCGCCGAGCAGAAGTTGTAGCTGCCGGTCTTGGTGCGGATGTTGATGAACTCCTCCCCCGCGCTCGCGGACGGGACACGCTGCGCCGAGACGATCTCGCGGCGGCTGAACGTCACGGTCGGCTGCAGGAAGCGGCGGTAGATGAAGCGTCCTGTGCCCGTGTCGACCGAAAGTCCCCAGAATCGCCAGCACAGGATCGTCCAGAGGACGTTCACCAGCGGGAACCAGCAGAGGAGATAGAAGAACGGCGGCAGATGCCCCGCCCTCCAGATCAGGAAGGCCGTCCCGGCGCCCCAGACGGCGCTGAAGGACAGTCCCGCTGCTGCATAGCGGCCGATCGCGCGGGGGTCCGTTCGGACGGTGAAACGCTCGGGCATCCGGCTCCCTCCTCTCTTTTTGGCGATATACCGCCGTTCCCCTGCCAGAGACAGGGGAACGTGGTCATGTCATTTGGTCGTCGTGCCGATCTGCCCGTGCTCGTGGAACCAGAGGGCGTCGTAGAGCTTGTGGAAGACCATCTTGTTCGGCAGATAGCGATGATCCGCAAAGATGAAGATGCCGTCCTGCCGGAAATACTGCTCCAGCGCGGCAGCACACCCCGCGGCACGGCTGATGCCGTGCTCACTTTGACAGATGATGTCCATATCTGCCTCGACCGCCTCGTATACAAAGGCCGCCACGGCCTCGGCATCCGGGAAATAGGTCGCATAATTCAGGCCGCAGGTGCTCATATCCTCGTATTGGATGTCCGGGACGACCGTCTGATAGAGCCGCGCCGCCTGCCGCCCGTAGTGGACGGCAGTGGACGGATCGTCGCAAAAGCTGATGACAGCCACATCCCGGGGGAGCCCGGTCCGCAGGAGCTTTTCGATACTCCGGCGGGAATGGATCGTGATGTTCATGCCCTTCCCTCGTTCATGGATCCTGCCGTGCAGGATGGCAAAGATCGGTCGCGCGTGTCAGCTCACTCGTAGAGCGGGAACTTCTTGCAGATCTCGGTCACGCCGGCACGGATGGCGTCGGCCTGTGCCTCGAAGTCGGTCGCGCAGAGATAGATGTACTCCGCGATCTTGTCCATCTCCTCGACGCCGAGGCCGCGGGTGGTGACGGCGGGCGTACCGATGCGGATGCCGCTGGTCACGAAGGGCTTCTCGGGATCGTTGTGGATGGCGTTCTTGTTGACGGTGATGTAGACCTCGTCCAGACGGTGCTCGAGCTCCTTGCCGGTGATGCCGAAGGGACGCAGATCCACGAGCATCAGGTGGTTATCGGTGCCGCCGGATACCAAGTTGAAGCCGCGCTTGAGGAGGCCGTCAGCGAGCGCCTTGGCGTTCTCGACGATGCGGCGCTGGTAGTCGCGGAACTCGGGGGTCAGTGCCTCGCCGAAGCAAACGGCCTTCGCCGCGATGACGTGCATGAGCGGGCCGCCCTGGGTGCCGGGGAAGATCGCGGAATTGATCTTCTTGGCCAGGAACTCGTTGTTGGTCAGAATCAGGCCGCCGCGCGGGCCGCGGAGGGTCTTGTGGGTCGTGGTGGTCACGATGTCGGCATACGGTACCGGGGACTCGTGCTGGCCGGCAGCGACCAGACCGGCGATGTGCGCCATGTCCACCATGAGGAGCGCGCCGACTGCACGGGCGATCTCGGAGAGACGCTTGAAGTCGATGGCGCGCGGATACGCCGAAGCACCGGCCACGATCAGACGCGGCTTGGCCTTGTTGGCGAGCTTGTAGAGGTCGTCATAGTTGATGGTCTCGGTCTCGTCGTTGAGGCCGTAGGAAACGAAGTTGAAATACTTACCGGACAGGTTGGCGGGAGAACCATGGGTCAGGTGGCCGCCGTCTGCAAGGCTCATGCCGAGCACGGTGTCGCCGGGCTGGAGGACTGCAACGTAAACGGCCGTGTTCGCCTGTGCGCCGGAATGGGGCTGCACGTTCGCGAACTTGGCACCGAAGAGCTTGCAGGCGCGGTCGATGGCGATCTGCTCGACGATGTCGACACACTCGCAGCCGCCGTAGTAGCGCTTGCCCGGGTAGCCCTCGGCATACTTGTTGGTGAGCACGCTGCCCATCGCAGCCATCACGGCCGGGGAAACGATGTTCTCAGAGGCGATGAGCTCGAGGTTGCGGCGCTGACGAGCCAGCTCCTTCTGCATGGCCTCGCCGACCTCCGGGTCGTTCTGTGCCACATAGCCGATGGTGTCCATAATATCCTTGTACATGGGTGATCTCTCCTTTTGCACTGGTTTTTCATCGTCCCCGCATGGACAGGGACCATACATCTCTTATTATACAATATTCTTTGACAAATTGCAAGTATTTTCACGATAAAACTGTAGTTTTCTGCAAACATGCAAAAAAGCGCCCGGACACGAGGCCCGAGCGCTGCAGCTATTCAATTGTAGAGCCGGAAGACCGGCCGCCTAGCTCACGGGACGCACGAGCCTCGGCATTCTTTTGCCCGCCGCAGATGCGGTGAGCGGTCAGTGATCAGTACATGGGTCACACTCGCCTTTCCACTAGGGTCGTTTCAGCATTATCCTCTTTGAGTAGAACGTATGCATTTTCACGATGGATCACAGCTTTCTTGAAAAATTTAACAGCTTCAAAACGTTCTCACAAGCTCCGGGACGACCCGGTCTCAAGACGTTCTCATGGGACTGTACCTCCGAATATCAGGGCGCTCAGCGAGCGGATGATCGAAACGGACGGACTGCCTGCTATTAAAAAGTTTCGCTGCCTTAGGGAAAACACAGTGCAGATGTCAGGAGCAGATGTTCAAGCTGCGGCAGGCGGCACGAAACAGTTCAAGCTGTAGACCTGCCCAACTGCGGCACGACATCTCCAGTTTCGCAGAATTGAAAAGCGGCTCATAAGCCCATCGGGACGCGCACAGCGTCAAGACCGAAACATCACTTAACTGCGACCGGCGAGACTGCCGATACCTGCTGATCTGCGAGGATGAAGGAATAACTCTCCATGGGTCCCGCCCCCTTTCTGAATGATACTTGACCTCTGCAGACCCCACGCTTTCGTCAGCGGTGCTGATGGGAGATGCCCAACGCTGCCGCCGCATCGCGGGATGTACAGCTTGCTCCCGCTTCCGGGGAGCTTCCAGATATAAGTCCTGCAGTACCTTTATCTTGTCTATAGTATAGCACATCTCTTGTGAAAAGTCAATAGAAGTTTTCAAGTTTTTTGGCATTCCCTCTACTTTTCGTCACAATACACAGATCATGCAGCAAGATCTGTGCATCCTGATGGTCTCCCCCCTAAAGATCGCGTCCCCCGCGGGGAGCGAGGGACGCGCTGGGAGCATACTTTGATCTAGGAGAGCCGCCATGCGGCAGCATAGTCTAGTTCGTTGTCGTCGACATCCACGGCCTGCACGGCCTCTGCATAGACGAAGATGTCGAAGTCCTTGGGCGTGTCCTCCGGGAACACGGTCTTGACCCACTGGAACAGACTGTTCGTGGCCTCACCGGGCGGGAGCGCCTCGGTATAATAGTAGTATCCGTCCGCATAGACCCACCCTGCCGGAAGGACGGCGGTGGGGTACTCCGCCACCGGGACGAACTGCGTGCCGTCCGCAGAGAGCGAGGAGATCGCCGCGATCTGGGCGTCGGAGAATTCCAGGCGCACGCGCGGATAGCAGCTCTCCGTGCCGGTATTCGTGATCTTGACGTCCTTCTTGTAGGGCTCATCCGAGGGCGTCGTGGGCGGCTCGAAGATCTCCGTGATCGCGATGCGCACGACAGGGTCGGGGATCGTTTTGGCGCTGTAGCGGTTCGTGGTCATGTCCTCGCTCGTAAAGAACGCGACGATCTGGCTCACGAGAAGGAGCAGGAGCACCACCGCCGCGGTGAGCCAAAGGGCTTTTTTGCGTCGTTTGTTCACAGTGCTCTCCTCCTTTCGTTACTCATAGGTGACGCGGTTGTCCACGAAGGTCTGGTAGGCGCGCCGATCATCCGGCTTATTTTTGTTCTTGAAGCGCACCGTGATGATGCTGCCGTTGCCGATGCGGACGGTGCCGATGAACGGCTCAGGCTGGGCTCCCTTGCGGGTGACGGTCGCTTCGTCCAGTTGGTAGTCGATGTTCCCGAGCTCCTCGATCCGGTAGTCGCCGATGGGCAGATCGTCGAGCGTGGCCGAGCGGGTGCCGGGCGCCGGGAAGGTCATGGACACGACATAGGATGCCGCCGGGACCTCGTTGCCCGCCGCATCGGTGAGCTGGGTGACACGGAACTGGAACGTGGGCGCGCCGCGCATGGGGTCGATGCTCGTGATGTTCTTCTGGATCGTCAGGGAGTTGAGGTCCTTGTAGATCACATAGACCACCGGCTGCTCCTGGAAGACCTGATAGTCGCCGGTCGTGCCGTAGCGGTACTTCACGATGCCGTCCTCCACGGTGATGCGGAGATCCTTGTCGGCCGACCAGCTCTCGAGCGTGCCCAGCGTGTCGGCGATGCCATTGCCGATCTTCACCATGAGGTCGCAGGGTATGTCACCTCGCAAGATCTCCGATGTGCTGAATGGTGAGAGAGTGCCGATTCCGTCCGACTATTACTACGCAAAAATCGGGAAAGTGAATCCGAGGAATACACGGCATTTGTGGAGTCAGAGTACCGTATTGCCTATTTTGCGAAACCCCATTTATATCGGTCATATGGCGATGATGCGGAGAACTACGGTCTCGTACAAAAACCATAAAACGATTCATAAACCCGAGGACGACTGGATAATAGTAGAAAATAATCATGAGCCGATTATTTCGCAGGAGTTGTGGGATAAGGTGCGTGAGGTCGAACGATCGGTAAGCAGGGGCAAGCGTTGCAGTGACGGAGAACTAAGACCGCTTTCAGGTTTAATGTTC
>CACWPL010000024.1 GCA_902762785.1 uncultured Ruminococcus sp. | reverse complement strand
TCCATTTAGCCGTTTACAAGCACCGGCAACAGTTCCCAGACCACAAGTATCCTCTTGGCCTCGTCGATTTCCTTTAATATGCGCGGTTGGACACTCCCCCTTGCTTTCCCGCCTTGCTTTTTCTAAAAACATGTGTTATAATAGAGATACGACACTTCTCGCATCCTCGGATGCCGCGATACACAGAGATACAAAGGAGCACAGACGCATGAACGAGAATCAAGAGATCTTCACGGCCGACCAGTTCCGGCAGCAGGCGCTCGAGCTCAGTCAGGCCGTCGCCGAGCTGCAACGGCGGGACGCCGTCACCATCGACCCCCAGGACCCCTTCGACAACGAGACCGAGTTCCACGACTACGCCGAGGACTACGGCGAGATCGTGCCGCAGATCCGGATCCCAGGGTGCCACATCCCCCTCAAGCCGAACCGCCGCGAGCGCTCGCGCATCCGGCACTACCACAACACGGTCGGCGGCGCGCTGCTGCTGCATTTCGTCGTCTCGAACGCGCTGGCCATCGGACTGATGATGCTGGTGTCGGCGCTCCTCTACGGGATCGACACCGTGCGTGCGGGCGGGACGCTGCCGGCCGACTATGATCTGCGCGCCGAGACGCTGCTCTATGACGGCGCCACGATGACCGCCGTCAATCTGCTGATCTTCGGCCTCGTGAACGCCGTGACCGCGCTGATCGGTCTGCGCGTCACGAAGATACGGCCCGCCTCGCTCTTCCGCACCAAGGGCTTCACCATCTGGCATGCGGCCGCCTATATCTGCATCATCATCACGATCCAATGCACGATGGGCTACGCCGCCGACTTCCTCACGGACATGCTCAGCTCCGTCGGCATCGAGCCATACGAGGCCGACTTCGAGACGCTCCCCGAGATCAAGTGTACGATCCTCTCGGTGATCTATTCCATCCTGATCGCGCCGGTGACGGAGGAGCTGCTGATGCGCGGCTTCGTCCTCAAGAACCTCTCGCGCGTCAGTCAGCGCTTCGGCATCTTCATGAGCGCGTTCCTCTTCGGCGTGTGGCATGAGAACCTGGGGCAGTTCCTGCTGGCGTTCGTGGGCGGCATCTTCTTCGGCTATCTCGCGGTCAAGCACGATTCGCTCCTGCCCTCGATCGTCTGCCATATGTTCGTCAACGGCGTGGCGGAGCTGTTCAGCATCTGCGATACCTACGGCTGGTATGATCTGTATGACGTGCTGGATATGATCTATATGGGCGTCGCGGCCTTTGGGGTCATCCTGCTGGTCGTCATGTTCATCCGGGAGCGCCTCCCCAAGACCGTCCCCGCCCAGACGGAGCGCGGCCTGCGGATCACGCTGACCAGTCCCCTCCTGCTCATCGCCATCGCCGCCCATGTCGGCGCGGCTGTGTATTATACGCTTTATGAATGACGCTCGCCCCTCCCGGATGCACGCGGGAGGGGCGTTTTTGTGGACGCTTCTCAAAACACGGCCGCGCGGCCGTGGAGACCTTTTGACAACGGTCTTTCTTTTTCTTGACAAATCGGCCAAGCTGTGTTATACTGTTACTATAGATCAAATACCTGGAAAGGGGAGATCCTTATGAGATTTGCTGAATACTTTGGTGTGAGCCCGCTCCACAACCCCATGGACGAGGAGATGCAGCTCATCGCGGATGCCATCGCCGACCATGTGCAGGATTCCGGCCTCGTGCTCGATGAGATGCGCGACTGCCACATCCTCCGTGACGAGCGCGGCACCCGCCCGCACTTCCGCGAGGTCTACAATGTCCCCGTCATCATCATCCGCGACCTCGAGCGCGGCGACGACCGGCTCGCTGCCATCGTCTATGAGCTCGCGCAGGAGATGGGACACTACTTCATCAATATGAACGACCCCACCCCCCGCAGCCAGATCAACTGGATCGAGGAGACCATCTGCGAGGCCATGTCCGTCTACTTCCTCCGCTGGTTCGCCGACAACTGGAGCAGCCTCGACATCGCCGAGAAGTACCCCCACTATGCCGCGACCATGGACGCCTATGCCCGTCGCTATGAGGACAAGCGCTCCGCCCGTCCCGAGGCAGAGCGTCTGAGCAATGTCGACCTCGCCGGCCTCGTGCGCATCAACGCCGCATGCACCGTCGACCGCGATTTCCGCACCGACGAGATCGCTGCCCTCGCCAAGGTCATGGACCAGAAGTCCTTCGCCGGTCTCCTGATCTACAAGGACTATGCCCCCGTCACCGGCCAGAACAACCTCCTCATGCCCGCCTGGCCGACCTGGCAGAAGGAGTTCCCGGACAACGCCGCCGTGCAGTACATCTGCGGTCTCTGCAAGACCATCCTCGAGCGCGGGAACCAGTGACATCCCCCACAGGAACACCGAACGCCGCCCCTGTTTTGCACAGGAGCGGCGTTTTTTTGCGTTAGTGAGACGTGCTATCCGTCACTCGGCGGCATCTGCGGGGGCATCCTCGGCGGCGGGAGCGGCGCCCTGGGTGGGCAGGGGCTTCATCGTCGGGAAGAGCAGCACGTCGCGGATGGACGGACTGTCGGTCAGCAGCATGACCAGACGATCCACGCCGAAGCCCAGACCGCCCGTCGGCGGCAGGCCGTACTCGAGCGCGGTGACGTAGTCGTCATCGACCTGGCAGTTCATGTTGCCCTGCGCACGCTTGGCGGCCACCTGGCGCTCGAAGCGCTCGCGCTGGTCGATCGGGTCGTTCAGCTCGCTGAAGGCATTGCCCATCTCGCGGGCATACATGAAGTATTCAAAGCGCTCGGTGAACGCGGGATCGGCGGGCTTGCGCTTGGCCAGCGGGGAGTTCTCGACCGGGTAATCATAGATGATCGTCGGCTGGATGAGCTTCTCCTCGACGAAGGCATCGAAGAACGCGATCAGGACGTGGCCCTTCGTGGCGGTCTCGCCCTCCTCGACCTCGACGCCGTGCGCCTTGGCACACGCGCGGGCCGCGGCATCGTCCGCCCAGTCATGATAGTCGACACCGGCATACTTCTTGACGGCCTCGATCATGGTCAGGCGCTCCCACGGCTTGCCGATGGCGATCTCGGTGCCCTGGTAGGTGATGGTGTCCGTGCCGCAGACATTGCGGGCGACGGTGCGGTACATGTCCTCGATGAGGTCCATCATGCCGAGGTAGTCGGTGTAGGCCTGGTACATCTCCACAGAGGTGAACTCCGGGTTGTGGGACGGGTCCATGCCCTCATTGCGGAAGATACGGCCGACCTCGTACACACGGTCGAAGCCGCCGACGATCAGGCGCTTGAGGTTCAGCTCCGTCTCGATGCGCAGGTACATGTCCATGCCGAGCGTGTTGTGGTGCGTCACGAACGGACGTGCGGACGCGCCGATCTCGATGGGCAGCAGGACGGGGGTATCGACCTCGATGTAGCCGATGCCGTCGAGATAGCTGCGGATCTCACGCATGATGGCGCTGCGCTTGATGAAGGTGTCCTTCACCTGCGGGGAGCAGATGAGGTCGAGGTAGCGCTGGCGATAGCGGGTGTCCTGGTCCTTGAGGCCGTGCCACTTCTCAGGCAGGGGCAGGAGGGACTTGGCGAGCAGCGTGATCTCCTCGACGTGGAGGGAGATCTCGCCGGTGCGCGTGCGGAACACGAAGCCCTTGACGCCGGCGATGTCGCCGATGTCCCACTTCTTGAAGGCCTCGAAGGCCTCCTTGCCGACCTCGTTCATGCGGATGTACATCTGCATGCGGTCGCTGTGGTCGCGCAGGTCGAAGAAGCTGGCCTTGCCCATGTGACGGCGGCTCATGATACGGCCAGCCACATGGAAGCGCTGTGCGGAGAAGGGCTCGAGCGCGGCTGCGAGCGCCTCGGCGTCGTCACCGGCCTGTGCCTTGGCCTCTGCCTCTGCGGCCTCGAACTTGGCACGCAGCGCGGCGAGAGACTCGTCGACCGGGTAGCTGGTGATGGTGAAGGGGTCCTGGCCGGCCGCCTTGAGGGCATTGAGCTTGTCGAGGCGGATCTGGCGGTAGTCGGTAGAATCCGTCTCGGGGGACGGGGTGAGGTCCTTTTCGTCTGCCATACTGTCTGCTCCCTTCTCACATAGAGATCGAGATATTGAGCACCTCGAACTGCGCAAGGCCGCCGGGGGTCTCTACCTCGAAGATGTCGCCGACCTTCTTCTTGAGCGCGCCCTTGCCGATGGGGGACTCATCGCTGATCTTGTGCTCGGCGATGTTGACCTCGTTGGTGCCGACGATCTTGAAGGTCTCGATCTTATCGTTGGACAGGCGCTTGAGGGTGACGTAAACACCGACGCCGACCTCGTCCGCCGAGATCTCGTCATCCTCGACGACCTCGGCATTGGCGATGGCATCCTCGAGCTCCTTGATGCGCATCTCGGTATCCTGCTGCTCGCGGCGTGCCTCATCGTACTCGGCGTTCTCGGAAAGGTCGCCGTAGGAACGAGCTTCCTTCAGCTTCTCGGCGATGGCGGGGCGCTCGACAGTGACCAGGCGCTGGAGCTCCTTTTGCAGCTTTTCTAATCCCTCGCGGGAGATCTTCTTCTTCTCCATGATGCATACTCCTTACTTATGTGATGAAAAGGTCATGGTCTCGTGAGACGAGATGACAGCGTCTCAGCCGGCACACCGCAGTCTCTTCCGCTGGGGACGCACCGGTCTATCTATCCTATTATAGTACATTTTCGGGAGGATGTCAACCCCTTTCCGCGCCAGTGCGCCCAACGGCACGCCGCGAGGAAAGAAAAAAGCGCTTTGCCCGCGTCGCGTCAGCGAGCGGGCATTGCGGGTGGAGATGGGCGCAGTCGTGCCCACCGGATGGGGAACGCCAGCGCGGGCCCCGCGCTCAGTGCAGGATGTACATCTGCGACGTGAAGAGCCGCTTGAGCGCGCCGAGGTCGAGGACATCGGTCACGCCGTCGGCATAGACGTCCGAATTCTGGGGCGCGGTCATCTGCCCCATGCCGAGGAGGTACCTTTGCAGCATCACGATGTCGGTCAGGCCGACCGCACCGCTGCCGTCCACATCGCCCACGACAGCCGGTGCGTCCTCTGCCGCATAGACGCGCGCGGCCATCTCCTGCGCCCAAAACTGGCGCATGGCCTCCTGCCCGTCCGAGGTCGGATGGACGCCGTCACCGCCGAGATAGTCCGGGTGCTCCGTGAAGAACGCATACAGATCCGGCCCCTGCACGACCTGCGGGTACGCCTCCCAGAGCCGGTCGATCATGGCGTTGTACTTCTCCAAATTGTCCGCGACGCCCGGCTCCGCGGACGCCGGGATCTTGCCGACCACCGGGACCATCCCCCGCGCGAGCACGGCCTCGACCATGTAGACCGTGTTCTCGTAATACTGCTCCGCGCCGGTCTGGTCGCCCCAGGCATCGTTCGTGCCATAGGCGATGCTGACATAGCGGCCAGGGAAGGTGTCGAGCCAGCGGTCGATGTTCTCGCGGCCGTCCTTGCTGGTGATGCCGCCGATGCCGCCGTTCTGCTGGATCGGGAAATACCCCGGCACCGCCTCGCTGACGAAGGTCGCAAAGCCCGTGCCGTAGCAATTGTTCATCGACATGGCCGTGATGCTGTCGCCCAGGAAGAGCCAGCTATCCTGCACCCCGTTCGAGACGTCGTGGATGTCCATGTTGATCATGGCCGTGCCGCTGGTCTTCTCGTCCACGCCGGTCAGGTGGAACCGGATCCAGTTGTAGCCGTCGAAGTCGACCACATGCTGCCGCGAGCTGAGCGTGTTCCCCGCGACCGTGTCCACGACGACCCACCCGTCCTCGGGATAGGTGCCGCCGGGCGCCGCATTGACCTCGATCGTGTAGTCGGACGGCTCCTGGTTGCGGTTGACATACATCCCGATGACGTCATATGCGCTCGTGTTGTACCACACCAGGTCGATGACCTGCCGCTGCGCCGCCGGGACGCCGGAGAGGTCGTAGGCGAGGTAGTCGTCCGGGGCACTGCCGTTCCAGAACGAATAATAGAACGCATCGCACCCCGCGGAGGCGGTGGCGGGATTCGTCCCGGCGTAGGCGGGGCATCCTCTGCTGATGACGGGATTCGCCGCCGGTGCGGCCGATGCAGCGCACGGCACGAGCGCCGCGAGCATCGCCGCTGCGGCCGCGGCTGCGGCGGCGCGTTGGCTGTGTTTCTTCATTTTCTTCATATCACATTTCCCTCTCTATGGGAGGCCGTTCGTTCGGCGCTCCTTGATGCTTTCATCATAGCACTTTTTGGTACGTCTGTCAAGGCAGTTCGGCGCATCCGCCTTGACATTTGCCGTATGATACGCTATAATAGAGGAGATGGAAACAAACACCTGATAGGAGGTCCCTATGAAGAACGACATGATGAAGCATGCCCTGCGCACCTGCGGGGCGCTGATGATCGGCATCCTCTGCGCGGCCGCGGGCGGATGCAGCTCCCCCGAGGAAGTGCCGGCGTCCTCTGTGGACGACACCACCGAGGCCGCCACGACCCTCTCCCCCTCCGAGGTCAAGGAGGAGGTCTCCGGCTTCCTCAGCGAGACGACTGCCGCCCCCCAGAAGATCACGGCCGTCTCCACGGAGAACGACTCGACTGCTGCGACGGACGCGCCTGCCGCCGACCCGAACGCCGCCACAGACGCCCCCGCCGATCCGAATGCTGACCCGAACGCCCCCGCCGCGCAGCCGCAGGGCGACACCGGCCCGCAGCCGGGCGATGTGATGCCCGCCGTCGGTGCATCGAACCGCCTCGCGGACAAGGTCTGGCTCGCCCATGCCGATGACGGCACCGACCGCTACTTCACCTTCTATGATGACCATAACGGCAGCTACCGCGACCAGGAGACCGGCGACGGCCTCAGCTTCACCTATGAGCTGCACGATGACGACACCGCCGTCTTCCACATCGCCGACCGCACCGACAATGTCGAGGTGACCTGGGCGGACAACGGCACGGCCTACCTCCTCTGGAACGGCACCTGGGGCGAGACGATTCGTCAGATCCGCAACAGCGCCTCCGAGCCGCTCGACTTCTTCCCGAACGTCCAGCTCTGCGAGATGGCGCTCAATTATTACCAGGCCCACAACGGCTACCGTCCCGCGGCGGCCGAGGCCATGATCAACTACGACGAGAAGATCGCCATCCATCTCTATGATGACATGGACGGCCACACCGCCACCAGCGACTGGTACACCGTCGACCGCTACACCGCCACAGGCACGAACGTCCTCGGCGAGCCAATCGACCTCAAGGCGCCGTGACGGCAGATCATGATCGGAACGAGACAGAGCCCCTTCTGCCGCGCGGCGGAAGGGGCTCCGTTTTTGATGGGAGAGAGATGGTCTTACTTGGTCAGTGCCTCGCCGAGGGCCTTGCAGGCGGCAACGGCGTCGTCATCGGGCGCCTCGTTGGCCAGGACGCTGTCGGTCACCAGCGTGATGCCGGCGGACTTGGCGTCGTCCTCCCAACCCCGCATCCACTCGCCGTCGCCCCAGCCATAGGAGCCGAACAGTGCGACCTTCTTGCCAGCGAGCGCGGCCTTCACGCCGTCCCACATCGGCTGGAACTCATCCTCCTCCAGCACCTCGGCGCCCATCGCCGGGCAGCCGAACGCAAAGGCATCGTACTCGGCCACGGCATCGGCGGAGAAGTCGGCGGCGGTGATGAGGGCGGCCTCGGCACCGGCAGCGGTGATGCCGTCGGCAACGGCGTTCGCCATGGACTCGGTGTTGCCCGTGCTGCTCCAGTATACAACTGCGATCTTGCTCATGATGATATATCCTCCTTGTTTGGACCTTTTGAGATATATGGCACAGTGGCAGTAAGCATTTGCTTACCCATCGTCACAGATATGACGCCACACCGTCTGTGCATCATGTTCAGTATAGCATATTTCTCATGCCGTGTCTGCTCCAAACAGGGCGCCGCCGCTCCGATCGGACACACGCTGCCCCACAAAGCACGCCCCACCGTCCGCAAGGACGATGGGGCGCTCGTTGGTTTACTGGTACTCGACGACATCGACCCAGCGGAGCAGCAGGTCGCGCTCCTCCTCGTGTCCCTTGACGGACTGCGAGGCGGCCACGATCGGCATCCAGCGCTGGACGTACTGCTTGGCCGTGTCGCTCTTCTTGCAGAACAGGTCAAGGTACTTGTTCGCACGCGCCTCGCCGTAGGTCAGCGAGAACTTGAGGAACGTGCGGGCGGCATCGGCGGAGGCATTGCCCTGCGTGGCGTGTGCCCAGTCGATGATGTAATACTTGTCGTCCGGCGTGATGATGACATCGCCCAGACCAAGGTCGCCGTGGCAGACCTTCTTGTGCTTCGGCATGGACTCCAGACGGGTGTGCAGCTCATAGCGCGTGGTCGCGTCCAGCTTGCTCTCGGAGATCTTGCGCTGCATCTTGTCCTTGAGCTTGTTGAGCGTCGCGGGCGCCACGGTCGCATGGATGGAGAGCTGGATGTCGACGAAGCGCTCCAGCAGCTCGTCCTCGCGGGAGGGGTCCTCCTCCAGGAGCTGCTTCATGGTCTTGCCGGGGATGTAGTCCATCACGATCTCCCACTTATCGGCGTTCTTGCGCACCTCGATGAGCTTCGGGATCGGCAGGCCGGTCTCCTCGACACGCGCCTGGTTCAGCGCCTCGTTGAGGACGTCGGATGTGGAGTAGTCCGGGCTGAACTGCTTGACGGCATAGTCGCCGTCACGGTAGATCACCTTGTTCGGACGCTCGAGCAAAATTTCCATATGGGTCTTCCTCCTGTCATTTTGATATGGTATCGGCCTCATGGCCGTAAATAGAGCTTAAGGGATCAGCGGTCGCCAAGTGCCGTCACAGCGTATCCGCAGATCCGCTGCTCGAGCGCATGCGCCGTGGTGCAAAGGGCCGCGGCCGCGTCATCGAGAAGGTCCTCCGTCCCCATGCGCGCGTCCCCGGGGACGGCCGCGGCGTACGCGAGCCGCGCCAGCGACGCCGCATGGAGCAGGGTCTCGGCGCTGTCGTCGCCGTCAAAGACGAGCCGCATCGCCTGGACGGCCCACGCGAGCGTGTAGTCCGAGGCGTTCTCGCCCTTCAGGGAGCGGCGGGCGTTGTCGAGGATCTGCCATCTCTGCACGGGCAGGGGCGTGTCGTCATGCAGCACATCCTCATCGAGGATGACCATGTCCGCGCCGAGCCACGCCTTCGCCCCGATCGTGTCGATGCGCGTCGGGATGATGATGCGCAGCCCCGTCTCCGGGAGCGCGTCCCATGTCTCGTGCGAGCCGAACGCGATCGCCGCCTCGGCCGTGAAGCTCGTGCTGTTCACGGCATACGAGAGGCCGAGATCCTGCAAAACGCGCGTCACCGCGTCGATCCGTCCGTCATGCCGCATGGCCTCGTCCGCCGTCACCGCCGCGCGGGACACGCGATAGACATCGCGCAGCTCCCGCAGGGCGACCGGCAGACTGCCCTTCTTGAAATACAGCTTTCCCGGCACCGGGAAGGTCAGTACGTCCGCCATCACTTCTCCTCGCCGTAGTAGGCCTTGAGGTACATCGCGCGGATCTCGGAGATCAGCGGATAGCGCGGGTTCGCGCCGGTACACTGGTCATCGAAGGCGTCCTCGCTCATCTGGTCGAGGCTGTCGAGGAAGGCCTTCTCGTCGACGCCGTAGTCGCGGATGGTCTTCTTGATGCCGATGGTCTCCTTGAGGGCCTCGAGCTTGGCGAGGAACTTCTCGAAGATCTCCTCGTTCGTCTCGCCGGTCACGCCGCAGGCCTTGGCGCACTCGCAGTAGCGCTCGAGGGCGTGCGGGAACTTATACTGCGAGAAGGTGCCCATCTTACGCGGCTTCTCGGAGGCATTGTAGCGCATCACGTCCGTCAGCAGCAGCGCATTGGCCACGCCGTGCGGCAGGTGATGGTAGGCGCCGAGCTTGTGCGCCATGGAGTGGCAAACGCCCAGGAACGCGTTCGCGAAGGCCATACCGGCCATCGTGGACGCGGTCGCCATCTTCTCGCGGGCGGCGACATTGGTGCCGTCGTTGTAGGCAGTGGGCAGGTTCGCGAAGATGAGCTGCATCGCGCGGATGGCCAGACCGTCCGTGTAGTCGGTCGCCATGACGGAGACATACGCCTCGAGCGCATGTACCATCGCATCGAAGCCGGACGCTGCGGTCAGGCCCTTGGGGGCGCTCATCATGAGGTCAGTGTCGATGATGGCCATGTTCGGCAGGAGCTGATAGTCCGCAAGAGGATACTTATGGCCGGTGGTCTGGTCGGTGATGACCGCGAAGGGCGTCACCTCAGAGCCGGTGCCGGAGGACGTCGGGATGGCGATGAAGTAGGCCTTCTGGCCCATCTCCGGGAAGGTGTAGACACGCTTGCGGATGTCGATGAAGCGCATGGCCATGTCGAGGAAGTCCGCCTCGGGATGCTCATAGAGCACCCACATGATCTTGCCGGCATCCATCGCGGAGCCGCCGCCGAGGGCGATGACGCAGTCCGGCTCGAAGGAGCGCATGGCCTCCGCGCCCTTCTGGGCGGAGAGCAGCGTCGGATCCGGCTCGACGTCGGAAAAGACGGTATAGGCGATGCCCATGTCGGTCAGCTTATCGGTGATGACCTTGGTGAAGCCGTTCTTATAGAGGAAGCTGTCCGTCACGAGGAACACGCGCTTCTTATGCAGCACGTCGCGCAGCTCGCTGAGGGCGACGGGCAGGCAGCCCTTCTTGAAGTAGACCTTGTCCGGCGTGCGGAACCAGAGCATGTTCTCGCGGCGCTCGGCGACGGTCTTGATGTTGAGCAGGTGCTTGACACCGACGTTCTCGGAGACGGAGTTGCCGCCCCACGAGCCGCAGCCCAGTGTCAGGGACGGGGTGAACTTGAAGTTGTAGAGGTCGCCGATGCCGCCGAGGGAGGACGGCGTGTTCACGAGGATACGGCAGGTCTTCATGCGGTCGGCGAAGGTCATGATCTTCTCGCGCTCGTTGACCTCGTCGACCCAGAGGGAGCTGGTGTGACCGAGGCCGCCGGCGTTCACCAGGATCTGCTCGGCCTTGTCCATGGCCTCCTCGAAGCTGTCGGCCTTGTAGAGGGCGAGGATGGTGGTGAGCTTCTCGTGGGCGAAGGCCTCGTCCACGCTCGTGCTCTCGACCTCACCGACGAGCACCTTCACGTCCTCCGGCACCTCGAAGCCTGCGAGCTTGGCGATGGTGACGGGGCGCTGGCCGACGATCTTGGCGTTCAGGGCGCCGTTGATGAGCATGGTGCGGCGGATCTTGTCCTTCTCCTCGTCGTTGAGCATGTAGCAGCCGCGCTTTACGAGCTCATCGCGGACGGCATCATAGACGTCCTTGTGTGCGATGATGGTCTGCTCGGTGGCGCAGATCATGCCGTTATCGAAGGTCTTGGAATGGATGATGGAGTTCACGGCGTTGATGATGTCCGCGGACTTGTCGATGACAGCGGACGCATTGCCCGCGCCGACGCCGATGGCCGGCGTGCCGGACGAATAGGCCGCCTTGACCATGCCGGGACCGCCGGTCGCGAGGATGATGTCGGCCTCCTTCATGACCATGTTGGTCATCTCCAGCGACGGCACGTCCACCCAGCCGATCAGGCCGGCCGGTGCGCCTGCCTTGACCGCCGCATCGAGGACGATCTTGGCCGCCGCGATGGTGCTGGCCTTGGCACGCGGATGGGGCGAGATGATGATGCCGTTGCGCGTCTTGAGGGCGAGCAGGCACTTAAAAATGGCGGTAGACGTGGGGTTCGTGGTCGGGATGACGGCGGCGATGACGCCGATCGGCTCGGCGATCTTGGTCACGCCGTAGACCGGGTCCTCCTCGATGACGCCGCAGGTCTTGACATTGCGGTAGGCATTATAGATGTGCTCGGCCGCATAGTTGTTCTTGATGACCTTGTCCTCGACGATGCCCATGCCGGTCTCCTCGACGGCCATCTTGGCCAGCGGGATGCGGGCGTGGTTCGCCGCGATGGCGGCGGCGCGGAAGATGGCGTCCACCTGCTCCTGCGTGTAGGTGGCGTACTGCTCCTGTGCCTTGCGGATCTCGGCCAGACGGATCTCCAGCGTCTCCACGCTGTCTACGATCGTCACAGGCTCCTTCTGTTTTGCGTTGCTCATGATCTGCTCCTTTTCATTTTGATCCGGCGGCCTTTTTCGGCCTGCCGGTGATGTACGGATCGTCTCCCTCCGGCGGAAGCGTGCCGTGGGGAGGTCGTGCAGCAGCGGCGTCACCGCTCTGCCTTATCCCTATTGTACCACATTGTTATTTTTTTGTCAATAGGTGTTGGCCGGGTTTTTTGTAAATATTTTTGAACAGCTCACGTCCGTGCATGCTTGCTCTTCGTGAGCTTCTCAATGTCCTCGCGGCGGACCCATTCCTCGCTGTAGCCGCAGTCCTTGCAGACATAGCGGTCCACCGGGACGGCCGAGAAGATGGTCGCGCCCACGGGGATGTTGTTCCCCGAGCCATAGCCCCCTGCCCATCCCTCGATCAGCAGGATATGGATGCCGCGGCATTTCGGGCATACCTTCGTCGTCTTCATGATGATGCTCCTCCTTTTTGGCGATGCTTCGCCATTTCTCCTATATCAGCGTCCTCCCCCAGAGGACGAAGATGCCAATTGCGGCCAAGATCCCCGCGACCACGAAATAATAGATGACCTCGCGGATGCGGAACGCCGTGCGTGGCCTGATCCAGCAGGACGCGGGCGTGTCGGGGTCGTAATGGACGGTCAGGGGCGTGTGGGTCTCGAGGCTCGTGCGGCAGGCGCGGATCTCCGGCGAGATGCCGACGGCCCACGGCAGCGTCCCCTCGACGTCCTCCCCCGTCTCCGTCCGATAGCGCAGCACGGGCGCATACTCGAACGCCACGAGCGGGATCCAGTTCAGGAGGACGATGCCCAGCCTACGCGGCATCGAAGCGACCACAGCGTCCGTCTCCTTGGCGCGGGCGTCGTTCGCGATCTCGACCGTCCCGTGTCGGACGCCGAGGACAGCGACGGCCGCCGCCAGGAGCAGCATGACGATGCCAAAGACCAGCAGGATGTCCATCTACAGGATCGCCTCCATCCCGATCTTATAGGGCACGAGCCCCATCGCCTCATAGAACGCCATCGCGCCGGCGTTGCAGCGCCAGACGTTCAGCGTCACGTTGTAGCACCCCGCCTCGCGCGCCCAGTCTTTCACATAGGTATAGAGCGCGGTGCCGACATGCTGTCCGCGGGACGTCTCATCGACGCAGATGTCGTCGATGTAGAGCGTTTTTCGGTCGGTCATGATGTTGTCGCTCCGGTAGTCCTCCAGGACGCAGAAGGCGTGGCCGAGCAGATGTCCCGCGTCATCGAAAGCGCCGAAAACGGGACGGGTATCGTCCGCAAGGAGCGCGGCCAGCTCCTCGTCGGTGTACTTGGTGACGCCGCCCTTGAAGAGGTCGGGACGTCCCTCATGATGCACCTCCAGCACCTGCCGGAGGAGCCGATGCAGCGCAGGGATGTCCCCCTGCACTGCGCGTCGTATCTCCATAGGCTCTCCTTTCGTTCTGTAAAGGATACGAAACGTATCTCACAGAAACGCACAGATGCCCCGCCGGGAAGGACGGGGCATCCTAGATGGTCTCGCTCAGAAATTCCCGGACGTGTCCTCCTCGAGCTTGAAGCTGATCTCGAAGGTGCTCACGCGGCCCTTCTCCCAGCGGGCGCAGGTCGCCGTCACGGTGTCGCCGCCCTCGAAGCCCTCGAGCGCCGCGAGCACGTCGTCATAGCCGGTGACGCGCTGGCCCTCGACCTCGAGGATGAAGTCGTTCGCGCGCAGCTCCGTGTTCGCGATGTCGCAGTCCTCCGCGACCTCGCTGATCCAGAGGCAGTCCTCCAGCTCCTCGGGGAGCGGCTCGCCGAAGTGCTCCTCCAGCTCCTCGCGCGCCATATCGTTGCTCGTTGAGGAGAAGACGATGCCGATGCGGAAGCGGCCCGAAACATAGCCGTTCTCGATGATGTCCTGCACGATGGGGAGCGCCTGGTCGATCGTGATGGCGAAGCCCAGCCCCTCATAGGTGCTCGAATAGCTGGAGGCATATTTCGAGGACGTGATGCCGATGACCTGGCCGTACATATTGACCAGTGCGCCGCCGGAGTTGCCGGGGCTGATCGCGGCGTCCGTCTGGATGCACTCCATGCGGAAGGCGCTGCTGTCCGCGCGGACCTGACGGCCGATCGCGGAGACGATGCCGCGCGTCACGGAGTTCGTGAAGCCGGCGGGATTGCCGATGGCCAGCACGTCCTCCCCGACATAGACCTCCGTGGAATCGCCGAGGACAGCCGCGGGGAGCGCCCCGTCCGCATTGATCTTGAGGACGGCGAGGTCGGTCTTGGAGTCCGCGCCGATCAGCTCGGCGGGATACTCGCTCTCGTCATCGAGGACGACGCGGAAGGCACCGCCCTGCACGACATGCGCGTTCGTGACGATGAAGCCGTCCTCCGTGATGATGATGCCGGAGCCCTCGCCCATGAGGTCGCGCTCGCGGATCTCGGTGCCGGAGTAGGTGTAGACCTCGACGATCGAGGGCTTGACGAGCTCTGCCACGCCGCGGACGGTATAGGTGCCGTCGGCGTTGACATCGTCGTCCTTCGGGTCAAGGTCGGGCTTTTTCTGGGTCTTGATCTCGACGGTGTAGTGGACGGGGGAGATGTCCCCGTCACCGAGCGCACCGCGGATCAGGTCAGACCCGATGCAGTACACACAGAGCAAAAACACCAGCGCAGCCGCCACCGCGCACATCGTATAGATGCGCTTGTCCATGGTGACGGGCTTTTGCGGCGGCACCTCGGGGATCGTGTAGGGGGGCGGCGGGACCTGCCCGGTGGGGGCAGAGGGGTCGCCGTAGAACACGCTGCCGCTCTGCATCGTCGGCGCGGCCGGACGGCCGGGATCCTCGGCGGGATGGCCCGTCTCCCCTGACGGCGTGCCATAGGGCGGCGGGGCGCCCAAGTCGGGCTTGGGGGCATCGCCGGTGGAGGCGGTGCCGTAGGCGGTCACGGGAGGCGCATCCTTGGCGGGCGTCTCCGGGAGGGGCGCCGTCACAGGCGGCTCCTGCGGGGCATCCGCGGGCATGTCCGTCTCAGGCAGAGGCGGGATGCCGTCGGAAGGGGCATCCGTCCCCTCGGGACGGGGGTAAAAGTCTTTATAGTCGTCCATGTTGGTCCTTTCTTTGACCGGATCACTTGCCGTTCGCCGGGATCTGGATCTCGAAGGCAGTGTACTCTCCCTTGACGCTCTTGACGACGATATGGCCGCTGTGCAGATGCACGATCTTGCGTGCGATGGACAGGCCGAGGCCGAGGCCGGTCTTGTCCTTGCTGCGGGAGGTGTCGGTCTTGTAGAAGCGGTCGAAGATCTTGGGGAGCTCATCGTCCGCAAGGCCTTCGCCGGTGTTTTTCACGGTGATACAGGCGGTGCCGTTCTCGACGCGGGTCGCGAAGCTGATGACGCCGCCCTCGTTGACGAACTTGACCGCGTTCTCGATCAGGTTATAGAGCACCTGCGAGAGCAGGTCCTCGTCCGCGCGGACGGTGAGCTGGAGGTCCTCCAGGCCCTCGACCTCGACG
The DNA here is from genome assembly GCA_902762785.1 of uncultured Ruminococcus sp. Lineage (GTDB taxonomy): Bacteria > Bacillota > Clostridia > Oscillospirales > Ruminococcaceae > UBA3855. Next base: position 110,230 of record CACWPL010000024.1, on the reverse strand, counting down.
TTCTTGTCGCTGATGCGCTTCTCGAACATGAGGACGGTCTTGATGAGGAGCGCGGCCACGTCGACATTGCCCAGGCGGAGCTGCATCTCGCCGGCCTCGAACTTGGTGAGGTTGAGCATGGAGTTGACGAGCGTCCGCAGACGGTGGATCTCCTCCGCGATGATCTTGATGTAGCGCCGGTGCTGCTCGGGCGGGATGGTGCCGTCGAGGATGCCGTCCGCGAAGCCGCCGATGGTGGTCATGGGCGTGCGCAGCTCATGGGAGACGTTGGCGATGAAGTTGCGCCGGGTGGTCTCGTTCTGCTCGATGAAGCCCGCCATGCGGTCGAGGGTGACGGCGTAGGGGTAGAGCGCGGCGTGCTCCGGGAGCTCCACACGGGCGGAGAAATCGCCCTCGGCATACTGCGCCGTGACCTCGCTGATGGCCTCGAAATCCGAATCGAGCCGCAGCGTGCTGAAGCGGAAGAGCAGCATGAAGAGCAGCACCGCCGCGAGCAGGCAGACCACGAGCGCCCGGATCAGCATATTGCTGTACTCCTGCACGTTCGCGGCATCGCAGAGCGCGGCGAGGTAGAACATCTCGACCTGCCGCTGCGGCCCCTCGCTGTAGCTGCGGATGACGCAGCAGAGCTGGGGGGACTGGGCATCGTCCGTGTAATAGCCGAGCTCCATGTATTCGCCGGTGTTCAGGAAGGCGCGCACCTGCGGGGTGAGGAGGCGGAAGCTGCCGCCGTCGGCGGGGTACAGCTCCGTGCTGTCGTCGCTGTAGACCCAGACACGGTACTGGTATTCCTGCTCCGCCGTGCGGATGAGACGCTTGGCGTCCTCGCCGCCGAGGGGGAGGCCGACATTGTGGATCTCGGAGAGGTTGGCGGCCAGGGTCTCACAGTTCTGTAGCATGGCACGCTTGACGGTGTCGGTGTAGGTGGCCACGGCAGTCGTCACCATGACGATGCCGGTCGCCAGGATGGCCACGACCAGCAGCACGGCCGAGAGCCTAAAATAGCTCCGCGACAGGCTCACCGGCTGATTCTTGCGGCGCATCACTCCTCGTCGGACTCGAACTTATAGCCCACGCCCCAAACGGTCTTGAGCGCCCAATGCGGCGACACGTCCGCGAGCTTCTCGCGCAGACGCTTGATGTGGACGTCGATGGTGCGGGAGTCGCCGTAATACTCGAAGCCCCAGACCTCATCGAGGAGCTGGTCGCGGGTGTAGACGTGGTTCGGGTTGGAGGCGAGGTAGAAGAGCAGCTCGAGCTCCTTGGGGGGCGTGTCGAGCACCTTGTCGTTGACGCGCAGCTCGTAGCGGGTCATGTTGACGACGAGCTTGTCGTAGCGGACCTCCTTGTTCTCCTCCTGCTCCGCGGAAGAGGTGCCCATGCGGCGCGCGATGGCCTTGATGCGGGCGATGACCTCCTTGGCGTCGAAGGGCTTGGAGATATAGTCGTCCGCGCCCAGCTCCAGGCCGAGGACCTTGTCGAAGGTCTCGTTCTTGGCGGAGATCATGATGATCGGGACATTGGAGTTCTTGCGGATCTCACGGCAGACCTGCCGCCCGTCCATGGAGGGCAGCATGATGTCGAGGAGGACGATGTCCGGGGTGAGCGCGTTGAACTTGTTCACGGCCTCCTTGCCGTCGTTCGAGATGATGACGGAGTAGCCTTCCTTCTCCAGATACATCCGCAGCAGATCACAGATGTTCTGATCGTCGTCAACGACCAATACTTTTTCTAGTGCCATAACGTATTTCTCCTTTCTATGTGTAATGGTGGGCAGGTGTGAGCGCCGGGACGTCCGGCGATGCTATCTCATTCTTTATTATACATGATTTTTCAACTTATTATATGAACTGTTTATGAACATTATGTGGTAGAAATGTAAAATACGCATGAGAACTTGCACAATTCATTTTTTGGGGAGAGGCCGCTTGACTTACCTGCCCGGATGATGTAAAATAGTAATGTAGTGATATAGATGTATCGACCTTAGAAAGGAGCGTTGGCATGGACATCACCATCGACGAGAGCTATCTTGAGCATCGTTTTCAGAACATCCGGCAGCTCGCAGACCGCGGGCACACGAAAGCGCAGTACATCGCGGCCGACTGCCTGTGCTACGGCAAGGGCACGAAGAAGGACCCCGCCGCGGCGCTGCGGTACATGACGGAGGCGGCGAACAAGGGCTATCCCGAGGCGGAGCTGGCGCTTGGAAGCTGGTACTGCGTCGGCGTCTGCACCGACGTGGACATCCCCACCGCGCTGAAATGGTACGAGCGTGCCGCGGATCACGGCATGGGCAAGGCGTATGCCTGCGTCGGCAAGCTCTACCAGATCGGCGGCATCCCCGGCATCCCGAAAGCGCCCGGCTACGCGATGGAGCTTTATGAGATGGCCGCCAAGAATGGCTGGCCGGATGCGCTGGTGACGTGCGGACTGATGCGCCTGGAAAAGGGGGACTGCGAGGCCGCGCTCGACTGCTTCAGCCGCGGCCGCGAAAAGGGCGTGGCAAGGGCCGCGCTGCTCCTAGGCGACATGTACCTGCTCGGCGTCATCCATGCGCCACGTCACGAGGACGCCCTCGCCTGCTACAAGCAGGCCGCGAATCTCGGCAGCACCATCTCTGCGCTCCTCGTGTGGGAATGTGCGCGGCGCGGCATCGGGTGCCGCAGGGATGCCGACTTCGCCGCCTATTGGGAGGCACGCTGCAGCCAGCTCGGCCTGCTCGACGGGCGCACGCTCGGGCAGTATCTCTTCCTCCATTACCGCGATATGCCCCTCCCCAGCATCTCCACGCTCATGATCGCCCAGTGGCTCAAGGAGGAGACGGCCTTCCCCCACATCCGCCCGGACTCGTATCGGATGCTCGGGGACTGCTATGCCAACGGCTACGGGATGGTCCAGGATGACGACGCCGCCGCGGAAATGTACGAGCGCGGTGCCGATGCGGGCGACCCCATCTCCTGCCGCCGCCTCGCCGACTGCTACGCGGAGGGCCGCGGCGTCCCCCAGGACCGTCGCGAGGCCGCACTGCTCCGTGACCAGGCCGAACAGCTCGAGCGTCCCGAGGACTGATCCGTCAGAATCACGAAAGCGCCCCGCCCCGCTTGCTTTTTGGGGCGGGATATGCTATACTATAAAGTGGCTGTTTATCGCCTGACGGCGGTGCGGTCCGTACATCCGCTGTACGACGAACTGTTTTAGATAGGAGACATCACATGCAGATAGAGAAAAACACCGATCAGCTCCTTTGGTACACCAAGGAGGCACCCGACTTCAACAGCGCCCTCCCCATCGGCAACGGCCGCATGGGCGGCATGCTCTTCGGCGGCGCCAAGAAGGACATCGTCAAGCTCAACGAGGATTCCGTCTGGTCGGGCGGGCCGCGGAATCGCCTGAATCCCCATGCCTACGAGGGATACCAGGAGATCCGCAAGCTTCTCCTCGAGGAGCGCATCCCCGAGGCCGAGGCGCTCGCCTTCCAGAAGATGCAGGGCGTCGGCCCCAATTCCCGCCACTACATGCCCCTCGGCGACCTGACCATGTACTTCGGCTTCAAGGGCAAGGCGCGTGAATACGTCCGCTCGCTCGACCTGCGCGAGGGCATCGCGTCCGTGCAGTTCCATGACGATGCGGGCGTCTCGTTCCGGCGGGACTACTTCGCGTCCTTCCCGGCGCAGATCATCGCCATCCACCTGACCTGCGACACCCCCGGCAAGCTCGACTTCTCCGCCGCCATCGACGGCCGCGATGATTATTATGACGACGACCGTCCCGTCGACGAGCGCACCGTCCTCTACACCGGCGGCACGGGCAGCCGCGACGGCATCTTCTTTGCCGCCGGGATGACCGTCCTTGCCAAGAGCGGCACCGTCGAGACGGTCGGCAATGCGCTCTCCGTCAAGGATGCCGACGAGGCGCTCCTGCTCCTCTCCGCCGAGACGAGCTTCTACTGCGGCGACGAGTACGCCGATCGGGCGCTGTCCCGTCTGGCCGAGGCGCTCGGGGACGAGACGGACCCCGGCAAGGCCGCGGCACGTCTGCGCAAGGCCCATGTCGAGGACTACCGTTCGCTCTACGACCGCGTGTCCCTCCGGCTCGAGGACAACAGCGGCGGCGATGCCGAGCGTCTCCCCACCGGCGACCGCATCACCCGTCTCCACGGCGACGCCGATGACGACAAGGCCTGCATCGCGCTCATCCGCGACAACTGCCTCGCCGTCCTCTACTTCAACTACGCCCGCTACCTCATGATCGCCGCCTCCCGTCCCGGCTCCCAGCCGATGAACCTCCAGGGCATCTGGAACGAGGACATGTGGCCGGCGTGGGGCAGCCGCTTCACCATCAACATCAACACGGAGATGAACTACTGGCCCGCCGAGGTCTGTGCGCTGCCGGAGTGTCACCTGCCGCTCTTCGACCTGATCGAGCGGATGCGTCCGTCCGGGCGCGCCGCCGCGCAGGAGATGTACCACGCCCCCGGCTTCTGCTGTCACCATAACACCGACATCTGGGGCGACTGCGCCCCGCAGGACCTCTGGATGCCCGCGACCATCTGGCCGATGGGCGCCGCGTGGCTCTGTCTCCACATCTTCGAGCACTACCGCTTCACCCAGGACATCGCCTTCCTCCGCGACCATTTCGGCGCCATGTGCGAGGCGGCGGAGTTCTTCACGGGCTATCTGTTCGAGAACGCATCCGGCCAGCTCGTGACCGGCCCGTCCGTCTCCCCGGAGAACACCTACCAGACTGCGAGCGGCGTCCGCGGGAGCCTTTGCATCGGCCCCTCGATGGACACGCAGATCATCACCGTCCTCTTCCAGGACGTGATCGAGGCGTCCGGCATCCTCGGCGAGGGCGCCGCGCTTGCCGACAAGCTCGCGGCGATGCTCCCCAAGCTCCCGCCCATCACGGTCGGCAAGTACGGCCAGATCATGGAGTGGGCGGAGGACTATGACGAGGTCGAGATCGGCCATCGCCACATCTCCCAGCTCTTCGCGCTGCATCCCGCCGGGCTCATCACCCCGCACGGCACCCCCAAGCTCGCCGCGGCCGCCCGCGCGACCATGATCCGCCGTCTCATCCACGGCGGCGGCCATACGGGATGGAGCTGCGCGTGGATCATCAATATGTGGGCACGTCTGCACGATGCGGACATGGTCTATGAGAACCTCCGCAAGCTCCTCACCCACTCCACGAACCCCAACCTCCTCGACTCCCACCCGCCCTTCCAGATCGACGGCAACTTCGGCGGCGCGGCCGGCATCGCCGAGGCGCTCCTCCAGAGCCACGGCGGCGAGATCTCGCTCCTGCCCGCCCTCCCCAAGACCTGGAAAAATGGCCAAGTCAAGGGACTTCGCGCACGCGGCGGCTTCGAGGTGGACATCGTCTGGAGGGACGGCAGGCTCACGGAGGCGCGCATCGTCTCCCACTGCGGCCGTGACTGCGTCCTGCGCACGCCCGGCCTCGTGACCGTCCATCGGGAGGACGGCTCGTCCGTCCATGCGGCGCTCGCCGGCGGCACCATCCGCTTCGACACCGACCCCGGCGCCGTCTACATCATCAAGCCATAACATTTAGCCATAACTTTTAAAGGTGTGACATCATGGTGCGACTGAGTCTCTGGTATCTCCTGCCGATCCTCGTGGTGCTGAACGTGGTCTGCGGCATCCTCGCCGTGATCCTGCACCGCACCCAGAACGTCCGGGAGAGCCGCAAAAAGCACGTCAGGATGATCGGGGCGTTCCTGCTCATCCTGCTCCTCGTGACGGGGATCTGCGGCATCCTGTCCGCCATCCTCGTCCCGTCCACTGTCACCTATCCGCCGCAATGACGGCATCCCCCGGGCATCCGTCCGGGACAAGGGAGGTCCCCTATATGAAACGTTTACCCGAGCATTCCCCCAAGGCTGCGCCGCGGCACAAGTACCTGCCGCTGATCGTGGCGCTGGTCTTCCTGGCCGCGCTGATCGGCGCCGTCGTGCTGATCCACTACCACCAGACGCATCCGCGCGCCGAAAAGCCCGCCGCCTCCGTGACCGAGAGCCCTGCGGCCGAGGACAGTGCCCCCGGCGATGTCCCGGCCGCGTCCGTCTCCGATGAGAGCGTCGAGGAGACGGAGGACGGCACGTTCCCTGCGCCGGAATATCCCACCGTCCGCCTCGACGTCCCGACCGTGCAGGCCGAGGACTTCCAGCTCCGCGTAGAGGCCGAGGAGGCCGTCTACACCGGCAAGATCGAGACGGAGGACCTGCATCCCGGTGCGAGCGGCGACGGCTATCTCGTGGGATTCTCGGGCGGCAGCTCCGACACCGTCAAGGCCCGCTTCACCCTCCCCACGGCGCAGCATTATGACATCACCGTGGCGGTCTACGCCGAGTCCCCCGTGACGAACGCCCTCACCGTCGGCGGCACGCGCATCGGCACCTTCTCCATCTCCGAGGAGGAGACCGAGCGCTTCGTCCGCGTGACGTTCCCCGGCATCTACCTGAAAAAGGGCGATGCCTCGGTCGCCGTCGAGGTCATGGACGGCGGCATCGCGGTCGACTATCTGGAGGTCACCGACCACAAGGAGCTCGCCGCGCTCAACTACCAGGGCAGCTACACGCCCTGCGACCCCAAGGCGTCCGCGGGCGCGAAGAAGCTGATGGCCTTCCTTGCCGAGAACTACGGCAGCAAGGTCCTCACCGGCCAGCACACTGCCGGTGCCGATGACACCGAGCTCGAGCTGATCCGCCGTCTGACCGGCAAGCTCCCGGCCATCCGCTTCGGCGATGTCGAGAGCTACACGGAGAACAGCACGGCCAAGGCGGGCGACGTCATCGGGGCGAGCCTCGATTGGGCGGAGCAGGGCGGCATCGTCGGCCTGATGTGGCACTGGGACGCGCCGACCGGCATCAGCTCCGTCTACGCCGAGGAGACGGACTTCTCCCTGAAGGACGCGCTCCCGCCCTACAATGTCACGAACGTGGTCGTCGAGCCGGAGCTGCCGGACGAGATGGAGCACGACGACGACCAGGTGGACCCCGACGACACGTCCACCAAGAAAAAGAAGAAGACCGCCGAGACCGAGGCCGCCGAGCCGACGATCGTCCAGCGCTATGAGTTCTCCGTCGACGTGGCGCTCATGGACATCGACGAGGTGGACAAGCTGGTGAAGAACGGCACCCTCAAGGCCGACTGCGCCGCGCTCCTGCGTGACATCGACGCCGTCGCCGAGACCCTCCGCCCGCTCGCGGATGCGGATGTGCCGGTGCTCTGGCGTCCCCTCCACGAGGGCGCGGGGAGCTGGTTCTGGTGGGGCGCGGACGGCCCCGAGCCGTACCGCTGGCTCTGGGACGTGATGTACCGCCGCATGACCGAATACCATGGCCTGCATAACTTGATCTGGGTCTGGAACGGCCAGAACGCGGACTATCTCGTCGACCAGTACGACATCGCCTCCGCGGACATCTACCTCTCGCCAGACAAGGAGTTCGGCAGCCGGTATGAGCAGTTCCTCTCGCTCTACCGCATGACGGGCGGCAGCAAGATGCTCGCGCTGAGCGAGTGCAGCACCGTCCCGGACATGAACACGATGTTCCGCGACCACACGATCTGGAGCTACGCCGGCCTCTGGTACGGCGACTACCTGATCGACGCCGACGGCAAGTACGCCGAGACCTACACCTCCTCCACCCGCATGATCGAGTTCTACAACTCCGAAGCCGCCCTCACCCTCGAGGACGTGCAGCGGACCTTCAAGTGACAAAGCAAGGCTCCCGTATCAAGCGGGAGCCTTGTTTTTTGGATATATGGCCGTTTTCATCATGATAGATACAGCAAGGCCCCCGCGCACGGCGGGAGCCTTGTTTCATCACTGATCCGACTTCTTCTCGAGGTGCGAGGCGCAGACCTTGAAGAGCTCGGTGGCCTTGGCGTCGTGGGTCAGGGCGGCGATGAGGTCGTAGTAGTACGCGCCCTCTGGCCAGCGCTCGTCGTGCATGGCCTGCTCGCCCAGAGTGGTCGCCACATAGAGCAGCTCGCGGCCGGGGCCGTTCAGGATGTCGTACTTCGCGAACGCATCCAGGATCATGTCCCGCGTCGGCGGCACGATCTTGTGCCCCATCAGCGCGGCCACATGGCGCAGCTCGCCCGGGATCGCCGGATGGTCCTCATAGCGCAGGCTCTCATAATAGAAGCACACCGCGCTCGGATAGTCCTCGACCTCGACGCAGTAAAAGCCCATGTTCGCGTAGCAGCGCGCGAACGCATACGGCGTGGTACACAGCGGCAGCGTCTGGCGGATGGCCTCGAGGAGCTGGTCGTGCGCACGCAGCAGCTTGCAGACCTCCGCGATCTCGAAGCGCGGATCCGGGTTCACCGGGTCATACCGCACGGCACGCTCGAGCACCGGCAGCGCCTCCGCCGTCCGGCGAAGCTCGACGAGGTTGTACGCATGAAGGCCGATGAATCGTGCAAAGTCGAAGGGCGCCTTCAGGAGCTGCTTGGTCGGGTGGAAGAGCTGGTGGTAGAGCTCCGACTCCAGTCGGTTGCGGAAGCTGAAGAACCGCGCCTCGGCCGTCTCCTTGAACTGCACGAGGATGTGCTCATAGAGCTTGCGGGTCAGCTGCTCGGACTCGGCATACTTGCCCGCCTGCGTCAGTGCATCGGCCTCGGCATAGACCTGATCGAGGCGCTTGCCGTCGAGGTAGATGTGGGACTTGAGATAGTCCGCCTGCTCCGGGGACAGCAGCGAGTGTGCGATCTCCACGAGCTCCTGTGCGAGCGCCGGCTCGGTCTTCTCGTAGCGCAGCACCTCCTGCCGGAGCATGTCGATGTCCTTCTCCGCATCGCCCGTCAGACGTGCGCGGCACGCAAGGACGACGTTCGTTCTTTCCTGTTCGGTCATGATGATGTTCCTTTCCACGATATGCACCGCAAGGCTCACCCCTTCCGGCGGTGAGCCCTGCGGATCGTTTCGCTGTTGTTGAGAGATCAGAAGCCCTTCTTGGCGAGGTCCTTCTTGAACTGTGCGTCGATCTTGTCGCGGCGCTTCTTTTCCTTCAGCTCCTGTGCCGTGAGCGGACGGTCGGGCTGGGAGGTCTTGTCGGCGGCCTTCTTCCTGGGAGCCTTGCGGTTACGCGGCTTGTACTCCTCGTAGGCGATGTCGGCGACCTTCTCCTCCTCCTTCTTCTTCATGGAGGAGGTGTCCTCGCCCATCGAGCTCAGGATGTCCTCGATGTTGTCCATCACGGGGACGGCCTTGCCCTGCTTATCGAAGATATTGGCCTGCGGTGCGGTCGCGGAGCGTGCCACCGCGGAACGGACGGCATCCGGCATATGACCGGCGTTCTGCCCGATCACGGAGACATGGATGCCCTGGCCGCCCGGTGCGGGCTGCGGCATCGGACGCATCATCGGTGCCGGCTGTACGGGCGTCTGCTGGACAGGCTTTACCGGCGTCTGCTGGACAGGCTGTACCGGCGTCTGCTGGACAGGCTGTACGGGCGTCTGCTGGACAGGCTGTACCGGCGTCTGCTGGAACATGGGCTGCTGGATGGGGGCATACATCGGCTTGCCGGCGGCATCGTAGCCCATGAACTGGTAGCCGGGCTGTGCGAAGACGGGCTGCTGTACCTGCGGGTAGCTCTGCTGCATCGGCTGCGCATACATCGGCTGGCCGGCTGCATCGTAGCCCATGAACTGCGGCATCATCTGCGGCATGCCCTGCTGCATCATCACGCCGGCTGCGGCGCCCATCTGCTGGGCGTTCGGGTAGGACTGTGCGGCGGCGGCAGGCTGCTGCGGTGCGGCGGGTGCCTTGGCGGCGGGCTGCTGCGGTGCGGCAGCGGCGGGAGCCGGAGCGACAGGCGCAGGTGCGGGAGCGGGTGCCGGCTGGTGTACGACAGGCTGCGGCGCGGGTGCCGGCTCGTTGAACATATCATCGGCGATGTCGGCCATCGCGGCGACGTCATCCGTTGCATCGACCTCGGGCTCCTCGACCTTCTCGACGACGGGTGCCATGCTCTCGACGAGCTGGGTCTCGATCACATCGTCATCCTCGGATGCACTGTCGAGCATCTCGCCGAACAGCTCGGACGCAGAGGCGGCCGGCGCGGCGGGTGCGGGCTCCTGGACGGGCGCAGAGAAGCGTGCCATCAGGTCATCCATCTCATCGGAGACAGGCGCGCTCATCGCGGCTGCGGCCGATGCAGAGGTCGCGGCAGGCTCAGCGGGTGCGGGCGCAGGTGCGGGCTCGTTCTTGGGCGCCGTGAACTTCGCCATGAGGTCGTCCATATCATCGGAACCGCCGCCGAGCTCATTGAACAGATCCTGTACGCCGCCGGCAGGCGGTGCGGGCGGTGCGGGCTTGGCAGGCGCGGACGCCGGTGCGGCAGATGCGCCGAGGCTGAACTCCGCCATCAGATCGTCCATCATGGACGCTGCCGGAGCGGCTGGAGCGGGCGCGGGTGCCGGTGCGGCCTGTACAGGCGTGGGCGCCGGTGCAGGAGCAGGTGCTTCCTGAACAGGTGCTGGCGCCGGTGCGGCCTTCGGTGCATCCAGACTGAACTCCGCCATCAGGTCCTCCATGCCGGAGATGACCGGGGCGGCAGGGGCAGGTGCGGGAGCAGGTGCCGCCTGAACAGGCGCAGGTGCCGGTGCAGGGGCGGGAGCGGCCTGCGAGAGCGAGTTCAGCGCGGCCATCATATCGTCCATGTCCTCCATCCCGGAAACGACCGGAGCGGGGGCAGGTGCGGGCTTCTCAGGTGCGGGCGCGGGCGCGGCCTGTACGGGCGCGGGCGCAGGTGCGGGGGCCTTCGGTGCATCCAGGCCGAACTCCGCCATCAGGTCCTCCATCCCGGAGATGACCGGGGCGGTCGGTGTGGGAGCGGGCGCGGGTGCCTGTGCCTGGACGGGCGCGGGCGCAGGGGCAGGTGCGGGCGCGGCGGGCTGCGGCACGCTGAACGCGGCCATCAGATCCTCCATCCCAGCGATGACCGGGGCGGCTGCCTGCGGGGCGGGCGCCTGTGCCTGGACAGGCGCGGGTGCGGGCGCTGCCTCGGGTGCCTGCTGCATCGCACGGACCGGCGGGGGCGCAGTGGGCGCCTCCTGGCCGCCGAACATCGCCATCAGGTCGATGTCACCGGCGGGGGCAGCGGGCGCGGGCGCGGCCGGCGTCGGGATGCCGAACTCTGCCATCAGGTCGTCGAAGCTGGCGGCAGGCTTCGGTGCGGCATCCACACCGAACTCCTTCATGATCGCGTTGACGTCGCTCTTGGCAGTGTTGTTCATGCTGGCGAGGACGTTGGGATTCTTCCCCTCATTGGCCGCGAATGCTGCGGCGGTGGGGTCCTGCCCGGTAGACGGCAGGGCGAACTGGGCGAGGTCGCTGTCGAGCGCGAAGCCCGGGAATCCGGGGTTCACGGCCGGCTGCGGCGCGGGCTTCTTCTTCGGTGCCACATACTCCTGGTACTGGAGCTTGGACGCGATCTCGGCCTCACGGGCCGCGAGCTCCTTCTCGCGCTGGGCGAGCTCGGCCTCGCGCTGCTTTTGCAGCTCCTCCTCACGGGCGCGGAGCTTGGCTTCCTCCTCGGCCCTCTGCTTGGCCTCCTCGGCCTTCTTCTTGGCCTCCGCCTCGGCGGCGGCAGCACGCTGCGCCTCGCGCTCGGCCTCCTTGCGCTTCTTCTCCTGCACCTCGGCCAGGGAGACCATGTTGTCGTTGTCGCCCTGCTCCTTCTGGCGCCTGCGCTCCTCCTTGGCCTGCTGGGCGCGCATCTTGTTGTCGGCCTTCAGCATCTTCTTGATGAAGAGGTCCTGACATTTCGCGCAGCTGATCCGGAACAGGCCCTCAGCATCATCCGCTGTGCCGTCCTTAGAAAAACGCGCGATGTTCTCCGGCTTCATCAGGTTGATGCGGCAGCCGGTCGTTTTCTGGTTCTCCGATCCGTGGATGCTCTGGTCTTTTGCATCCTTGTACAGAAACACTTGCATAGCGATCCCTCCTAAACTGGATCCATCCCGGCCCTGTCCTACCCCGAGCCGCGGCGATCCGAATCCTTCACTAATATCATACCACATTTCAAAAGAAAAATCAACTGTTTTTTAAACTTTTTTCTTAAATATACAATTTGTATAGTGCGAAGGCTGGTCATGTTGGATAAATCGTTTTCGTTTATACGCTCTGACGATTCTGTTTCTTTTTTCACAGAAACGCTGCTCGTGCGAGCGCTGTCCCCGTTCCGCATCAGATATACAAAAATATTTCTCAAGAGATCTTACAAAAGTATTGACATTTTCATCCAAATATACTAAAATATAAACTGTACAAAGTATACGCCGAGTGAACGAGGCGGCAGATCATACGATCCGCGCGTGGTCTGCTGTCTAAGAGAAAGACAAAACACACAGGAAAGGACGGTATGCACATGAAGAAGAGACATCTTGCCGGGCGATTCCTGGCCGGCGCTGCGGGGCTCGCGATGCTCCTGACGCCGGTCCCCATGGCCGCCGCGGCCGCTGCCGGGGAGGAGCTCGACAAGGTCAAGGACGAGGACAAGACCTTCCCCGACCCGGAAACGCTCAAGCCCGTCGATGAGGACTTCGCCAAGGCGCTCCAGCTCTCGCTCTATTTCTACGACGAGAACAAGTGCGGCAAGGCCACCGGCAACCTCGATTGGCGCGGCGACTGCCACATGGAGGACGCCCATGTCCCGCTGATCCCGATGACCGAGAAGAAGCGCGGCACGAACCTCTCCCAGGAATTCATCGACGCCCACCGCGACATCCTCGACCCGGACGGGGACGGCACCATCGACGTCGAGGGCGGCATGCACGACGCGGGCGACTGCGTCAAGTTCTGCCTCCCGGGCAGCTACGCGGCCTCGACCCTCGGCTGGGGCTACTACGAGTTCCGCGATGACTACAAGGCCGCCGGACAGGCCGAGCACTGCGAGGAGATCCTCCACTGCTTCAACGACTACTATCTGAAATGCCTGTATTACGACGAGAGCGGCGAGGACGTCCTCGCGTTCTGCTACCAGGTCGGCGAGGGCAACATCGACCATAACTACTGGATCGCCCCCGAGCTCCAGGGCACCTGGCTCCTCGACTACGAGCGTCCCGCCTATTTCGCCACGGTCGAGACCCCCGCGTCCGACATGTGCGCGGGCGTGGCGGCGTCCCTCGCGGTCAATTACCTGAACTTCAAGGACACCGAGCCGGAGTACGCCGCCGAGTCCCTCAAGGCCGCCAAGGCCCTCTACCGCTTCGCGCGCAACACCCACACCGAGGAGCTCCTCGACGATGCCGATTCCGACAACGGCGGCAAGACCTATTCCGAGGACGATCCCGATGCCGCCAATGCCGGCGTCGAGAACTCCAGCATGAAGGTGACGTCGCTGGGCTACGACGGCGGCTTCTACACCTCCAGCTACGACTACGACGAGCTCGCGTGGGCGGCCGTTTGGCTCTATGAGTGTACCGGCGACGACACCTACATCGACCACATCGTCCACGTCAACGAGAACGTCACCGGCGACATGGGCGCCCATCCCTACACCGGCTACATCAAGCGCATCATCAAGGATACCGGCAACTGCTGGCAGAACATCTGGGTGCATTGCTGGGATACCGTCTGGGGCGGCGTGTTCGCCAAACTCGCGCCGATCACGAACTGCTCCCGCGACTGGTACATCTTCCGCTGGAACCTCGAGTTCTGGAGCGGCATGGAGCCGGCCGACGCTGCCAAGGCCACCGGCCTCCCTGCGGCCGTGACCGGGCATAAGGACTTCGGACGTGACGACGAGGTCTGGAACACGTCCATCACCGCCGACCAGATCGCGTCCCTCCCCGAAAAGGACGGCGCATGGCTCAAAAAGACCCCCGCGGGCTTCGCGATGCTCAATGACTACGGCTCCGCCCGCTACGACACCGCTGCCCAGCTCGAGGCCATGGTCTACGCCAAGGAGACCGGCGACATGACCTTCGTGGAGTGGTCGCGCGGCCAGATGGATTACATCATGGGCAATAACCCCATGGGGCGCTCCTATATCGTCGGCTATGACCTGGAGAACGGCGCGTGCCACCCGCACCACCGTGCCTCCCACGGCTCCACCACGCTGAACATGGACGATCCCGCCGACCAGACCCATGTGCTCTGGGGCGCGCTCGTCGGCGGTCCCGATGCCATCGACTGGCACCGTGACCTGACCAAGGACTATATCTACAATGAGGTCGCGGTGGACTACAATGCCGCCTTCGTGGGCGCGTGTGCCGGTCTTTACCATTTCTACGGCAAGGACGACGGCGATATGCCTATGGCCGATTTCCCGCCGACCGAGCAGGAGCGCAACGGCGGCAAGCCCGTCACCGAGTTCACGATGAAGGCCGCGGTCGGGCAGGAGGACAACATGGCCACCCAGGTCCTCATCGAGATCGAGAACCATACCCAGGTGCCGCCGCGCTATCCCGAGGACATCCGCGCGCGCTACTATTTCAACATCGCCGAGCTGCTCGAGAACGGCCAGACCGTCGACGACCTGAACGTCCGTATCGACTATGACGCCGTCAAGTCCGCGACGAACGCCGAGCGCGTCGTCACCTATGAGATGGTGCAGTACAATGACGCCGGCGACTGCTACATCGAGCTGACCTGGCCGGACTACAAGTTCTACGGCACAGAGCAGTTCCAGTTCGCGCTCATGGCCGACACGCAGGCCATCATCCCCGGCAAGGGCGAGAATGGCGGCGATCTTTACACCTTCGTGTGGGATCCCTCGAACGACTACAGCCGCTCCGGCATCCGCACGGCCGATGAGATCGGCAAGGGGCTCAACGTCGCCCCCGAGCTGACCGATACGATCACGATGTATGTCGACGGCAAGCTCGTCTCCGGCACGCCGCCCGCCGGTGCGCCTGACGAGGCCGAGTCCCCCGTGTCCAGCGTGCTCTATGGTGATGTAGACGTGAACGGCGTGGTCGACATCCTCGACGTCGTGCTCATCAACAAGAGCCTCCTCGGCGGTGCGACCCTGACTGCCCAGGGCAAGACCAATGCCGATGTGGATGTGGATGACGCCATCGATTCGACCGATGCGCTCAACCTCCTCAAGGCCGTCGTCAAGCTGGTGACGCTGCCCGTCGGCAAGAAGTAAAACAGCATCCAAAGGACCGCCCTCCAGGCATATGCTTGGCGGGCGTCTTTTTTGCGGACGAAGTCCCGGCATACCATTGACACATGCTTGACAAATGACGAAAAATCAGGTAAAATTAGAATAGGTCTGCTCCTGCGGGAGCACCATCCTATGACCGGAGGTTATTATCATGAAGAAGATCCATGTCCCTGTGGCACAGGCGTATGACGTCCTCATCGAGCGGGGGATCCTCGCCAAGGCCGGCGAGACCGTCCGTGCGCTCACCAAGGCCGAGACCTGCGCCGTCATCACCGATGACCATGTCGGCCCCCTCTATGCCGATGCCGTCGAGGCGTCGCTGCGGGAGGCCGGGCTGCGCGCCGTCCGCTTCACCTTCCCCCACGGCGAGGCGTCCAAGAATGCCGCCACGCTCGCGGCCATCTGGTCGTTCCTCTGCACCGAGGGGCTCACGCGGTCGGACTGCCTCATCGCCCTCGGCGGCGGTGTCGTCGGGGACATCACGGGCTTCGCGGCCGCGACCTTCCTGCGCGGGATGCCCTATGTCCAGATCCCGACGTCCCTGCTCGCGCAGGTCGATTCGTCCGTCGGCGGCAAGACCGCCATCGACCTCCCCGAGGGCAAGAACCTCGTCGGCGCGTTCAAGCAGCCGGCCGCTGTCCTCTGTGACCCGGACACGCTCCGCACCCTCCCCCGCACCTTCCTCACCGACGGCATGGGCGAGGTCATCAAGTACGGCATGATCGCCGACGCCGCCCTCTTCGACACGCTCTGCGGCCTCGATCTCGACACAGTGCAGGACCGTTTCGACGACATCATCCCCGCCTGCGTCGGCATCAAGCGCGATGTCGTCGCGGAGGACGAGCTGGACACCGGTCTGCGGATGATCCTCAATTTCGGCCACACCCTCGGCCACGCCATCGAGGCCTATTACCATTATGAGACGTATACCCACGGCTGCGCCGTCGCCGCCGGGATGTGCCTCATGACCGACTACACGGGCGATGCCGACACCGCCGCGCGGCTCCGTGCGTGCGTCGAGCGCTACGGGCTCCCGTCCCGCGTGGATGCGCCGATCGGCGAGCTCGTCCCCCTCTGCGGACACGACAAGAAGCGCGCAGGGTCTCATCTGCGCTACATCGTCTGCGAGCCGGTGGGACATGCCGTCATCCGCGACGCCACGCTCGAGGGCTTCGCCGCGCTCTTTGAAAGGACGGTCTGACATGGACATCCGCATCGAACCGCGCCGTCTCTCCGGCACCGTCCGCGTCCCCTCGTCCAAGAGCATGGCGCACCGTGCCATCATCTGCGCCGCCCTCGCCGACGGGTCGTCCGCCATCCGCGGCGTCAGCTTCTCCAAGGACATCTACGCGACCCTCGGCGTCATGACCGCCCTCGGCGCCTTCTGCCAGACCAAGGGCGACACGATCGCCATGCGCGGCATCGCCTATCCTGCCGCCTCTGCCGTCGCGGACTGCTGCGAAAGTGGCTCGACGCTGCGCTTTCTGATCCCCGTCGCCGCCGCGCTCGGCGTCACGACCGAGTTCCGCGGGCAGGGCCGTCTCCCCCAGCGCCCGATCACGCCCTATCTGCGCGAGATGACGAAGAACGGCGTCACCTTCGACTATCACGACACCATGCCCTTCACCGTCTCCGGCCGTCTGCAAAGCGGTATCTACGAGCTCGAGGGCGATATCTCGTCACAATTCATCACCGGCCTCCTCTTCGCGCTCCCCCTGCTCGACGGTGACAGCGAGATCCGGCTCCTCTCCCGCCTCGAATCCAAGCCCTATGCCGACATGACGCTCGACAGTATGAGACGCTTCGGCGTCACCGTCGAGGAGACGGCGGACGGCTACCGCATCCCCGGCGGACAAAAGTACTGTCCCGCCGACGTCACGGTCGAGGGCGACTTCTCGCAGGCCGCGTTCTTTTACGCCGCCAACGCGATGGGGTCCGACATCGTCCTCCAAAATATCCCACAGGAATCTGCACAGGGCGACCGAAAAGGGGTTGAGATCCTGCGCGAGATGTGGTATAATAAAAAAGACAGGATATTCCAGATCGACGCGACCGACATCCCTGACCTCGTCCCGATCCTCAGCGTGGCGGCCGGAGTTTGCGGCTCCACGGTCGAGATCGTCGGTGCAAGGCGGCTGCGCATCAAGGAGAGCGACCGCCTCGAGACGACCGCGGCGCTCCTCAACGCGCTCGGCGGCGACTGCACCGTCCGCGAGGACGGACTGCTGATCCGTCCCGTCCCCCGCTACCATGGGGGCACGGTCGACAGTGCCGGCGATCACCGCATCGCCATGTCTGCGGCCATCGCAGCGACCTGTGCGGATGGGCCTGTCATCATCAAGGGCGCGGAATCGGTCGAAAAGTCCTATCCTGCGTTCTTTGAGGACTATCAAGCATTAGGAGGTGCTGCCAATGGCATCCATTTGGAGTGACCGCATCTCGGTCTCCGTGTTCGGCGAGGCACAGGGCCCCGCCATCGGCGTCACCGTCGACGACCTCCCGCCCGGCGAGTTCATCGACGTCAAGCAGCTCCACCGCTTCATGGAGCGCCGCATGCCCGGCGTCCACGAGGGCGGCGAGCTCTGCCAGATCATGTCCGGCATCATGAACGACCGCACGACCGGCTCCCCGCTCTGCGCGTTCATCCAGAATACCGACGTCGTCGTGCCTGACGTCAAGGAGCAGCTCGGGCGGCTCCCCCGTCCCGGCCACGCCGACTACACCGGCACGCTCCGCTACCGCGGCTTCAACGACATCCGCGACGGCGGCCATCTCTCCGACCGGCTCACAGCACCGCTCTGCTTCGCGGGCGCGGTCTGCGGGCAGATCCTCGAGCGCCGCGGCATCTATGTCGGCGCCCATGCACTCGAGATCCACGGCATCCGCGACAAGGAGTTCGACCATGCAGACGTGACGCGTGAGGACATCGTCGCCGTGCGCGGGAAGAGCTTCCCCGTCATCTCCAACAAGGCAGGACGGGACATGCTCGAGGACATCCGCGCGGCGGCCGAGGGCGGTGAGACGCTCGGCGGCATCGTGGAATGTGTCGCGATCAACGTCCCCGCGGGCATCGGCTCGCCCATCTTCGACGGCCTCGAGAACACCATCGCGTCGCTGCTCTTCGGCATCCCCGGCGTGCGTGGGCTCGAGTTCGGCGCGGGCTTCGAGTCGGCCAAGATGGTCGGCAGCCAGTCCAACGACAGCTTCTATGTCGATGACCACGGCCACGTCCGCACGGCGTCCAACAACCACGGCGGCATCCTCGGCGGGATCTCGTCCGGCATGCCCATCGTGCTGCGCGTCGCCGTCAAGCCGACCGCCTCGATCGGACAGGCCCAGGAGACCGTCAACCTCTCGACCATGGAGACCGAAAAGCTCGATGCCGAGAGCTGCGCTGTTTCGTGCCTCGTGCCGCGGACGGTGCCCTGTGTGGAGGCCTGCGTGAACATCGCACTGCTCGACCACATGCTCGATCATCCGCACTTCACCGGCTGACCATTTTCCACACCGCAGAGAGGAGGGCCCATGAAGAAGAAGATGTCCGACGAGAACCTGATGCGGTTCGCGGAGAACGCCGACCGCACGGTCAACGACGTCACGCTCGCACAGATCCTGATCTGCTACATGCTCTATCGCGTCGAGACGCCCATGGACAGCGAGCTGCTGTACGATGTGGCCGTCACGGGCGGGATCATCAATTATTTCATCTACCAGGACGCCATGGATTCCCTCCAGGCCAACGAGACCATCGTCCCGCAAAAGCAGGACGACGGCTCCACCGTCCTCGCGCTGACGGAGAAGGGCATCGCCTGTGCGCGGCGCCTCAAGACCATCGCTGCCAAGAGCTACCGCGACGAGATCGTGACCGCTGCCAAGCGCGCCGTCCAGCGCCGCCGGAACGAGCGCGATGTCAAGCTCGAATACGAGACGCTCGAGCGCGGGTGTCATCTGCACGTCACGCTCACCGACCAGGACCTTGTCCTGCTGCGCCTCACGCTCTTCGCCCCCGACCTCGACCAGGCGCACATTCTCGGGGAACGCATCCTCGCGAACCCCGCGGCCCTCTATCACGACATCGTCCAGTCGCTGATGCGCACCCGCGAGGAGCCCATCGACCTGACCGATAATTGAACGAAACGACCTGCCCCTCCCTGTGTCTCAGGGAGGGGCTTTTTCGGCTTTCCACAGCCGACGTCCGGCCGCATCCCACACAAAAACGACCCCCGCCATTCGGCAGGGGTCGTTCTGTTGGGAGCTTCTTACTTGTTGTAGCCCTCGATCAGAGCGGTGTAGTAAGGCATCGGATCAACTGCACCATCCAGGACATCATATGCCCAGCTGGTGTTCGGGATACCCTTGGTACCGCAGATCGCAGCGTATACAAGCTGGAGGGATGCGTCGTTCGCATCGACATCCGTCTTGCCGCCGCCATTCGGATCGGTAGAGCCGCCGTCCTCAGACTCGTTGGTGACATCGGACAGGAAGTATACGAAGTTCTCCAGGGTCTCGCTCCACGGGAGCTTCAGGCTATCAGGCAGCCACGTTCTGTCCGCATTGAACAGCTTCGGGCCACGGCCTACGCCCTTCTCGGTCGCGTAGATGAGTACCTCGGATGCATCAGGTGCGAGGCAGGTACCGTTCAGGTCAGTATCGCCCTTGACACCGATGTAAGCGGTAGCACCCTCTACCTCAACGGTCGTTACCTTCTGCTCGCCGTTCACCTCATCGGTGATGATCGCGGACATCGGTACGACGCAGTAAGGAGTGCCGGCGTTGTCATAGTACGCCTTCGGGCTCGTCAGGTCAGAGCCGGTGGGTACCATTGCGATGTTCAGCGTGCTGGGATCAACGGTCTCCAGCGTGCCGTAGGTCACAGAGCCGTCCGCCTTGGTCAGGATCTCCTGACGTCTGATGGACTTGATGAGATCAGCGGCGCTGAACGCTCTCGGGTCGTGGGACAGGTAGAACTTGTCGTTGCCTCTGATGACATATCTGTAGCCAGATACGGCAGGCTCCTCATCGAGCACCTCGATGTAACCATCGATCTCGGTCACGTCGATCGCCTTGGTGGAGATGCGAAGTGCCTGTACGTCGCCATCGAAGGTAACAGCATACTTGCCAGGAGCTACGTCAGCGCCAACGTTGAAGTAGAGATCAACAACGGTCGCATCCTCAGCAGCCTGTACGTTCGTGATGGTCGGATCCTCGGAAGTCGCGCTGAACTTCGGATACTCAACTGCCATGGTCAGCAGATCGTAAGCGTTGCCCTGTGCATACTTGCTGAAGGTCAGGCCGTCAGCAGCATTGACGGAGAAGATGAAGCTGTTCAGACCAGGATCGCCGCTTACCGTTACCGGCAGCTTGACGTTCTCGTCGCCAGCCTTAGCAACTGCTACGCCGATGGTCCAGGTCGCCTTCAGATTGTCGAGGTCGAGATACTCACTGGACTTGGTGGTGGTGGTCTCCTCAGTGGTCGTGGTGGCCACAGTGGATTGCGTGGTCTCCTCAGTGGTCGTAGTGGCCACAGTGGACTCCGTGGTAGCCTCAGTAGTGGTGGTAGCCACAGTGGACTCCGTGGTGCCCTCAGTGGTGGTGGTAGCCGCAGTGGACTCCGTGGTGGTGGTAGCCACAGTGGACTCCGTGGTACCCTCGGACTCCGTGGTACCCTCAGTGGTGGTGGTAGCCACAGTGGACTCCGTGGTACCCTCAGTGGTGGTGGTAGCCACAGTGGACTCCGTGGTACCCTCAGTAGTGGTGGTAGCCACAGTGGACTCCGTGGTCTCCTCAGTTGTGGTGGTGGTCTCTACATCCTTGATCCTGATCCAACCATCCTGAGTAGCCGGCTCGAGCGCGCGCATGGTCACGTCGTATACGTTCAGACCGTCGAAGGTCAGCGGATAGGTCGTGCCAGGAGCTGCGTTCTCGGGTACCTGGAAGGTGATATAGAATACATCGCCGTCGCCGATCACGTTCGCAAGCGGCTCGGTATAGATGGTGCCGCCGAATGCGCCGGTGTCGATGTTGGATGCGAACTCAGCACCTGCATAAGCAGTGCCGTTCTCCGCACCAGTGATCGTCAGATCAGGCTGTCCCTTAGGCTGTCCCTTGTAGCCGATCTTCGCGATGTAGCTGTTCAGACCGTTCTTGTCGCCTACGACAGCAACAGGGATGGTCACAGTCGCACCAGGCTCTACCTCAGCAGTGCCGATGATCCACATGCCAGCCTCGCCGAGATCCGGCAGGGTGGTCGTGGTGGCCTGCGTGGTAGTGGTCTCTACCGTCGTGGTGGTCGCTACCGTCGTGGTGGTCGCCAGAGTCGTGGTGGTCGCTACCGTGGACTCCTCAGTCGTCGTGGTGGCGACGGTGGTCTCCTCGGTGGTCGTGGTGGCCGCAGTGGTCTCCTCGGTGGTCGTGGTGGCCACAGTGGACTCCGTGGTAGCCTCAGTGGTCGTGGTGGCCACAGTGGACTCCGTGGTCGCCTCAGTGGTCGTGGTGGTCTCCTGATCCTTGATCTTGATCCAACCATCCTGCTTCTCAGGCGTGAGCGCACGCATGGTCACATCGTAGATGTCCAGACCGTCGAAGGTCAGCGGATAGGTCGTGCCAGGAGCTGCATCAGCAGGTACCTGGAAGGTGATGTAGAATACATCGCCATCGCCGATCACGTTCGCCAGCGGATCCGTGTAGATGGTCGCACCGTAGGTGGCGTTATCGTTGTTGGATGCGAAGTCAGCGCCTGCAAATGCAGTACCGCCCTCTGCACCAGTGATCGTCAGATCAGGCTGTCCCTTAGGCTGTCCCTTGTAGCCAATCTTCGCGATGTAGCTGTTCAGACCGTTCTTATCGCCCGTTACGGAAACAGGGATGGTCACAGTCGCGCCAGGATCGACCTCAGCAGTACCGATGATCCACTTGCCGGCATCGTCAAGATCAGGCAGGGTGGTGGTGGTAGCCGCGGTGGTCTCTGCTTCCTTTACCTTGATCCAACCATCCACGGTGGACGGGATCAGGCGAGCCATGTCGCTGTCGCGCAGCTCGATGTCGGAGAACTTGATGTCGTACGTGGTGCCAGGTGCAGCATCGGCAGGAACGTCGAAGTCGATCGTGAATACGACACCGTCAGGCGTGGTCACAGAAGCACCGGTCGTCGAATCGGTACCGCCAAAGCTCAGAGCCTTGGTGTTCTCGGCGAACTCGAGGGATGCATACGCATCGCCCTTGGTCGCGCCGGTAGCGGTCGGGCCGTCTTCCTGCGTGAGCTTGACCATGTAGCTGTTGATACCGTCAACATCAGCGCCCGTTACGGAAACGGTCACATGAGCGGTCTCGCCAGCCTCAACCTCTTCCTTGCTGATGATCCACTTTGCAGCGGTCGCCTTGTCGCCAGGAAGGGTCGTGGTCTCGGCATCCTTGACCTTGATGTAGCCGGCACTGGTCTTCGGGATCAGCTTGGTCATGTCGATGTCATAAACAGACAGATCCGCAAAGTCGATGTCGTACTGGGTGCCAGGTGCTGCATCAGCCGGAACGGTGAACGTCATGTAGTAAACGTCGCCATCCTTGGTGATGTTCGCGCCGGTGGTGTAATCGGTACCAGCAATCGCGAGGGTGTCCGGGTTGATCGCGAGCTCAAGTGCGCTGAAGTCAGCGCCGGAGGTCGCACCGCCGAAGGACGGTCCCGCTTCAACAGTCATCTTGGCGATGTAGCTGTTGAAGCCCTCGTTGCCGGTGATGGAAACAGGTACCTTCACGGTCTCGCCAGGCTCTGCATCCTCGTACTCACCGATATCCCAAACTGCGTCTACCTCCTTGGACTTCTCCACGAACGGAGCGGTCGTGGTGGTCGCAACAGTCGTGGTGGTCTCTACCGGATCCTGCTCGCCAGTGGAGAGGACGATAGAAGCATTGATCATCTTGATGTCCTTGCCGCCGAAGAAGGACTCCTGGGCGTAGTTGCCGACCGTCAGATCAGACATCTCTACCGGGATCTCATAGCGCTTGCCAGCAGCCTTTGCAGCCTTCGCTGCCTCGATGTCCTCATCCTTGATGGTAAAGGAGAAGGTCATGATGGAGTCGCCGTCTGCAAAGATGTGGTCTTCCTTCTGCTCGGACTCAGATGCACCGAAGATGGACTCGTCGTAGTTCGCAACGAAGCCGGAGAGCTTGGTAGCGCCCTGCTGCTTGGCAGCGACCTTCGCGAAGCGCTCCTTCAGCGCCTTGCCGTCTGCCTTGACGGTGACGGAATAGCCGAAGGTACCGGTATCGCCGTTGGAGTAGATGGAGAACGGAACGACAGGCTTATCAGCGAAGGCGTCGAGGTCCTCGACCACATATTCCTTCATGTACCAGCATCTGCCCTCGACAACATCGTCAGTAGGCGTAGTGGGAGCAGTGGGAGCAGTGGTGGTGGTCGGAGCGGTGGTCTCGACCGGATCCTGCTCACCGTCGGAGAGGACGATGGAAGCGCCGATCATCTTGATGTCGGTGCCGCCGAAGAAGGACTCCTGTGCGAAGTTGCCGACGGTCAGATCGGACATCTCCAGCGGGATCTCATAGCGCTCACCAGCGGCCTTCGCGGCCTTTGCGGCCTCGATGTCCTCATCCTTGATGGTGAGGGAGAAGGTCATGATGGTGTCGCCGTCCGCGAAGACGTGGTCTTCCTTCTGCTCAGACTCAGAGGCACCGAAGATAGACTCATCGTAGTTCGTCACGAAGCCGGAGAGCTTGGTGGCGCCCTGCTGCTTTGCAGCGACCTTCGCGAAGCGCTCCTTCAGCGCCTTGCCGTCTGCCTTGACGGTCACAGAGTAACCGAAGGTACCGGTGTCGCCGTTGGAATAGATCGGGAAGGTAACGGTGGGCTTTGCTGCGAAGGCGTCGAGATCCTCTACGACATAGTCCTTCATGTACCAGCATCTGCCCTCGACCTTCTCATCCTCGCCGGAGGTCGGCGTGGTGGGGGTCGTAGGCTTGGTCGTTGCGGTCGTTGCGGTCGTAGCAGTGGTCTCCTCAGCCTCGCCGGAAGCGAGGATGATGGACGCGCCCTTCATCACAATGTCGGTACCGCCAACGAAGCTCTCCTGCGCGAAGTTGCCGACCGTCAGGTCAGACATGGTCAGGTCGATCTTGTATTCCTTACCGGCTGCCTTAGCCTCCTTCGCCTTCTGGATGTCCTCATCCTTTACGGTGAGGGAGAGGGTGAAGATGCTGTCGCCGTCTGCCCAAACGTGATCTTCCTTTTGCTCCGACTCAGAGCCGCCGAAGAGGGACTCGTCGTAGTTCGCTACAAAGCCGGACATCTTCGTGGTGCCCTGCTGCTTGGCAGCGACCTTCGCGAAGCGGTCCTTGAGCGTCTCGCCATCGGCCAGTACGGTTACAGAATAACCGAACGTACCGGTATCACCAGAGTAGTAGATCGGGAAGGCAACGGTCGGCTTTGCAGCGAACGCGTCGAGATCCTCAACGACATAATCCTCCATGTACCAGGTGCGGTCACCTGCCTGAGCGACATCAGAGACGGAACGATCAGCGATAGACAGCGCAGAAGCAGGAAGCGAAGTCACTGTCATCGACGCAGCCAAGCAGACTGCCGTCAATGCAGAAATAAATCTCTTCATTGCGCGTAATTCCTTTCTGATAAAGTATGGGAGCGATCCCTAGGCGCAGGCTCGTCCTGCTGCCGGGCGGGATCTTCCCCGATCTATCAAAACCATGTTCAGCCGGAGACCGGCTGAACACAGCTTTGGATCAGAGGTAGCTTCGTTCGATTTACTTCGCCTGAGTCGGCAGCGTCTTGACAGAGCCGATCAGGAACTTCAGGATCTCAACGGAGTCCTTACCGTTCAGGTCAGAAGCCTTGGTAGCCTCGTCCGTCTCGCCGTTGCGCAGGCAGTTCGCGTTAACGATCGCGCGAGCGGTCAGAGCCTGATTCTCGTACTTGGTCAGGTATCTGTTCAGCATTACAACGTCAACGAGCTCAACAGTGCCGTTCTCGTTTACGTCGCCGTACAGATAGTCGCCGGTAACGGGAGCCGTCGTGCCCTCAGTCGGAGGCTCGGTGGGCTTGTCGGTCGTAGCCTCAGTGGGCTCCTCGGTCGGATCGGACGCGCCGGAAGCCAGGATGATGGAAGCGCCGATCATCTTGATGTCGGTGCCGCCAGCGAAGGACTCCTGTGCGTAGTTGCCGACGGTCAGGTCAGACATGCTCAGGTCGATCTTGTACTCCTTGCCCTCGGCCTTGGCAGCCTTTGCGGCCTGGATGTCCTCATCCTTGATGGTCAGGGAGAAGGTCATGATGGTGTCGCCGTCAGCGAAGATGTGGTCACCCTTCTGCTCGGACTCGGAAGCACCGAAGATGGACTCATCGTAGTTCGTCACGAAGCCGGAGAGCTTGGTGGCGCCCTGCTGCTTTGCAGCGACCTTCGCGAAGCGCTCCTTCAGGGACTTGCCATCGGCCAGAACGGTCACGGAGTAGCCGAACGTACCGGTGTCGCCGTTGGAGTAGATCGGGAAGGTAACGGTGGGCTTTGCAGCGAAGGCATCGAGATCCTCAACGACATAGTCCTTCATGTACCAAGCTCTGCCGGAGATCTCCTCCTGGCTGCCGGTGGCCGGCTGGGTCGGAGCGTCGGTGGGCTTGTCGGTCGGAGCGGTCGTAGGCTCAGTGGTCGGAGCCTCAGTGGGCTTGTCGGTCGCCTCGGTGGCCTGGGTAGTCTCCTCGGTAGCGTCACCAACAACGATCTTGATGCCGGTGTGCTTGGTCAGCGCGTACTTGGTGGAGGACTTGCCCTCGGTGTTTACATAGTTACCGATCTGCTTGCCGAACTCGCCGTGGGTCCACTCATCAAGGAAGGTGATCTCATAGGTGCCGTCAGCCAGGTCGCCGAGGGTAGCGGTGAACTGGAAGAAGGGCAGGGTGTCGGACTTGCTGTCCATGAAGGCTGCGGTGGTCTTCCAATCGTCTCTGCCGCAGGTCTCGTCGAAGCTGGTCGCCCAGTTTACGAGAACGATGTCGTTGTCGCCGTTGCCGACGAAGCCAGCGCCCCAATCAGCGTTGGTACCAGTGGAAGCCTGGGAGCCGGTGTTGAACTCCCCAAAGTCGCTGTCCCACCAGCCGAAGCAGCACGGGAACAGGTCGGTCGTGAAGGTCGTGCCGTTGGCCAGGGTGTAGGTCTTCTCGGTGTAGTTCTTGCTGTAGGATACAGGATCCCCGAGCTTGATGTTCGTGGAGTTGGTGGTAAAGGTGGAGCCTACCTGCTGGATCTGAGCGCCGTTCACGTCGCAGTCGATGAACTCCTGGAGGGTCAGCACAGCACCGTTAGTCTCGCCGGACTTAAAGGTGATGGTGTTGCCGTCGATGACGCCCTTACCGGAAGAGTCGTCAACGACCTTCAGGTACAGGGACATGTTGTCAGCGGAGAAAGCGGCGAAAGCCGTCATGATGCCAGCAGACATGCTCGCGCACATTGCAGCTGCTGTCAGTGCAGAGATTACCTTCTTCATAACTAATAAATTCCTTTCTTATATGGGTTTTGCAGACATTTGTCGCTGCCTGCGGTGTGCAGATCATCGGTGTCTCAACAAAAGATGTCGCTTTTTTGAGCAAGAGGTCAGGAACAGGATGTCACAACAGAGATGACGTCATAAGCTGTCATTTGTTTGGCTGGGTGCAGGTCCGATCAGGACTTTACCGGCAGCTCAACGAGCTTTACGACATTCTTCAGGATGTTCAGTGCATCCGTGGTGTCGATCACCTGGTTGAGGTCAACGTCGGCGTTGATCTTGCCCTGGGGGCTCAGCGTATAGGAGCCGAGGATCGCCTTGTTGATCGCGATAACGTCCATGATGTCAACGTCACCGTCAACGTCGCAGTCGCCGTACAGAACGTCGCCGCCCTGGGTCGGGGTCGGGTCGGTCTCGCCATCGCCTACGATGACAGCACCAGCGGTGGCAGTCACCTCGTACTTGGTGCCAACGTCATTGGCGTCGATGTAGCCGGCAACGATCTCGGTGTTCTTGGTGCCGCTGCCCTGGGTGGTCTCGCGGTCGATCGCAACGAGCTCAACGGCATACTCACCAGCTGCTGTGCCAGCCGGAACGGAGCCCTTGATCACGGCGAAGTCGCCCTCCTTGGAGATGCAGTACTGCTTGTCAGACTTGCCCGTGGAATAGGTCACGGTGTAAGTGCCTGCTGCGGGGGACTGCACGCTGAACGCGGTCACGCCCTCCAGGACCTCTGCTGCGTCTACCCCTGTGCTCGCGGCGGTCCCTGCGTCGATAGAATTGATGGTGATCTTAGAGCTGTCATACTTGACTGCGAACTCCAGCACCGACAGGCCCGTATCCGGGAGCCCCCCGATGTTGATCTTGAGCTCGAAATCAGAGCCCGCCTCTACGTTCACCTTCTCTGCCGCCAGGGTCACTGCGCCGGCTGCCGAAGCAGTCTGCGCCGAAAACGCTGCCAGCATGGACATTGCTGCCATAGCGGCAACGATCTTCCTTACCTTCATGTGTCTTTCCTCCTTCGTTATTTTTGGTCAGTGAAAAGTAATACAAAGTCATATAACCAAAGGAAGCCGCACTTCCTCCAATTATATCCTCATATCATCCGCAGGGGCAAGACGTTACACAGCCAGCCCTACCTCTACTTACTGTTATTATAGGACAAAATATCACATAAGTCAAGAGCGATCATAACATTTTGTGTGAGATGTAAAAAACTTATTACCTCTTTTGTGCAACATGTCAGATCCCGTTGAAACTTACGCCCATTCTCCACAGAGACGGTCCTCAGCACCTGTCCACTTGCCCAAATGTTCCTAACACTCTTCATTATATATCGATCACGAAAAAAAGTAAATACCTTTTCAGAAAAATTTACAGAATCCACAGATCCCGTGCGGGTATTTATGGGCTTTCCACAAATTATCATTCTTTAGACATAGTATGTACTTTTTGTGAACGGCGGCACTTTTGTCCTTTGTTCACAGTATACCCACAAAACCTTAAAACACCCTTTAAGGCACGCTCACGTCCCCGCTTTTCCACATGTGGGAGGGAAAAGTGGAAAATGCGCCGGAGGGACGAAAAATGCCCCCTCCGGGCGGGAGGGGGCGGTGCGTCACCTGGTCAGGCGGCGATATTCCTCGGGGACATTGTTCTCGATGATGGTCTCGATGACGCTGCGGCTCCAGGTCTTGGCCGTGCCCCAGGGGGAATACGGCAGGCCATGGGCGGCGATGAGGTCGTCGGTGTAGTCATAGTACGGGATGACGCGGACGTCGTTGAGCGAGCCGGTCTCGTACTGCGTGATGATGGGGGTGAGCTGGGGGGTCTCGATGGTGGTGACGCCGTTCTCCTTGACGATGTCGAAGAGCGCCATGCCGCCGACCATGTTGAAGCTGTCGGTCTGGCCAGAGATGAAGTTGCCCAGCGAATAGTAGACGAAGCCCTGTGTGCCGTCGCTCCTGTCGATGTACTCCATGGTCTGGAGGGTATGCGGGCCGGTGCCGATGATGACGTCGGCGCCCCACTCGATCATCTTCTTGGCGATGGACTTGACGTCCTCACTGACGGTGTGCGTGTCCTCGACGCCCCAGTGCGCGGAGACGACCACGCAGTCCACCTGCTCGGACAGCTCCTTGATCTGGCGCTCGATGAGGTCGGTCTGATTCAGATAGGGGATCTCCATCTCGGAGGTGGCGGGGAGGGAGTAGCCGTTGGTATGGTCGGTGTAGCCGAGGACGCCGACGGTGACGCCGTTGACCTCGGTGGTGCGGTAGTCGAACATGTCCTGGTAGTCGCGGTAGACGCCCTCGACGATGAGGCCGTCGTTCTCGGCGACGCGGGCATCCCAGTAGTCAAGGCACGCGCGCATGCCGTCGGCGCCCTTGTCGAGGATGTGGTTATTGGAGAGGTTGAAGATGTCGAAGCCGATGTCGATGAGCTGATACCCCAGCTCGTCCGGCGAGCAGAAGTTCAGGTTGGAGCCGCAGACCTCGTATTCGCCGTTGCAGATGACGGTCTCCTGGTTGATGAAGGCCAGGTCCGCCTCCTCGACGCGGTCGGCCACGCCCTGGTAGCAGTAGTAGAAATTGTAGTCCTCGCCGTCCTCCGCATGGGCCGCGGCGGACTGGTAGACGCGGGTGTGGAGCAGGTCATCGCCCACGGCGAGGAAGTGGATGGTGCCGCTGCCGCCGGCGGCCTCGGTCTCCTCGGGGAGGGTCTCGCCGAACGGATCGTCGGAGGGGTCGAGCGGGTCGTCCTGCACGGCAGTCGTCTCGCCCTCACGCGGCACGGTCGCGATGGTCTCGAGCACCGAGTCGCCGGAAGCGTAGTTCGGGTCGTTCTGGGAGATGCCGCCGCATCCCGTCAGTGCTGTGAGCAGCAGGGCGGTGCAGACGCATCCGATCTTCTGGACATTCGTCATGATGGTATCCCTTTCTTTGGTATCACGCGCAGGTGCGCGAACGTCGAACGGAGGGACGTCCTCCGCAAAAGCATCATATCCTTCATTATAGCACACATCGCCCCAAAATGCAACCGTCCCGCCGATCTTCCGGCAGTCTGCACAGTTTTCTGACGGCCTGGCGCGTGGTTTTCCGTGACGCAGACGATATGATCAAAATGTCCGCCGTCCTCTTTTTCCACAGAACTTTTCACGAACGCTTGCAAGATCCAAAAAAATCTGTTATAATACAAATATACCGAAGTACGCAGGACATGCCGGCCGTCTCGCTGTGCGGCGGCGCCCTGCGGCATGAGAAAGGAAGTGTCATCCCCATGAGCAAGCTCCTGATCGTTGACGATGAGGTGAACATCCGCGCGGTCGTGCGCGAATATGCAGAATTTGAGGAATACGAGGTCGACGAGGCCTCGAACGGCATGGAGGCGGTCGAGAAGTGCCGCAGCAACGACTATGACCTCATCATCATGGACGTCATGATGCCCAAGCTCGACGGCTATTCCGCCAGCAAGGAGATCAAGCGCCACAAGGACATCCCGATCATCATGCTCTCCGCCCGCGGCGAGGAGTATGACAAGCTCTTCGGCTTCGAGATCGGTGCGGACGATTACGTCGTCAAGCCCTTCTCGCCCAAGGAGCTGATGGCGCGCGTCAAGGCCGTGCTCGCCCGGAGCGCTGCCGCCGCCGCAGCCGCCGCACAGGCGCCCGCACAGAACGAACGCCTCGTCTTCGGCGGCCTCGAGATCGACCTGGCCGGCCGCGAGGTCTACGTCGACGGACACAAGGCCTCCATGACCCCCAAGGAGTACGACCTCCTCTTCTACCTCGTGCGCAACAAGGGCCTCGCGCTCTCCCGCGACAAGCTGCTCGAGGCCGTCTGGGGCTACGATTTCTTCGGCGATGACCGTACCGTCGATACCCACATCAAGATGCTCCGCGGCTCCCTCGGCGAATACCGCACCTACATCGTGACCCTCCGCGGTCTCGGCTACAAGTTCGACCCCGATGCGACTTAAAGGTCTCATGCACCGTTTCCGGTGCCGGACGCCCCTGCGCGGGCGCCTCGCCGCGAGCTTCGTGATCTTCACGGTCATCATCGCGTGGCTCCTGTGGCTCTTCGAGGTCGTGCTGCTCGAGAAGTTCTATTTCCGCTTCAAGATCCGCGACACGCAGCGTGCCGCCCTCGAGCTCGTCGAGAGCTACCGCTCCGACAGCATCGAGACCTTCAAGGAAAAGCTCTCCACCGCAGCCGTCTCCGACCAAATGTGCATCTCCCTCTATGACTCGCGCCAGCGTCTCCCCTATCACCGCGACGTCATGGACAACCGCTGCCTCATCCACGGCCACGACAGCCGCCTCCTCGAGTTCGTCGAGGCGCTCGATGCCAGCGAGGACGGCAGCATCTGTCTGCGTGTCTTCGATGAGAAGATCGGGCGCGAGACGCTCCTCGTCGGCTATGTCCTCGGCACCAAGGACGATGTCCAGGGGTGCATCTTCATCAATACGATCTTAGAGCCGGTCGACGCCACGAGCCGCGTGCTCAAGCGGATGATCCTGCTCTACAGCGTGCTCGTGCTGCTGATCGGATGCGGCATCTCCTACATCATCTCCAAGCACATCTCCGTCCCCATCACGCGCATCACCGAATCCGCCAAGCGCATGGCACACGGCGACTACACCACACGCTTCGAGGGCGGGAGCTGCCGCGAGGTCGATGAGCTCGCCCGCGCCCTCACCTACGCCGAGCAGGAGATCTCCAAGGCGGACATGATGCAGCGCGACCTCATCGCGAACGTCTCCCACGACCTCCGCACACCGCTGACCATGCTCAAGGCCTACGCCGAGATGATCCGCGACCTCTCCGGCAACGACCCCGTCAAGCGGGAGGCGCACCTCAACATCATCATCGACGAGACCGACCGCCTGACCGCCCTCGTCAGCGACATCCTCGACCTCTCCAAGCTCGAGAACGGCTCCCAGAAGCTCGAGCCGGAGACGCTCGACGTCACCGTCTGGCTCACGGACATCATCACGCGCTATAAGGGCATCTCCGAGCGCATGGGCTACCACATCACCTTCACGCCGGACGAGCCCGCGGAGGTCGTGTGCGACCCCGGGAAGATGGAGCGCGTCGTCTGCAACCTCATCAACAACGCCATCAACTACACCGGCGCCGACAAGCAGGTCTTCGTGACGCAGGTCAACTGCCCCGAGGGCGTGCGCATCGAGGTGCGCGACACCGGCGACGGCATCGAGGAGGACAAGATCCAGAAGATCTTCGACAAATACTACCGCAGCGAGAATCACAAGCGCGAGGTGGTCGGCACCGGCCTTGGCCTCTCGATCGTCAAGGCGATCCTGAAGATGCACGGATGTCCCTTCGGCGTGCGCTCGAAGCTCGGCGAGGGGTCGGTGTTCTGGTTCCTCCTGCGGACGGGAACGCCGGAGAAAAAACGTCCCCGCAGCGGCGAAAAGTGAGGATCCCCGGCGTGATATGATCTTTTCACGTTATCACAGAACTATCACACAATTATCACATGTTTATCATATACATACAGTATACTTTATTTTGTGGTAATAGTGCCGTGCAGATCCGTGCCGCATTACCATCCGCACATAATAACGTTTCTACCCCAACGTTATTAAGAGCATCCCCAATAATCCCTATATCATGCACAAGCCCCCGACCACCCCGTCGGGGTTTTGTGTGTCCGGACGACACCGGCACATGAGAAAGACCGCCCCCGCATCATGATTCGATGCGGGGGCGGTGTGTATTTTTTCAGACATGCCTCGCCGCCCCGCCGCGAGTTGATAAAAAGGAGCATTGCCCGCCGTGCGCAAGCAGGCGGGCAAGCGGTGAAAAGCAACGTGCGCCGTGCCTTCCGTATGGGACTTAAAAGCGGCCGCCGCGGGGGACAGCGGTGGGGTGCATGTCGGGGATGCCGCCGCTGAGGTAGAAGTTCTTCAGGAGGACGAGCGCGCAGCCGCCGAGGAAGTCGGTCTTGTCCTCGATCTGACTGGGCACGATGCGCTCGGCGATGTCGTCACCGACGAAGGTGCGGATATAGTTCTTGAACTGCGCGAAGCCCTTCTCGCCCAGGCCGAAATGGTGCAGCACCACGCGCCGCGACTGGTAGGAACAGACGAGATTGTGCAGCAGCACGCTCCAGTCCTGCATGATCTCCCGCACGACCTCCTCACAGCGCGTGTCGCCCGCGGACACGGCCTCATACATCTGCTCGAGCGTGACGTGCTCGATGTAGCCGTCCGTGGCCGAATAGAGGAAGGGCGTGCGCTCCTTGGAGTAGACCTCCGCGATACGCGCCTGCATGGCCTGTACGGAGAGCTGTGCGCGGACAGACCCCGCCGGATAGCCGTCCTGCTGACGCCCCCCCGGACGGACGATGCAGCGCTCGGTGAGATAGCTGTAGGTCAGATAATCGTCCTCGGTCTTCTCGGGGCGCAGGAGCGAGATGTGGATGTGACTGCCCAGATGCAAATAGACCTGGTTCATGTCCTGCACGCCGCTGCCGCGCTGGACATCGGCGTTCGCGAGAGACAGGAGCCACACGGCATTGCCGCAGAACACCGGCGGCATCTGCGGGACGCTCAGGGCGCGCGTCAGGTCGCTGAAATCGAGCACGCCGTCCTTGTAGTACACGCGCATCCGTCCGATCATGATCGGCATGACGCCCACGCCGAGGCCGAGCACATCGTCCCGGGTGAGACAGGCGTTGTTCATCATGCGCTCTGTGCCGTTGATGATGAACTGCCAGATCTCCTTGCGGGTGGTGTGGTCGGTGCAGGGCATAGAGACCTTGTCGAGGATCTCCATGTGCATCGTACACAGGCCGACCGTGATCTCCTGCTCGCTGATGACCGCGCCGAGCACGAACTTGAAATTGGCATTGATGTCGAGCAGGATCTTGCGCCTGCCCTTGGGGAGCTTCTCCTTCATCCCCTGCTGATAGGGCGCCTCGCCGATCTCGACGAGCAGTCCCTCCTCGATCATGGCGTTGGTGATCTGTGTGATCGAGGCCCTGGTGATCTGGAGCGTCTGGGAGAGGTCCACACGCGAGATGGGCCCCGAGCTCCACACCGTCCGCAGCACCTGCATCCGGTTGATCCGTTTCAGATCGAGCTTGCTGATACCACTGAGCACGGTGCATCCCCCTTTCCTCATAGCATTTGTTATAATATCATTTGTTAAAATATTATACCATATCCGCGCGGAAAAAGCAAGGGTATTTGTAAAAAAATCTTATTAAAAAGTTTTGGCAGCATGGTATGACGGCGATGCCCCGCCGTCCATCGGGACAGCGGGGCGTGCAGTCTATCAAAGCAGTCCATACACGACCATCATCAGCGGCATGGTCGCGACGGAGAGCAGCGTGGTGACGCCGAAGATCTCCGCGGCGTAGGCGGCGTTTCGTTTGTAGTTCAGGCACTGCATCGTGCA
The DNA here is from genome assembly GCA_902762785.1 of uncultured Ruminococcus sp. Classification (GTDB taxonomy): domain Bacteria; phylum Bacillota; class Clostridia; order Oscillospirales; family Ruminococcaceae; genus UBA3855. The sequence continues at coordinate 76,159 of CACWPL010000024.1, read as the reverse complement.
GATGGCCGCGCTGGGGGCGGCGGCGGCGGCCGTGACCGTCATCTCCACGATGTCCGGCGCCGAGAACAGCAAAAACGCCCCCATCGACGCCAGCGGGATCACGATCAGCTTCAAAAAGCTGACGTACAGGATGCGGGGCTTTTTCAGCACGCCGAGCAGGTCCGTCTGGATGATGGTCGCGCCGGCCACGAACATCGCCAGCGGCGAGTTGAGCGCGCCGACCATCTCGAGCGTGTCCTTGAGGAGCGAGGGCAGCGTGATCTGCAAAAAGAACAGCACCAGGCCGACCAAGATGGCGATGATCGCCGGCGAGTACAGCACCCGCACCAGCGACTTCAGCGACCGCTGCCCGGACATCTGCATGACCCCGTGCGACCAGACCAGCAGATTGAACACCGTCAAGAATGCCGTCAGGTAGAACACGCCCTCATACCCGAACATCGCCTGCACGAGCGGGATGCCCATGAATCCGCAGTTCGAGTAGATCGCCGAGAAGCGCTCCACGACCGTCTCGCGGCCTGCTTTGTCCCGGATGCCCAGATACGCGACCGCGAACGCGCACGCATACGACACCGCCGCCAGCAAAAACGTCCACCCCAGGCTCTTCACGAGCGCCGGGTCCAGCTCCCGCTGATACGCCAGCAGAATCACGATCGGGTTGACGACCTTGAGCACCAGGCCCGAGATCTGCGTGACCGTCTCCTTGGACAGGATCTTCAGCTTGAAGCACCCCGCACCCATCACGATCAGGATCAGCATGATGACCGCCTGCCGCAGCACCACCAATGCCATTTGCCACACCTCTTTCCGTCTCCGTGGGAGACATTCGTCCATTTTCGTCCCCGTTTGGAGACATTCGTCCATCTAACAGTCTAGCACGATCGGCGCCAGAAAGCAAGTGCCCCGCCCGCTTTCTGCGTTTTGCCCAAATTTCCCCTCCGATGTGGGGACGCCTCTTTCCGCAAAACGACGCCGCTCCGCGCATGTGGGGAGCGGCGTCGTATCGTCGAAGCATGGTCACTTGGTCTCTTCTGTCTTGGGCGTGTAGGCGCAGGGGTCGGCGCAGCATCCGAGGAAATCCCAGAACACCGGCGCTACCGTGATGCTGCTCGTGCCAATGACCATCATCAGCAGATACAGCACCACCGCACCGAACAGCCCCGCCGTGATCCAGCTCTCACGGCGCTTCGCCGTCTCCTTCGCGCCCCGCACCACGGAGATCGCGCAGATCCCCAGGAACAGCAGCAGCATCGGGATGCCGCAGGTCGCGGCGAGCTGGAGGTAGTAGTCGTAGGCACGGTCGAAGGTGTTGTTGTTGCTCATGATCGCGAGGTCGTGGAAGAGCTGCGGATAGACGAGCTGATCTGGGCCGGACCCCACGAGCGGGTACTTCGCGATGACCTTGCCCGTCGTGCGCCAGAGGTAGCCGTAGGTGCTCGCGATGTCAGTGGCGTCGTAGGTGCCGTTGGGGTTCTCCTGATAGCCGGCCATGTAGTAGCCTGCCACGGAGAGACGGTAGGAGCCGTCCTTGGACATGACAGCGCCGTCATACAGCATCTGCCCTGACGAGGCCACGTTCTCGCCGCCCTCGCGGCCATAGGTGCCGTTGATCTGCGGCGCGAGGGTGCTCCATCCGAACGCCAGCACCGCCGCACACAGCACGCCGCCGAGCCTTGTCCACGCGCGGTGGCCGCCCTTATGTCTTACCACATGGACGAGCGCGAGCAGGAGCATCAGCACCGTCCCCGCCAGTCCGACCAGGACCTGTGTCCGCACGGCGAACAGCGTGAACACGGCCGCGCACACCGTATGCAGCACGCGCGCCTTTTTCTCCTCGTCATAGACCGCGCCGAGGAAGGACGGATAGGCCAGCATCACCAGCAGGATCGCGAAAAAGATGGGCGACCCCGTCAGTCCCGAGGGCAGGAACACGCGGAAGAGCAGCAGCGGCTCGAGGTCCTTATAATAAGAAGGGAAGCCGATCGGCAGCACCTGGAGCAGCGCCCAGAGACATTCCGCGAGCCCCATGAGCTGCGCCGCACGGAGCAGGCGGATGCGGTTCTGATCGGTGCCGAGCTGGGCGCCGAGGAGGAAGAAGCATCCGTAGAAGAGGAACGAGAGCGCGCCCTCGCTGCGGCCGTCCGCGCCGAGGATGCCGATGGTGTAGCTGTAGCCATTGAGCAGGCTCACCACGCCCCACGCGACCATGCCAGCCGCGAGGAGCGCCGGTGCGAGGAGCTTCTTCGGCGTCACCTTCTTCATGTACCCGATGAAGACGAACACGATCGCGAACACGCCCGTGATCGCCAGCGCCATGCCCGGCACGCTGTAGACCTTCGCGCACTCGAGCAGCACGGAGAAGCACGGCATCAGGATCATGAACAGCGTCAGCACGCGCAGATCCCAGTTCCAGTAGCCCTCCTGGGTCATGTTGAGGATGAAGTTGGACTTTTCGGTCGTTCCGAATATCGTTTTTGGCATACTAGATCACTCCAAACTACAGGATAAAAAGCGCCGGTGACGGACATGCCGCCACCGGGCTCTTTGCTGGTGTTACTTCGCGTAGTCCACGGTACGGCTCTCGCGGATGAGGTTGACCTTGATCTGGCCGGGATACTCCATCTCGTCCTCGATCTGCTGGGCGATCTGGCGAGCGACCAGGACCATCTTCTCGTCGTTGATGACCTCGGGCTGCACCATGACGCGGATCTCGCGGCCTGCCTGTACGGCATAGCACTTCTCCACGCCCTTATAGGACTTGCAGATCTCCTCGAGCTTCTCGAGACGCTTGATGTAGTTCTCGTAATTCTCAGAGCGTGCGCCGGGACGGGCGGCAGAGATGGCGTCGGCGGCCTGTACGATGCAGGCGATGGCCGTGCGCGGCTCGACGTCATTGTGGTGCGCCTCGATGGCATGGATGACCTCGGGGTTCTCATGCGCCTTGCGGCAAACGTCCACGCCGATCTGGACATGCGAGCCCTCGACCTCGGAGGTCAGCGCCTTGCCGATGTCGTGGAGCAGGCCGGCACGCTTGGCGAGGTTGACGTCCACGCCGAGCTCGGCAGCCAGCACGCCGGAGAGCTGTGCGACCTCGATGGAATGGGTCAGCACGTTCTGGCGGTAGCTGGTGCGGAATTTCAGACGGCCCAGGAGCTTGACCAGCTCGTGGTTGATGCCGTGTACGTTCGTCTCCAGGACGGCGCGCTCGCCCTCCTGCTTGATCTTGTGCTCGACCTCGCGCTTGGCCTTCTCGACCATCTCCTCGATGCGGGAGGGATGGATGCGGCCGTCCGCGATCAGACGCTCGAGCGCGATGCGCGCGATCTCGCGGCGTACCTGATCAAAGCACGAAAGGGTGATGGCCTCCGGCGTGTCGTCGATGATGAGGTCGACGCCGGTAAGCGTTTCGAGGGTGCGGATGTTGCGGCCCTCACGGCCGATGATGCGGCCCTTCATCTCGTCGCTGGGCAGTGCCACGACGGAGACAGCGGCCTCGGATACCTGATCGGCCGCGCACTTGGCGATGGAGAGGGAGATATAGCTGCGTGCCTTCTCCTCACACTCCTCCTTGACCTGCTGCTCGTAGGCAGAGACCTTGACGGCCTTCTCGTGGGTCAGGTCGTCGTCGAGCGCCTGGAGGATGTACTCCTTGGCCTGCTCGCGCGTCAGGCCGGAGATGCGCTCGAGCTCCTCGATCTGCTTGGTCTTGACGGCCTCGACCTCCTCACGGATGGTGTCGGCCTCCTGGAGCTTGGCCTGGAGGGTCTCCTCCTTCTTCTCGATGCTGTCGATCTTCTTGTCGAGCGCTTCCTCCTTTTGGTGGAGACGGCGCTCCTGCTTGCCGATCTCGGTACGGCGGTCGCGGATCTCCTTCTCCGCTTCCTGGCGGAGCTTGTAGATCTCGTCCTTGGCCTCGACGAGGGCGGCCTTCTTGGCGGCTTCGGCCTCGCGGGCAGCGTTCTCGATCAGCTCGTCGGCGGCGGCACGCTTCTGCTCGGCGTCGCGGATCCTCTTCTCCGCCTCGTCGTGACGCGCCTGCGCCTTGCGTTCTCTCTCGGCTGCCTCGCTCTCCATCTCGCGTCTGCCCTGTGTCAGGCCGCGGTCGAAGCCCTTGGATTCAGCCGAGCTCCTCATCACGAAGCAAACAGCGATCGCCGCACAAAGTGCGATCGCGAGCAGCGCGATGATGATGATCGCCACTGTGTTCATGTGTGCATTACCTCCTTGTCCAGTTTGTAAAGTAGTCTCGATGTATCGTATCTCAGTCCACACTTTACGCAGGCGGTAAATGCTGCTTCTCTACTTATGTATGTATTCATTTTTCAAAATTCGGCAGGACTGCGCGGTGTTCGCCGCACGGACGTGCCGTATATCAGACTGCGCCATGGTATGGCACAGATCCAAAAAGAAAATGTGAATGATATAAAGTACCGGGCTCACGCCCGAAAGCTGCATATACTGCTGCGTAACACCGCTGCTGTCACCGGCGGCAGGGATCCCCATCCGCGGCTGGCTGCCGCACACAGGCTCGCTCAAATATCATACAACATTATTATTGTAAACGTTTTTCCCGCATTTGTCAAGTCCTTTTTAAAAAATACGCCACGCCATCTCTGCCGCCGCCCCGGAAGCAGAGCGAACTTTGTTCAGTTTCCGGCAAATTTTGGATAGAAATGGCGCTCATGTGCATCAGATCGTCAACCTATAACTAACTAAAAATATTTTCTATATGCTTATCATTTACTTTTCGCCTTATTTTCACCATTTTATCACATGAAAACAGTACAATAAAAACTGTCATCCAACGTTCCCCAGCGTTGATGATATCCCCTATATGATCCCTATATCATGGCAAGCAGGCCCGCCCTCCCCGGCGGGTCTGCTTGTTTTTTCTGCCGCATTTGCAAAATGCACATCGTCCCCGCCGCGGGGCTTGTCGAGATCTATCTATATCCACAAAATTCGCCGTTTCGATGCAAAAGGGGCTTGCAGAACGCCGCGTGATACTGTATAATAAATACAGTCGTTCTCCTGGCACGGACAGTGTCGAGAACACCGCTGCGGCCCTCCCGGCCTCCCAGAGGCGCCAGGAGCCGCGTGAGATAGCGATATTTTTACATTTTTTATGACAAGGAGCAAAAGGATATGGAACTGACTTCCTACAGCAAGGCGGATCTGACCGCGTTCTACGATGCATGTAAGGCCGACTACGCCGACTACCAGGCGCAGGGGCTCAAGCTGGATATGTCCCGCGGCAAGCCCTCTCCCAAGCAGCTCGCCCTGAGCGCCGGTCTGCTCGACTGCATCCGCAGCGACGAGCTGGTCGGTGAGGCCGGCGATTACCGCAACTACGGCCTGCTCGACGGCATCCCGGAGGCAAAGCGCCTCTTCGCCCCGATGCTGGGCGTGGAGCCGGACGAGATGTTCATGTTCGGCAACGCCTCTCTCCAGGCCATGTATTTCTGCATCTCCAACGCCTATTCCCACGGTGTCCTCGGCGGCACGCCCTGGAGCCGTCTGGAGAAGGTCAAGTTCCTCTGCCCCGTGCCGGGCTATGACCGCCACTTCAAGATCACGCAGTATTTCGGCGCCGAGATGATCAACATCCCCACGAACGAGGACGGCCCCGACATGGATCTGGTCGAGCAGTACGTCCAGGATCCGGCGGTGAAGGGCATCTGGTGCGTGCCGCAGTATTCCAACCCGTCCGGCATCGTCTACAGCGATGAGGTCGTGAAGCGCTTCGCCGCGCTCAAGCCCGCCGCCAAGGACTTCCGCATCTTCTGGGACAACGCGTACTGCATCCATCATCTCGTGGACTCCCCCAAGACCATCCTGCCGATCCTCGCCGAGGCCAAGAAATGCGGCAATGAGGACATCGTGTACGAGTTCGCGTCCACCGCGAAGGTGACGTTCGCGGGCGCAGGCGTGTCCATGCTGGCGGCCTCCAAGGCGAACCTTGCCGACCTCAAGAAGGGCCTGACCGTCTTCACGATCAGCTTCGACAAGATCAACCAGATGCGCCACGTCAAGTTCTTCGACGGCAAGTTCGAGAACGTGCTGGCACACATGGAGAAGCAGCGTGCCGAGCTGGCACCGAAGTTCGCCTGCGTACTGGATACGCTGGCCAAGGAGCTGCGTCCGCTGGGCATCGGCGCCTGGACGGAGCCGAAGGGCGGCTATTTCGTCTCCTTCAACGCCCCCAAGGGCACGGCCAAGCGCATCGTGCAGCTCTGCAAGGAGGCCGGTGTCGTCCTGACGGGCGCCGGTGCGGCGTTCCCCTACGGCGTCGACCCCGACGACAGCAACATCCGCATCGCCCCCAGCTACCCGGAGGTGCCGGAGCTCCAGAAGGCGATGGATCTGTTCGTGCTCTGCGCGAAGATGGCCGCTGCCGAGAAGCTGCTCGAGGCGTGAACGCTTTCATTTAAATAGTGGCATAGATGACCGCCCCTGTCCGACTGGATAGGGGCGGTCTATTTTGGATGCTTCACACCTTCCGCCGCCTTGGCGTCACGAGCGCGGCGAGGAGGGCGGCAAGGAGCGCGGCCGTGATCCCGACGGACGCCGCGGTCAGACCACCCGAGAGGATGCCGATGGCACCGCGCGCCGCGACCGCCTCCCGCACGCCCTGCGCGAGCATGTGGCCGAAGCCCGTCAGCGGGACGGTCGCACCGGCGCCCGCTGCCTCCGCGAGCGGCGCGTAGAGCCCCGTGAACGAGAGCAGCACCCCCGCGACCACATAGGCCGTCAGAATCCGGGCGGGGGTGAGCTTGGTGTAGTCGATGAGGACCTGGCCCACGGCGCAGAACGCCCCGCCGACCAGGAAAGCCTTGAGTATCTCAATCAGCATGATGACCTCCCTCCAGCTCGATCAGATGGCAGATCCCCGGGATCGTCTCGCCCTGCTGGGACGACGCCGCCGAGAGCAGCGCCCCCGTGGCCGCGAACAGGATCCGCCGCAGACGTCCGTCCGCGAGACGGGGCAGATAGTACGCACACAGCACGCTCGCACAGCACCCGCACCCCGACCCGCCCGCATGGGCGTCCTGCGCAGGATCGAACATCATCGCCCCGCAGTCCTGGTGGATGCCCTCGAGGAGGATGCCGTCCCGGGCGGCGAGGTCGTGCAGGAGGGGCGTCCCCACGAGGCCGAGGTCGCCGGTGACGATCGCGTCGTAGTCGGTGGGACGGGTCGCGGTGGCGTGGAGGTAGCGTGTGATCGTGTCCGCGGCGGCAGGCGCCATCGCAGCGCCCATGTCGGCGGCATCCGTGACGCCGAGGTCGACCACGCGCCCGATCAGACCGCCCACGATCCGGGGCGCCGTTCCCGCGGCGGACACCACCGCGGCGCCGGCGGCGGTACAGGTCCATTGGGCGGTGGGGGCACGCTGTCCGCCATAGGTGAGGGGCATGCGAAACTGCCGCTCCGCCGTCGAAAAGTGGGACGAGGTGACGGCCGCCGCCCGTCCGCACGCGCCCGAGGCCGTCAAAACGGCCGCAAGGAGCAGGCTCTCCGCCATGGTCGAGCAGGCGCCATAGACGCCGAGGAACGGCACGCCCGCCGTCCGTGCGGCGCCCGCAGAGACGGTACACTGCGCCGTGAGGTCGCCGGCGAGGAGGCAGTCGAGGGCCTCTGCGCGCAGACCGCCCTTCTCCAGTGCCAGCGTGAGCACCTGCTCCTGGAGACGGCGCTCGGCGGCCTCCCAGCTCGGGGCGTCCTCTCCGGCGTCGGCTAGGGCATCGAACCAGCGGCCGAGCGGACCGGCGGTCTCCTTCTCCCCCGCGATCCCGGCGAAGCACGTCACGGACGGCGGGTGCGGGAAACGGATCACATTCGTGGCATCCATTGGGCACACATCTCCTTTCTTCCCACTTATCCTGCCCCGTAAACGGCACGATCATGCGCCGGACATACTGTCACATCCACCGAAAACGATTGACAAATCGGGGAGATCATGCTACAATATTGGAAAGGAGGTGTTTTGCAGACGATGAACGTACCTGTTTGGACGGACGTCCTCGCGGCACTGGCCGTGGGACTGCCCGCGGCGGTGCTCCTGCTCGCGGCGATGACGCTCTACGGCGCACTGCTCGACGCGATCCGCAACAGGATCGGCAGCTTCGCCGGCGGATGGACGCACCGGCTCACGTTCTTCGGCGTCATCCACCATGAGCTGTCGCATCTGCTGCTGGCCTTCGTGCTGGGCGCGAAGATCACGAGCGTCTGCCTGTTCCGCTGGTCGCCCGCGCAGGACGGCTCGATCGGGCAGATCCGCTATGTGCCGCGCGGTACGAAGCTGATGCAGGCGATGCAGGTGGCGCTCTCGTCCGCAGGGCCGCTGCTGCTGGGCACGCTCGACCTCTATCTGGCCGTGCGTTACCTGCATCCGCTCGTGACGTGGCCGTGGCTCGCGCTCTTGCTCTATCTGGAGATCAGCGTGCTGCTGCACATGTCCCTGAGCCGTCAGGACGTCAAGAACATCCTCTCGCGCGCCGGATGGGTCATCCTCGTGCTGACCGTGGTGCTCGGGGCGATCTGCTATTTCAACAAGGAGGCCGTCCTCGCACTGCCGTATGCCGGCGATCTGTGGCGGAAGGTCGTTTCCGTCCTGCAAAGCACCTTCGGGGGAAACTGAGTATCAAATAGGAGGTAATGTATCATGAAGACGATGATGCGCCGTATGCTGGCCGCCGTGAGTGCGGTGTGCTGTGCTGCGGCATGCGTACCGACGGCCGCAGCGGCCGAGGCGGTACTGAAAGAAGAGGCCAAGGTCATCTTCACGACCGATTTCGAGGACGGCGACACGTCCGCATTCTCCAAGCGCGGTGACACGGACACGTCCGTGCTGTCCGTCGTGGACGATGAAGCGGCAGGCTCGAAGGTGCTCGCGGTCACGGGGCGCTCGAAGGGATGGAACGGTCCCCAGATCCAGGTGGACAAGATCTGCGAGCCGGGCGTCCGCTATATCGTGACCTGCAAGGTCAAGGCGGCGTGGTACAACCAGTGCAACGTCAGCATGCAGTACACCCCGAACGGCTCCGACGAGGCCAAGTACGGCAACCTCGTCTCCGCCACGAGCCAGGGCGATTGGGTCGAGATGACGGCGAAATTCAGCTATTCCACGGCGATGCATGACGTGTTCATCTATGTCGAGGGCCAGGATGCTGCCGACCTCTTCGTGGATGACTTCACCATCACGAAGGCGCCCGTCTACGGCATCGAGGAGGACATCCCGGGCCTGAAGGACGTCTACGCCGGCATGTTCAAGATCGGCGGCGCCGTGACGGCGGACGAGCTGTCGCCCGACACGACCAAGGAGCTGATCCTCAAGCACTACAACTCCATCACCCTCGGCAACGAGCTCAAGCCCGAGAACATGCTCGACCAGGCAGCGTGCCAGGCCTATGCGGCGGACGGCGAGCCGGGCAAGGTGGCCGTCAAGCTGAATGCGGACGCGCGCACCATCCTCGATTTCTGCCGCGACAACAAGATCCCCGTGCGCGGGCATGTGCTGGTATGGCACTCCCAGACCCCCGGCTGGTTCTTTAAGGAGGACTACACCAAGGAGGGCGAGTGGGTCGACAAGGAGACCATGATCGCGCGCATGGAGAGCTACATCCAGGGCGTGTTCGCGGTGCTCGAGGAGGAGTATCCGGATGTCGACTTCTACGCATGGGACGTTGTGAACGAGGCATGGCTCGACGACGGCAAACCGCGTCAGGGCGGCATGTATGACGACAACGCCAACTATTCCGGCTGGACGCAGGTCTTCGGGGACAATTCCTTCATCCCCTATGCGTTCCGCTTCGCACGCAAGTACGCGCCCGAGGGCTGCAAGCTGTACTACAACGATTTCAACGAGTACATGCAGGGCAAGCGTGAGGCGATCATCCAGATGGCCGAGGAGCTGAAGGCCGAGGGCACGATCGACGGCATCGGCATGCAGAGCCACCTCGCCGCCGTCAACACGAACGACGTCTCCAACATGACCCCCTTCCCGACCGTGAACGTCTACAAGGCCGCGATCGACAAGTTCGCCGCGACGGGTCTGGACGTGCAGATCACCGAGCTGGATGCCACCATCCACAAGGAGATCGAGCAGACGCCCGAGGTGCTCGAGTACCAGGCGCAGTATTATTCGGACATCATGGACTGCATCGTCGCCCAGGCGGACAGCGTCTCTGCGGTGGTCTTCTGGGGCACGACGGACGACATGAGCTGGCGTGCATGGGGCTCGCCGCTGCTCTTCAATGAGGATTATTCCGCGAAGCCCGCGTTCTATTCGATCATCGACGGCATCACGCCGCCCGAGACCGTCCCGACCGAGGCACCGACCAAGGCACCGACCGAGGAGGACACCACCGAGCCGCAGGACGGCCCCGGCACGACCCAGCCGAATTACGGCGATGTCGATGAGAGCGGCGTCGTGGACATCCTGGACGTCATCGCGCTCAACAAGAGCCTGCTGGGCGGCCTGACGCTCTCCAAGCAGGGCGGCCGCAATGCCGACGTCGACATGAGCGGCACCGTCGACACCACGGATGCCCTGAACGTGCTCAAGGCCGTGGTCAAGCTCGTCACCCTGCCGGTCAAGCAGGCGTGACCCGACACACACACGCGATGGACGCTCCCCTTTGCGGGGGCGTCCGTTTTGCATCCTTTTTAAATGTAGCGCCGGAGATAGCTCCGCTCGCTGGGGCAGTGTCCAACAACAACGCCCCAAGTCATCGCATGGTTTCGCGGCCGCGTCTCGCTGCTCGCAGCGAGGAAACGAAAAACAGCGATGCCCCCGCAGGGGGCATGCGGGGGGGAGGTCGGCGCAGTCGTGTCTCCCCATGGAATCAAAAAAAGCCCTTGCCATCTTGGAAGAAATGTGGTATACTTAAATTAAACACGGCTCTGCCGGAATAATGCTCAGGAGGTACTACCCATGCTCACTGATATCGAGATCGCGCAGCAGGCCAAGATGCTGCCCATCACGGAGATCGCCGCACCGCTCGGCATCTCCCCCGAGGAGCTCGAGCCCTACGGCCACTATAAGGCCAAGCTCAGCGAATCGCTCTACGCCAAGACCGCCTGCCGCCCGGACGGCAAGCTCATCCTCGTGACCGCCATCAACCCCACCCCCGCCGGTGAGGGCAAGACGACCGTCTCCGTCGGCCTCGGTCAGGCCATGGCCAAGATCGGCAAGAAGGCCGTGCTCGCGCTGCGTGAGCCGTCCCTCGGGCCGGTGTTCGGCATCAAGGGCGGTGCGGCCGGCGGCGGCTATTCCCAGGTCATCCCCATGGAGGACATCAACCTCCACTTCACCGGCGACATCCACGCCATGACCGCCGCCAACAACCTCCTCTGCGCCCTCCTCGACAACCACCTCCAGCAGGGCAACGAGCTCAAGATCGACACCCGCCGCATCCTCTTCAAGCGCTGTCTCGACATGAACGACCGTGCCCTCCGCAATATCATCGTCGGGCTCGGCGGCAAGGTCAACGGCGTGCCGCGTGAGGACGGCTTCCAGATCACCGTCGCCAGCGAGGTCATGGCCATCCTATGTCTCGCCTCCGACCTCGAGGACCTCAAAAAGCGCCTCGGCTCCATCCTCGTGGCCTATAATACCGACGGCGAGCCGGTCTATGCCCGCGACCTCCACGCCGAGGGCGCGATGACCGCCCTCCTGAAGGACGCGCTCAAGCCCAATCTCGTCCAGACCCTCGAGCATACGCCCGTCCTCATCCACGGCGGCCCCTTCGCGAACATCGCCCACGGGTGCAACTCCGTCCGCGCCACCAAGCTCGCCCTCAAGCTCGGCGACTATGTCGTGACCGAGGCAGGCTTCGGCTCCGACCTCGGCGCCGAGAAGTTCTTCGACATCAAGTGTCGCTATGCCGGCCTGAAGCCCTCGTGCGTCGTCCTCGTGGCGACCGTCCGTGCGCTGAAGTACAACGGCGGCGTCGACCGCAGCGAGCTGACCACGCCTGACGTGGACGCCCTCCGCCGCGGCATCATCAACCTGCGCACCCACATCGAGAACATGTTCAAGTACCATGTCCCGGTGGTCGTTGCCATCAACCGCTTCCATACCGACAGCGACGAGGAGCTGGCCTTCATCGCGGACTATTGCCGCAAGATGGGCGTCGAGACGTCCATGTGCGAGGTGTTCGCCAAGGGCGGCGAGGGCGGCATGGACCTCGCCCAGAAGGTCGTGGACACCATCGCCATGACCGAGGAGGGCGGCGAGCAGTTCCGTCCGCTCTACCGCCTCGACCAGAGCATCGCCAAGAAGGTCGAGACGATCGCCAAGGAGATCTACCGCGCGGACGGCGTGAAGTTCCTCCCGCAGGCCGCCAAGGCCCTCGCGGAGATCGAGGCGCTCGGCTACGGCGGTCTGCCCGTCTGCATCGCCAAGACGCAGTATTCCCTCTCGGACGACCCCAAGGCGCTCGGCAAGCCCGAGAACTTCCAGATCACCGTCCGCGACGTGCGGCTCTCGGCAGGTGCCGGGTTCGTGGTCGTGCTGACGGGCGACATCATGACGATGCCCGGTCTGCCCAAGAAGCCCGCCGCCAACAGCATCGACTGCGACAACAACGGCAGCATCAAGGGACTGTTCTGATGACCGACTACACTTGGGAGACCGCCTCGCCGGAGGAGACCATCGCGCTCGCCCGCAAGATCGGGGCGCGCCTCCGGCCGGGCGACATCCTCGCCTACCGGGGCGACCTCGGCGCCGGGAAGACGACCTTCACCCGCGGCATCGCCCTCGGGATGGGGCTCGACGACCTCGTGACCTCGCCGACCTTCGCGCTCGTCAATGCCTATGGCGACCCGCCGCGGCTCATCCATTTCGACATGTACCGCATCGACGGTGCCGAGGAGCTGGAGACGACCGGCTGGTATGACTATCCCCAGCAGGACTGCGTCTTCGCGGTCGAGTGGTCGGAGAACATCGCCGACGCCCTCCCGCCCGAGACCATCGTCCTCACGCTCACGCGCACGGGAGACGACGAGCGCCGTATCACACTGAAAGGAGATGCCCGTTTTGCGGATATTGGGACTTGACACCTCCGGGAAGGTCGCCTCGGCGGCCGTCCTCGACACGGAGCGCGACCTGCTCCTGGCCTCCCGCACGCTCTACACGGAGCGCGGCCATTCGCAGGTGATCCTGCCGATGGTGCAGGACATGCTCGCGGGGTGCGGCCTCGCGGCGGCGGACATCGACTGCTACGCCGTGTCCGTGGGGCCGGGATCGTACACGGGACTGCGCATCGGCATCGCCGCCGTACAGGGCATGGCGATGGTGCGGGAGACCCCGTGCATCGGCGTTTCGACGCTCGCGGCCGCCGCGGCGATGCTCACGGGCGATGTGCCCGTCCTTGGCATCATGCACGCGCGTGCGGAGCTGTTCTATGCGGCACTGTTCCGGGGAGACCGTGTCACCGAGGACGCGCTCCTGACGCTCCCCGCCCTGACGGAGCTGCTCGCGCCGTATGACCGCGTCCTGCTCGTGGGCGATGGGGCACAGGAGCTGATGCGGCAGTACACCGGCGGCACGACGCTCGAGACCGTGCCCGCGGCGCTGCGTCTGCCCACGGCGGCAGGCGTCTGCACGGCGGCGGCCAAAATGACGCCCGGTGCGCCGCAGGACCTGACGGCCAGCTATCTGCAAGCCGTGAACATCACGAAAAAGGGCGGCTAAAGCGCCGTCCGAACACTATTGGACAAGGAGTAGAAGATATGATCGCGATCGGCTGTGACCATGCGGCAGTGAACTTGAAAAAGGCCGTCATGACGCATTTAGACGAAAAAGGCATCGAATACATCGACCTCGGCACGGACGGAGAGCCGTGCGACTATCCCGTGATGGCGAAGGCCGTCGCGGAGAAGATCACGAGCGGCGCGTGCGAACGGGGCATCCTGCTTTGCGGCACGGGCATCGGCATGAGCATCGCCGCCAACAAGGTGCCGGGCATCCGCGCGGCCGTTTGCAGCGACTGCTTCTCGACCCGCTACACCCGTCTCCACAATGACGCGAACATCCTCTGCATGGGCGAGCGCGTCATCGGCCAGGGCCTCGCGCTCGAGCTCGTGGACATCTTCCTCGAGACCGGCTTTGAGGGCGGCCGCCACCAGAGACGCGTGGATCTGATCCGCGATATGGAGGCTTGACCGTCTGCAATGGCATCGCTTTTGTATTTATTTGAAACACATGACTCCCAGCGAACGATTTAAGGAGGTAATCTACCATGGCAAATCTACATGTGATCGACCACCCGCTCATCCAGCACAAGATCTCGCTGATGCGCGACAAGAACACCGGAACGAAGGAGTTCCGTGAGCTCGTCTCCGAGACCGCGATGCTCATCTGCTACGAAGCCACCCGCGACCTCCCCCTCAAGGAGATCGAGATGGAGACGCCCATCTGCATGGCCAAGACCAAGGTCGTCTCCGGCCACAAGCTGGCGTTCGTCCCGATCCTGCGCGCCGGTCTGGGCATGATCGAGGGCGTCACCTCGCTGGTGCCGGCCGCGAAGATCGGCCACATCGGCATGTTCCGCGACCCCGAGACGAAGGAGTCCGTCAAGTATTACTGCAAGCTCCCGGAGGACATCGCCGAGCGTGACGTCATCATCGTCGACCCCATGCTCGCCACCGGCCACACCGCCTGCGCAGCCATCGCGGAGCTCAAGTCCCTCGGCGTCAAGAACATCAAGTTCATGTGCATCATCTCCTCCCCGGAGGGCGCCGCGGCCATCATCAAGAACCATCCCGATGTCGACATCTACTGCGGCACCATGGACGAGGGTCTGAATGACGACAAGTTCATCATCCCCGGCCTCGGCGACGCCGGCGACCGTATCTTCGGCACGAAATAACGCCTATATCACGTCAAAAAGGAGGCGTGCCTCATGGCATTGCTCATCCAGGAGCAGACCCTGCTCGAATACCTCCCCGACCCCGATGAGACCGCGCTGCGCATCCCGGAGACCGTCCGCTACATCGGCGACCGTGCCTTCCGTCACCCGAACGTCCTCCGCGAGATCACCCTCCCGGACGGCCTATGCGGCATCGGCATCCTCGCCTTTGCCGGGTGCCGGCGTCTCGAACGGATCGAGATCCCCGCGGGCGTGCTCAATGTCCCCGTCAATGCGTTCCTACAGTGCGACGCGCTGCGCGAGATCGCCGTCGCGCCGGATTCGCCCATGTATCGCAGCGAGGGCGGCATCCTCTACACGAAGGACGGCCGCACGCTCGTCTGCTGCCCGTCCGGCCTGCACTCCAAGGGCAACGTGACCGTGCCGGAGGGCGTCACCGAGATCGGCGACTACGCCTTCTCCGACTGCCGTTTCCTGCACACGGTCATCCTCCCGGATACCGTCCGCTTCATCGGCAAGGGCGCCTTCTCCGGCTGTGATCTGCTGCGGTGGGTCGACATGTCCGGCAGCGTCACCTCGATCGGACAGTACGCCTTCAAGGACACCCGCTGGATGCGGGCGGACGCCGACGGCTTCGTCACCGCCGGATTCGTCCTCGTCGAGTACCGCGGCAAGGCCAAGGACGTGACCGTCCCGGACGGGATCCGCGTCATCGGCAAGCGCGCTTTCGCAGGACAGGACATCGTCTCCGTGACGCTCCCCGAGAGCGTCGTGCGCATCGACAACGAGGCCTTCTCCGGCTGCACGGAGCTGACCTGTCTCCACATCCCGAAGTCCGTGCATCGCGTGGGCTACCGCGCTTTCTACGATACGCCGTGGTTCGGCGAGCAGCGCGAGGACTTCATCGTCTGCGGGGACGGCGTCCTGATCGGCTACCGCGGCGCCGAGGAGACCGTCTGCATCCCGAACGGCATCCGCTGCATCGGCGGCGGCGTCTTTGAACAGGATGCCTCCCGCTACGCGGAATATCCCCGCCGCCCCGGCGTCCCCCACGACGACCTCTACGGCGACACCGACCTCGCCGAGCCCCTGCCCGACTATCCGCC
Organism: uncultured Ruminococcus sp.; assembly: GCA_902762785.1. Lineage (GTDB taxonomy): Bacteria > Bacillota > Clostridia > Oscillospirales > Ruminococcaceae > UBA3855. The sequence goes on along the minus strand of CACWPL010000024.1, from coordinate 60,179 downwards.
CCCGATCACGTCCGTCTTCATCCCGGACGGGGTGACGCGGATCGAGACGCGGGCCTTCGACATGTGCCTCTCCCTTCAGACCGTGCGGCTCCCGGAGGGCCTGACCTACCTCGGCACCGGCGCCTTCTCCGGCCCCATGCTCCAGGACGTCACCGTCCCGGAGAGCGTGCGCTTCATCGGCCGCGAATGCTTCGACAGCGGCTCGCGGGTGACGTTCCGCCGCCGCGGACACGAGGCCGTCTTCCAGCTCGAGCAGCCCTGGGGCGGCACCTGGGGCGGCTTCGATGACGAGACCTTCCTCGACATCTTCCTCCTCCACCCCGACCCCGCCGTGCGCCGCGCCGCCTTCGGCCTCCTCCGCTCGGAGGAGTACCGCAGGGCTGCGGAGAGCATGCTGGAGGGGTAAATATCCCCATAAATAAGCAAAAACGCCCCTCCCGCCATACCAGGCAGGAGGGGCGTCTCGTATCTTTGCGATGTCAGGCGATCACTTGACGGCGTCCAGGATGGCCTGCACCTTGTCGGTGCGCTCCCAGGCGACATTGATGTCCTCGCGGCCGAAATGACCGTAGGCAGCGACCTTGCGGTACTGCGGACGGCGCAGGTCGAGCATCTCGATGATGCCGTCCGGCGTCAGGGAGAACACCTGCTGCACGGCGGCCTCGAGCTTGTCCTCGGCCACCTTGCCCGTGCCGAACGTGTCCACACGAACGGACACCGGGTCCGCTACGCCGATCGCATACGCGAGCTGCACCTCGCACTTCTCCGCGAGCCCCGCAGCCACGATGTTCTTGGCGATATAGCGCGCTGCATAGGCCGCGCTGCGGTCGACCTTCGTCGGGTCCTTGCCGGAGAAAGCGCCGCCGCCGTGACGGGCATAGCCGCCGTAGGTGTCCACGATGATCTTGCGGCCGGTCAGACCGGCATCGCCCTGCGGACCGCCGACCACGAAGCGGCCGGTCGGGTTGATGAGCACCTTGGTCTCGGCATCCACGAGCTCAGCCGGGAGCACGGCGTCGATGACCAGCTCCTTGATGTCCTCGCGGATCTGCTCGATCGGGATGTCGCCTGCGTGCTGGGTCGAGATCACGACCGTGTCGATGCGGACAGGCTTGTCGTTCTCGTCATACTCCACCGTCACCTGGCTCTTGCCGTCCGGGCGGAGGTAGCGGAGCGTGCCGTCCTTGCGGACCTCGGTCAGGCGGATGGCCAGCTTGTGCGCGAGGGAGATCGGCAGGGGCATCAGCTCCGGGGTCTCGTTGCAGGCAAAGCCGAACATCAGGCCCTGGTCGCCCGCGCCGGTCGCGCCGGTATCGCAGGACTCGTTGACGCCCTGGGCGATGTCCGGGGACTGCTCGTCGATCGCGGTCAGGACATTGCAGGTGTGGCCGTCAAAGCCGAACTTCGCGCGGTCGTAACCGATGTCGACCACGACGCCGCGGGCGATCTTGGCGATGTCCACGCGTGCCTTGGTCGTGATCTCGCCGATGCAGAGCACCAAGCCGGTGGTCACGGCCGTCTCGCAGGCGACGCGGCCATAGGGATCCTGCGCGAGGATCGCGTCGAGGACGGCGTCCGAGATCTGGTCGCAGATCTTGTCGGGATGTCCCTCCGTGACGGATTCAGATGTGAAAAGTCTTCTCATGGGGATAGCCTCCTTTTAAATGTAGGGGATGTGTTCGCGACAATGCAGAGGCATCAAAAAACGCCATCCAGGGATCACCGGATGGCATGAATTCGTTGAAAATTCCTCATCTCTCGGTAATACCGCAGGACTTGGCACCATCAGCGCATACAGCGCTAGGTTGCCGGGCTTCACAGGACCTGTTCCTCAGCCGCTCTTGATAAGGTGATACGATGGCAGAGATCGTCTGCCGCGATCGTCGCAAGTAATATTATAGCATATCCTGTCGCGATCGTCAAGTATGTTGCATAGGTATCCTTTGGGATGTGGACAAAAAAACGCTGCGATCGTGCCCACGCAAAGATCGCGCCGGCGCTGTCAGGATCTTGTATAGTATGTAAAAATTCAAAAAAAGATCCTCATACCCCTTTCTTTTCCGCCCGGAATGTGTTATAATGATAAGTGTCCGCACGATGCGGCTTTATAGAAAGACCATACCACGGGGCGCTGCCCCGTCTCAAAAGAAACGGAGTGTTCCTATATGTCCAAGAAAAAGCAAGAGACGAACGCCGGCGCGAAGGCGCTCGACGTCATCCTGACGCTCGCCCTGCTCGCCGGGATCGGCGCGGGCGGCTATCTGGTCATCTCCCGCGGCGTCAAGGTCACGAGCGAGACGGCCATCGAGTTCACCACCGAGCCCGTCACCGAGCCGACCACCGAGGAGGCCGGCATCATCTATGAGGCACGCGAGTACGCCAATACCGACGTCCTCGCCGGTCCCCTGATCCTCGTCAACAATTCCACCCCGTGCAGCATCACGGAGAGCGGCCTCGTGTCGCTCTATGATGTCATGCTCGAGCGCGGCGTCGAGAGCTTCAGCGTCCGCGACAGCGAGGTGCTCGTGCAGCCCGAGATGGCCGACGCCCTGATCGCCATGCTCGACGACTTCCACACCGCCACCGGCGTGGACGATGTCCTCGTCCTCTCCGGCTACCGCTCCAAGGACAAGCAGAAGGAGCTCTACGATGAGGACCTCGCCGCCACCGGCCTCGACTATTCCGAGCGCGTCTCCAAGCCCGGATTCAGCGAGCACCAGACCGGCTACGGCGTCGACCTGAGCCTCACCACCGAGGAGGACTACGACGGCACCGGCGACTATGCCTGGATCGACGAGCACTGCGCCGAATACGGCCTGATCCTGCGCTATCCCGAGATGCTCACCGCCACCACCGGCATCCAGTATGAGCCGTGGCACTATCGCTATGTCGGGTCGCCGCATGCGTCCGTCATCATGAACAACGGCCTGTGCCTCGAGGACTATCTTGAGCTCGTCAAGCGCCAGTACCCCTATGACGGCGAGCACATGATGGTCACCGATTTCGACGGCAAGATCTACGAGATCTTCTACTATCCCAAGGACTCTGCCGAGGACAGCACGCAGGTGCCCGTCCCCAGCGGCGGCCTGAGCTATACGGTCTTCGGCGACAATGTCGGCGGCTTCATCGTCACGGTGGACACCGGCAAGGTCGGTGAGCCGATCACGGACATCGTCCCCGAAGCGCCCGATCTCGACGAGGTCGTAGGCGGCGATGATGCCGACGCCGATGCTGATGCCGACGCCGACGCTGATGCCGATGCCGGCGCTGATGCCGACGCGGAGGAAGGCGGTCTGGAGGAGTAAGGACGCAGTGCTTTGACGTTCGTCATTGTGCACGATCGGCGTCCTAACAGAATAACATATCTGTACAATTCCTAAAAAGCGCTTGCTATTTGCATATCGTTGTGGTATAATAAAAATAGCGGGATCGTGGACATAGAGCGTTCCGAAAACGTTTTCTGTGACGTGCCCGCCGAGAGACAGAGATACAATGAACGATCACGAAAGGCAGGTGAGCGATATGATCTGTCAGCATTGTGGAAAAGTTCTGGATAATGATAAGCTCGCCTTCTGTGTGATGTGCGGCTATCCGCTCAAGAGCGGCAAAAAGGCCGTACCTGCGCCGGAGCCGACGCCCGCGCCGGAGCCTGTGCAGGCAGAGCCGTCCCCCATGCCGCAGGCCGAGCCGCAGCCGATGCCCCAGGCACAGGCGCCCCAGCCAGACCCGCAGATGGGTCAGATGCCCCAGATGAATCAGATGGGGACGCCGCAGATGGACCAGATGCCGCAGATGGATCCGATGGCGATGCAGCAGATGCCCCAAATGGGCATGCCGCAGATGAACCAGATGCCACAGATGAATCAGATGGGGCAAATGGGACAGATGCCGCAAATGAATCAAATGGGCCAGATGCCACAGATGAACCAAATGGGCCAGATGCCACAGATGAATCAGATGGGCCAGATGCCACAGATGAATCAGATGCCGCAAATGGGGATGCCCCAGATGGGCATGCCGCAGATGGGGATGCCCCAAATGCCTCAAATGCAGTACATGCCGCAGTTCGCCGGGTATGACGCCTACGGCAATCCGATGTATGTCCAGATGATGCCGCAGTTCATGGGCTATGACGCCTATGGCAACCCGATCTACACCATGGTGACGGTGCCCTACATGCCGCAGATGCCGATGGGCGGGATGCCGATGCAGGGCATGGCCATGCCGCAGATGCCGATGGGCGGGATGCCCATACAGGGCATGCCGCAGATGCCCGGTGCGCTCCCCGTGCTCGAGACGAGCTACACGGAGACGCCGGAGGCCTACGCACAGCCGCCCATGCAGGAGGCCTATGCACAGCCGCCCATGCAGGAGGCCTACGCGCAGCCGCCCATGCAGGAGGCCTATGCACAGCCGCCCGTGCAGGAGACCCATGATGCGGCCGATGAGGAGGACGACTACGAGGACGATGTCCCCGAGACGCAGGCGCCCGTCGAGGGCAGCGTCGAGATCAGCTCCGCCGAGGAGGCGCCGCTGAGCGCCGATTCCCTCATGGATGAGGACGAGGATGCCCCCCAGGGCGGTACCCGCTACACGATGACCGATGACACGGCGCAGGAGGTGCCCGATGAGGCCGCTCTCCTCGACCGTCTGTTCAGCGATGACCCGAAGGACTACCGCATGAGCAGCGGTGCTGCGCCTGCGTCGATGACCTTCTCCATCAACGTCGCGCCCGACGAGATCACGAGCGTGCGCGATGAGGAGGCGCCTGCGCCCAAGCGTGCCCCCGCGCCGAAGGATGCGGCCAAGCCCAAGGCGCCCGCGCCCAAGCCGAACACCAAGCCCGCGCCCAAGGATCCCCGTGAGGCCGCGGCAGAGACCAAGTCATCCAAGACGCCGAAGGCCGCCGATCCCAAGGCGTCCAAGTCCCGCGGTGCATCCGCGCTCGCCGGGACGGCGAAGCGGAATGCTGTTCCCCCGAAGAAGGGACCTGCCAAGGTCGTCTCCCCGGAGGATTTCTTCAACGACAAGCCCCGCGTCCAGCGCGGCGTGCTCGATGCGAGAGCCATCGAGGCCCTCTCGGATGAGGCGCTCGAGGCACGTCTGGCCGCGACAGACCCGGCCAACAAGAAGTCCCGCCGCAGCATGAAGGCCGCGAGCGAGGACGAGCGCGATGTCAGCAATATGTTCCGCTCGAACGGCGGCGGACACATCCCTCCCCAGTGAGGGACAAGACCTGTATCTCAGAGCCTGATCGGCTTTGAAATAGGGCCGCAAGGCTCGATGTAAAACATTTCGCAAATGGAACAAGGAGGACGTTATGGCAAACGAGAACGAGAACAAGGCAGTCGATACGGCAAAGGCCGCAGCAGAGGGCGCAGGCAGCCTTCTGAAGGAGTTCAAGGAGTTCATCTCCAAGGGCAATGTGCTCGATATGGCAGTCGGTGTCATCGTCGGCGGTGCGTTCACGGCGATCGTGAACTCGCTGGTAGACGACATCCTGACCCCCATCATCGGCATGCTGCTGGCAGGTGTCAACTTCAAACACTTCGGCATCACGATCCCGTGGGGCAACAACCCGTTCATCAACTTCGGCAGCTTCATCCAGGCAGTCATCACCTTCCTGCTGACCGCAGCCTGCCTGTTCACCATCATCAAGATGATCAACAAGTTCAAGCGTGAGAAGCCCGCTGAGCCCGAGGCACCGGCAGAGCCGACCAAGGAGGAGCAGCTCCTCACCGAGATCCGCGACCTTCTCAAGGAGCAGAAGTAAGCGCGCATCCCTACATAAAAGACCGCTGTCCTGCGTCGTTTTGGTGACGCAGGACAGCGTTTTTTTCAGGTATCGCCAGGATCGGTGAGCCGCTCGTAGAGCGTCTCGAAGGACATCTTCTCGGCATGGAGCCGCGTCCAGCGGCTGCCCAGGTAGAAGCCGCACGCCATGCCAGAGATGTCGAGGCTCTTGAGATAGGCAGCGTTCTCCGGGTGCGACGTCATATCCAGCTCCAGCACCTCGCGGAACTCCATGAGGCCGTCCTTGCCGCGCTCTACGATGCAGACAGCGGCAGTATCGCCGTGACCCATCATATTGCAGCTCGAGAAGAGGATGAGACCGTCGTCGCGGATCGCGGGGAGCGCATCGTATTTGGAAATGGCCCCGCGAGTGACTGCGACATCGGCGTCCGCATCGTAGGTGTACACCTCATAGGTCATGCCGTCTGCGATCAAAAGCTCCGGGATGCCGTCCGCATCGAAGTCGTGGAGCAGCACACTGTCGTCCCAGATCCCGTGGAGATCCCCCTCCTCCATGCCCTCACGCGCCAGTGCGGCATAGGCCTGCGCCCAGGGCGCATCGCGCACTTCGAGCCAGCGGTCGTTCTCAGGCTCCGCATCCAATGCAAGGTCGATGTGGACATTTTGAGGATCATGGATCTCCGGGTACGTTCCTGCGGCAGTGATGCCCAGCTCCGGGATGTCCGGCGGCAGCTCGGTCGTGGGCGGCTCGGTCGTTTCCGGGGGAGACGTCTCGGCGATGGCATCGACGCTGGGGACGTCGCGCGTCTGCTCCGTGGGCGTTGGCCTCGTGCCGCATGCGGAGCTGCATACGGTGAGCAGGATCAGGGACAAAAGGACAGCTCGTTTCATCATAAACTACCTCCATTTCTTCACGCTGCGGGACGGTTCACGCAGCAAGGCGGCCACGATCACAGCGCTCGCTTTGGATGAGGATGCCAGGGCGGACGGACGATGCGGTGGTAAGAAGGTCATCCGCAGGAGCGGCACGAAGGGCGTCTGGCCCCCTCTCCTGCGGATCGGCGCGGCCTCTGCGGCGGACGCGGCCGTCAGCGCGTAGACACATGCGGACAAGAGCGAGAGCATTCTTCCAGTCTCCATACAATGACCTCCTTCAAGGTATCGGGTGTTAGCTGATCGGAACAGATCCTGCACAGACGCCTCTTCAGCTTGGCGGCACGCTTGCACCGCCTGTCTGTGCGTTCCTGCTCATAGATGCCGGGCGGCGGGACGGCATTCGATCGGCGGGAGACAGAAAAAATAGTCATATCACACAAATATGTCGCCCAGACCCCTTGACGGATCCGGTCAAGATGTGGTATACTGTAAGAAATACCAGAATGGAGGGATGTCCCCATGGCAAACACCACACAGAACACCGTGAACGGCGGGCTGGACTTCAAGATCGAAGCCCGCGAGCTCCTCGGCATCATCGCCGCGAAGATCCCCGGCGGCACGTTCAATATCGACACGCTCCTCTACCCGGAGCAGCTCCTGTCGATCCGCGTCCGCCCGGTCGAGGTCGATCCGCGCCGCGATACATTCGCTGTCCTTGTCCAGCTCATGCTGATGCACCCCTGGTTCGAGGAGCCCATGGTGCTCCGTCTCAGAGGGATGGACGCCCATTCGCCGCAGGAGGCCTTCCATATCGCCATGGAGGGCGCCATCCCGCAGGTCGCCATGGTGCTGCATGCGCTGCGCGGCGGCGAGGGCGCCGTCGTCACTGCCGACTTCCCCGGCACGCCCCGCACCTTCCGGCTGTATGCCGATACGGACAGAGACGACGACCTCGCGCTCCTGGCCGCGATGCGGGACAAGCTCCCCACCATCCTCGGCACCAAGCGCGTCTATTGGGGCACGGTCGGGACATGGTGCTTCGACGGCAAGATCTATCCTGAGCTGCACATCAACGATGTGCCGTTCGAGAGCTTCGATGAGTCCCTCATCCGATTCGGCATCGAGCACGACTTCTTGACACGCGACGACCTCCACCCGCACGCCGTCTTCCGCTTCCTCCTCGTCCAGGACGAGGCCACCTGGGAGCGCTGCCCCTACACCGTGCAGACCGTCGGCGACCTCACCTTCCGCATCCTCTACACGCTCTGCAGCGGCATGAAGCCCTCGCCCGACCTCCTCGAGGAGGCGGTCAAGTCCCTCGCGCCTGACCCGTCTTTGGCCACCGAGCTCGTCAGCTTCCTGCCGGAGATCGTGGCACAGCAGGTGCTGGAGTTCCGTGACAGCGACATCCTCATCCCCGTCAAGAAGGACGGCGGCACGCCCGATGTCCGCCTGACCAAGCCGCAGGTGCGCAGCTACGGCTACATGGAGGACGCCGTGCGGCAGTTCCTCCTCAAGCAGCGTCCCACCCGTGAGCAGCTCCTGCCCGTGCTCGGCCGCAGTGCGCGTGCGGACGTGCTCCGCAAGGCGCTGCTGTCCGACGTCCCGATCACGGAGCTCAAGCTCTCTGAGCTGGTCTACTTCGTGGACGACGACTACAAGATCTGGTAATGGGGAACGCGAAAAAAGCGCTCCGTCTCACCGCCGACGCCCTCACGCTGCGCTGGTATGCGCGTGAGGGCGTCGCTGCCGGGACGTACCGCGGGCGGCACGTCCTTCTCTATCCGCAGAACGGCGCGAACAGCCAGGCCGTCGTGGCCGTGCTCTGTGCCGATGGGAACGTCCCCGCGCCGGACGTGGCCTTCACGGGATGGCAGGCGGCGAAGAAGGGGCGGTGCTATGCGTTCCTGCGGAATCTCCCGATGGAGCGCCCGAAGACGTCCGCCGAGCAGACCGCGACCCTCCTCGACCGCGTGATCGGCTATCTGGAGGCACACGGCGCGCCGGACTGCGACGAGCTCGGCCGCACCGGCAGCATCGACGTCTACCGTGCCGACAACGGCTGGCATCTCCTCACCGAGGAGAGCGCCGAAACTGTGCGCTCCCACCTCGCCTCCGACCGCACTGCGGAGGCCGAGCGCGTGGAGCGGCCGCTCCCGGGTCTCGCGGGCGCTCTCGTCTGCGGACTGGGGGCGTCTGTGCTGGTGTTTTTGCTGAGACTGCTGGGCTTCGTCAGCTCGATGCTGAGCGCGGTGTTTGGCGCGGCGCTCGTCGTGGGGTACAAATGGAAGGGCGTCAAGCTGTCGTGGCCGAGCGCGCTGGTCGTCACGGCGCTGGGGACGGCGCTCTCCTACGGCACCTTCCGCCTCGTCAAGGCCGTGCAGTATGCGCGGGGCTGGGCGGTCAGCTTTGGCGACGCGCTGTGCTATGCACCGCAGCTCGCACGGGACGGCGGCGTCTACGAGACGTACCGCTCCGACCTCCTCATGATGGTCGGGATCGGACTTTTGGCATCGGCGCTGTTTTGTTTTTATGAGCTGCACGACTCGCGCACGCGCTTTTCCGTCTACCGAATCGGGGAAAAACCGTAGGGTCGCCAAGGCGATCGAGGACCTGCTGGCGCGCGTGTCCTGACCGCGCATCCGACCCGATACCGAATGCCCCCTCCTGTCACGGGAGGGGGCTTCGTCGTGCTCGAAAAAAGCCCGCCCGCCCTGTGGAGGCAGGGCGGGCGGGGGTCTTAGGAGGTGGAGCAAACGAATGGTCCACAGGTGCTGTCAGTCGAGATGCACGACCTTTTTCAGGAGCATGAGGGCGTCGGTCGTGTCGGGGGTGCCGCTGCCGTCGAGGTCGGCGAGGGCGGTCTGCTTGCCGCTCAGGCTCATGCCGCCGAGGAGCGCCTTGTTGATGATGATCGCGTCCATGATGGTGATGTCCTCATCGGCATCGAGGTCGCCGGCGATCTCCTCGATCGGGACGAACTCGCACGGCGAGGCCTTCGCGTATTCCTCCGCGAACGTCCCCGCATAGCCGCGGATCGCGCCCATATAATGATATTCTACCTCGATCTCGCAGCCGCCGCCGGACAGCTCCTCGGCCACGTTCGAGATGGTGCCGCGGTAGTTCGGCCCATAGTCGGAGCTGACCATGCAGTCCGGGTCGAGGATGGTCACGGCCTTGAGCTTCGAGCATTCCGCGAACGCCAGCTCCTCGATCGTGTGGACGGTCGCGGGGAGCGTCACCTCGGTGAGCGCCGTCCCGGCGAACATGCAGCGCGGGATCGTCTCCATCCAGCTCGGGATCGTCACGGACTGGAGGCCGGAGCGGAGGAAGAGGCACGCGCCGACCTCGCACTTCTCCTGCGGGAAACGGAAGAACGTCAGCGCCGCGCACTCCGAGAACGCGTTGCCGCCAAGATAGCGCACACTGTCCGGCACCGTGATCGACGGGAGCGCCGCGCATTGGTAAAATGCGTTGTCCCCGATGGAGGTGATGCCGTCCGGGAGGGCGACGTCGGTCAGCGTGTCGCAGCCCATGCAGAAGCCGGTCGGGATCTTCGTGATGCCGGCGGGGACGGTGACGGCGGTGAGCGCATCGCAATTGGCGAAAACGGATGCCCCGAGCGAGGTCAGGCTCTGCGGCAGCGTCACGGACGTGAGCGTCTTGCAGCCATAGAATGCGAACTTGCCGATCGTCTCCACGCCCTCCGGGATCGTCACGGAGGTCAGGTCCGTCCCGCGCAGGGCATTGTCCGCGATCGCGGTCACGCGCTGGCCGTCCACGGTCTCCGGGATCGTGAGGTCGGCGGGAGCGTCGATCGCATAGATCAGCTCGGCGTGGTCCTCAAAGATCTTGAACGCGCACCCGTCCGCCTCGGTGAGCGTGAACGGCGCATCGTCCGCATAATGGATCAGGATCTTGGGATCACGGAGGGTCTCGATGCTCGTCCAGTTCGCGATCTTCTGGGCGTCGGCATAGGTGCAGTTGATCCAGATCTCCTTGAGCGCGGGGAGGTCGCGGAGGGAGCTGTAGTCGAGGAAGCTCAGCGTGGACGGCAGGTGGATCTCCTCGAGCGCATCGCACCGGCGCAGTCCCGCGAAGTAGCTCACGCCCTCCGGGACGGTCAGCGAGGTCAGCGCGGACATGTCGGAGAAGTTGCCCAGGCCGATCCGCGTCACGCCCTCCGGGATGACGACGTCCGTGATGACGTCGCTGCCGGTGACCGCGTTATCGTCGATGGTGACGGTACCCGGCGCGATGGTGAGGGTCGTCTCCGGGCGGCCGGACGGCCAGAGCGTCAGATTCTTTTTGTTCTGTGCGACATGATAGAGGCCGCCGTCCTCGACGAGGTAGCTCGCCGAATCGCTCGTGACCTCGGAGAGGGCGCGGCAGTTGAGGAAGGCATCCGTCGCGATCCAGGCGACCGCGGCGCCGAGGTGGAGCGTCGTCAGCCCAGTGCATCCGCTGAAAGCGCCCTGGGCGATGTTGTTGACCTTGTCCGGGATGACGACCTCGGTCAGGCCGGTGCAGCGCGTGAACGCGCCGTAGTTGATGCGCGTCAGGGTGGAGGGGAGCGTGAGGGACGTCATCCCCTCGCAGGCACAGCAGGCGTACTGCTCGATCGTCTCCGTGCCCTCGGCGATCTCGCACGCGCCGGCGCGGCCGCGGGGCCATGCGAGGAGGGTCTTGCCGTCGGGACTGTAGAGCGCGCCGTCGATGACCTTCCACCCGGTCTGTCCCTCCGCGAGGCGGAACTCCTGGAGCGATTCGCCCTGGTGGATGTACTGGTACGGCGAGAAGCTGAAGCTCGTGCCGACGACCGGGATCCCCTCGACCTCCGCCGGGATCACCGCGACCGTGAGGTCATCCTGGATGCCGGTGAGGTAGGCGGCGTTCTCATTATCATAAACGGTAAAGATCAGGCCGTCCTGCTCGATCGTGCGGAAGGCCACCGTGACCGGCTCAGGCGCGGTCTGGTCCGCTGCCTCGACCGGGTCGGGCATGGCCTCTGCATGGGCAGCGAGCGGCAAAGAGAGCATGGTACACGCCAGCAGGAGCGCGGCAAGCTTGGTCAGTTGTTTTTTCATAGTTCATACCTCCTTTTGCGGGGATGTCATATCCTCGTTCACCCTCATCGACGGACGCGCGGGATCATATTGCGGGCGCTTCCAAATGTTTACAAAATATTCATAAACACTAGTCCCCCTCCGCGAGCGAAGGGGGACCGTGTGTAGAGCATGTTAGTATCCGACATTTGCCGGACCCATCTCCAGTATAGCACCCCAAAGCGGCGGTGTCAAGGGCTTCGACAAAACTAGACGAAAACTACTTATAACTGTGCTTTTTCGGAGCAGTGGTGGGTTCGGTGGTCTCCTCCTGGAGGAGATCTTCGGGGATGCTGCGGTGGAGGAGGTCGTACCAGACGTCCGCCTTGGGGTCGTAGACCGCCCAGAGGCGATCCTCATAGGAGAGGCGCACGACCTCATTGTCCGGGTCGAACTCGAGATACACCAGCTCGACCATCGGCCGCGTGCGCCCTTGGACCGGCAGCGTGAAGCGGCGGGACACGACGTTCCACACGATCGGCTCGTCGATGTAGAGCTTGGTGGACGTGTAGCTGGTGACGCGCGTCATCTGGACGAGGCGGCTCGTGCCGGGGAGGTAGGTGTAGGCCGTCTCCGGGGAGAGCCGGTCGAAGATGCCGTACAGCAGGATCATGTACCATCCAAAGCAGAGCAGCACGAGGGCCATGACGATCTTGCGCTGCAATCCGATCATCGCGATGATGAGCGCGAGCATCCCGCCGCCGAAGAACGCGAGCGGGATCACATGCGGCGCGAGCGTGTACCCAAAGCAGATGCCGAGCTTGGCCTCCGCGAGGAACAGCAGCGCCCCCGCGACCACGAATCCGATGGCCGTCCGCAGGCAGCGCTTGGCGAAGCGGTCCATCGTGCGGCGGTCCTTGGCGTCGAGGATGGCATCCTCGGCCTCCTCGGTCAGCGCATCGGCCTCCTCCTCGAAGACCTCACGGGCCTCGGGGTCATCGGTGCTGTAGTCGTCGAGGCCGTCGTAGTCCTCGTCGTCATCATCGTCATCATCGTCGTAGTCTTCATCGTCTTCATCGTCTTCATCGAGATCCTCGTCATCGAGGTCTTCCTCGTCGAGATCGTCCGGCTCCTGTGCCGCAAGGCGGCGCTTGAAGAGGGACATGCCCATCACCTCCCGTTCTTTGGTGCGTGTCCGCAGATGGCCGCACCGTTTCTATCTTTTATATAGTATACCACATTTTGGGGGAGACGTCAAGCCGGGGGAGGGGCCAGATCGTGCCCATCGGGGAGCCCTCACTTCTCGTCCTCGTTCTTGAAGAGATCGGAGAGGTCGTCGATCAGGAGGGCGAGCTGCGGGTAGGCACGGGTCAGACGCCGCCGCGCGAGCCGGGGGATCAGCGCCTGCTCACGGCGCATCCGGTCGCGGATGGCGTCCATGCGTTCGCGGGCGGCCAAAGTCTCGCCGTGGACATAGTCCTCCAGCTCCTGGCGCTCGTTCTCGAGGCGGCGCATCCCGGACTCGATGGCCTCCTGTGTCCGCTGGCGCCCCTCCTCGAGGGCCTCCTGCGCACGGAACGCGCCCTCGCTCGCGTGGAGCTGGAGCTTTTCCCCGCCCTCCATCACGTCGAGGACGCCGTCGGAGATGTGCGCGCCCATGCTGTCGGAGAGCTTGTGCAGCTCATCGGTGAGACGCCGCAGCGCCGTGATCCGGGCACGGATCCGCAGGACGTCCGTCAGCGTCACGATGAAGTCCACGAGGAGCACCGTCCCCCAGATGCAGACGATCACGAGCCCCGGCGTATGCGCGATCCAGGACGTGAAGCGCTCCACCCACGGATGGAGCCCGTCCACCACGATCACGCACGCCATGCCCCAGAGCAGCGAGAACTTCGGGCAGATGTAGCCGCCGATGTTGAAGGGCTGCGTCGTGTAGTCCCACCAGCGCATGTGGAAGAGCTTCTCTAGCGCGAAGCCCGCGATGAACTCGATCGTCGTCGTCAGCAGGACCGAGCCGGCGAAGAGGAGCAGGAGCTGGTCGCGCACCGGCGTGAGCAGCCAGATCACGCCGACCGCCCCGAAGCCGTAGATCGGGCACCAGGGACCGTTCAGAAAGCCGCGGTTGATGAACTTGCCCACGTTCACCGCCGCATACGCCACCTCGACACACCAGCCGAGGAGCGCGTAGATCAGGAAAAACCATGCTGCATCATAGATCGTCATGGGGATGCCTCCTTCGTCACAGGCGCTTCTCCATCAGGGAGAAGCTGCCCTTGCGCCGCCTTGCGGCGCCTGCTCTTCGATAGCCGTTCTTTTGATAGAGGGAGACCGCGTTCGCTCGCCAGTCGGTAGGTCATCGCTGTCACCTCCACGTCTTGCTACTGTCATCCTTATCATAGCACAGCCGGGCGGCGGTGTCAATAGCGGCGCCGGTCACGCATCGTCCACGGATCGAACGAAGTTTTGCTGTTGAAGATCGTGCAATATCACAGTTTTTCGGGATTCGATGAAAAAGACTTGATTTTTGTTCGGGATGGTGTTACAATAAGAGTACCGAAACGATTTAGTGCATAAACACATAAAAGCTTTAAATCACGAAATCGAATGAGACGGCCGCGGTGATACGGCCGCGCGGGGACTTGTCCCCGAAAAAAACAGGAGGTAAGACTATGGAACGCAAGGGCAATCTGATGACCTACAGACCTGACATCAAGGTCTTTGACGCCACCATCCGCGACGGCGGTCTGGTGAACAATTTCTTCTTTACGGATGAGTTCGTGAAGGCGCTGTATCTGGCGAATCTGCGCGCTGGCGTGGACTATATGGAGATGGGCTACCTCGCAGACACGGACGTCTTCAAGGCCGAGGACTTCGGCGACTGGAAGTTCTGCAAGGAGGCGAGCCTGCGCCGAATCGTCGGCAATAACGAGACCGACCTCAAGCTCTCTGTGATGGCGGACGTGGGCCGCACGAACCTCAAGCGCGACCTGCTGCCGAAGGAGGAGAGCGTCATCGACATGGTGCGCGTGGCGACCTACATCAACACCATGCCCGCCGCGATCGAGATGATCGAGTACGCCCACAGCCTCGGCTACGAGACCACCTGCAACATCATGGCGATCAGCAAGGCGAACACCCCCGACATCGAGGAGGCGCTCGCGCTGCTGGCCGAGAGCCATGTGGACGGCGTCTACATCGTGGACAGCTACGGCTCGCTCTTCCCGGAGCAGATCCAGAAGCTCACGCAGCTCTATGTCTCGGCGATGGAGCCGGTCGGCAAGTCCGTCGGCATCCATGCCCACAACAACCAGCAGATGGCCTTCGCGAACACGGTCGAGGCCTGCACGCGCGGCGCGTCCTTCCTGGATGCCACCGTCGGCAGCATGGGCCGCGGCGCCGGCAACTGCGCGATGGAGCTGCTCCTCGGCTTCCTGAAGAACCCGAAGTACAACCTCTCCCCCATCCTGCGCTTCTATGAGGACTACATCCTCAAGCTGCGCGAGTCCGGCCTGAAGTGGGGCTACGACATCCAGTACCTCCTGACCGGCAAGATGAACCTCCATCCGTCCTCCGCCATCGCCTTCACCAAGGAGGACCGCACGGATTACGCCAACTTCTACTGCCAGCTCTTCGACCTCGAGCCGTAAGGCGGCAGCCTCTCTAAGATACGGACGTCCCATCGGCCATACGCGTCGGTGGGACGCAGCTTGTCGAAAAACCTCATTTTTATCATTTGGTGCTTTTTGATACCGCGGCCCGCAGGGCCGCCATTTTCTCCCCCCGCCCCTGGGGGCGGGGGGCAGGGGGGTGGGGAGAAGCCGCCTAGAAAAACGACTTTTTTGACAGACTGCGTCCCATCGGCCACCGCGCCGGTGGGACGTTTTCGGGTGCGGGACGGGCGGTCCTCCACGGCGGCGGCGCCTCGTCCCCATACGATAAAAAGGCAGGCACTAAAAAAATGAAAGTCCGCCTGACAAACACTTGACGATCTTCCAAAAATCAGTTATAATAAATAATGGAATACTTTTGGAGCGACCTCCCCGGGGATCTGCGGGGCGGCGTCCAGAGTACCAAATGCACCACGCGGCAATGCTGCGTGGAAATCTCAAGGAGGTTTTTACCATGGCGATCGATGCAAAGCAGGGCGCGCTGACCACCAACCAGAAGGTACTCGACTGGGTACAGGAGTGTGTGGATCTCTGCAAGCCCGACAAGGTAGTCTGGATCGACGGCTCGAAGGAGCAGCTCGATCAGCTGATCGAGGAGGTCACCTCTCTCCCGGACGGCGACCCCAACAAGATGTGGCATCTCAACGAGGAGAAGCTCCCCGGCTGTCTGTACCACAGAACGGCTGTCAATGACGTTGCCCGTGTAGAGGACAGAACGTTCATCTGCACCCGCACCAAGGAGGACGCAGGTCCGACCAACAACTGGATGGACCCCAAGGAGATGTACGCCAAGCTCACCCCCATGTATGACGGCGCGATGAAGGGCCAGACCATGTACGTCATCCCGTACAGCATGGGCCCTGTCACCTCCCCGATCTCCAAGGTCGGCGTCGAGCTGACGGACTCCATCTATGTTGTCCTGAACATGAACATCATGACCCGTATGGGCAAGGCGGCCTTCGACAAGCTCGGCGATTCCAATGACTTCGTCCGCGGCCTGCACTCCAAGGCAGATGTTGACCCCGAGAAGCGCTATATCGTGCAGTTCCCGGAGGACAACACCATCTGGTCCATCAACTCCGCTTACGGCGGCAATGTGATCCTCTCCAAGAAGTGCTTCGCACTGCGTATCGCGTCCTTCCAGGGCAAGAACGAGGGGTGGATGGCTGAGCACATGCTGATCCTCGGCGTGCAGAAGCCCAACGGCGACACCAAGTACATCACCGCTGCCTTCCCGTCTGCGTGCGGCAAGACCAACCTGGCCATGCTGATTCCGCCGGAGGGCTACCTCAAGAACGGCTACAAGGTATTCACCGTCGGCGACGACATCGCTTGGCTCAAGCCCGGCAAGGACGGCCGTCTGTATGCCATCAACCCGGAGAACGGCTTCTTCGGCGTTGCCCCCGGCACCAACGAGAAGTCCAACTACAACGCACTGGCTGCGACCAAGAAGAACGCCATCTTCACGAACGTTGCCCTCGACAACTCCGACAACACCGTTTGGTGGGAGAAGCTGACCAAGGAACCGCCTGTTGACGCGACCGAGTGGACCGGCAAGAAGGTCAACGGCGTGGAGTACACCAGCGAGATCGACGAGAAGACCGGCAAGAAGAAGACCCTGGCACATCCGAACTCCCGCTTCACCGCACCGGCCACCAACTGCCCGTGCCTGTCGCCCAAGTTCGACGATCCCGAGGGCGTGCCGATCAGCGCGATGATCTTCGGCGGCCGCCGTGCCTCCACCACCCCGCTGGTATACCAGAGCTTCGACTGGACTCACGGTACCTACATGGGCTCCGCTGTTTCCTCTGAGACGACTGCCGCTGCGACCGGCGCCGTTGGCGTACTGCGTCACGACCCGATGGCCATGAAGCCGTTCATCGGCTACAATGTCGGCGATTACTGGGCACACTGGCTCGAGATGGGCGAGAAGCTCGGTGACAAGGCGCCCAAGATCTTCAACGTCAACTGGTTCAAGCAGGACGATAACGGCAACTTCATGTGGCCGGGCTTCGGCGACAACATGCGCGTCCTCGACTGGATCATCAAGCGCTGCGAGGGCGAGGTAGACGCGGAGGAGACCGCGATCGGCTACCTGCCCAAGAAGGGCGACATCAACCTCGAGGGCATCGAGGACGAGGTAACGCCCGAGATCATGGACAAGCTGCTCGACGTCGACACCGACCTCTGGAAGAAGGAGATCGCGGAGATGCGCCGTTACTATGATGAGGACATCGCTGCCAAGGGCGGCCGTGTTCCGCAGGCGCTGCGTGACGTGCTCGACAAGATCGAGGCTCGTCTGAACAAGTAAGCGACCCCAATAGCATCCGCTGGCGCCTCTGTCTTTGACAGGGGCGCCTTTTCTATCCTTTTCTATATCTTTGTCTGCATCCGCCATATCCCTGCCCTATTTCCGTACTAGATAGATAGAAAGCCAAAAGCGATGCAGGTGCAGGAGGCTCAGCCTCCTGCCGAGGGAGGTCAAGGAGGGGGCGAGGAGCCCCTCCTAGGCCGCCGCTCTGCGGCGGCAAATCCCCCGCCTAAAGGCAAATACTCCGCAATGAAAGGAGGCGCATCCCCATGAAAGACAGCGAGATCATCGCGCAGTTCTTTGCGAGAGACGAGGCGGCGATCGCGGCGTGTCAGACGCGATACGGCGGACTTGTGCGGCACGTTTTGCGCAGGATCGTGCAGGATGAGGGCGATGTCGAGGAATGTGAGAGCGACACCTGGATGGCGGCGTGGACGTCCATCCCGCCGGCAAGGCCGGTGTCGCTGCGGGCGTACCTCGCGAAGATCGCGCGGAATCTGGGATGCAAACGCCTGGAATACCGCACCGCCGCCAAGCGTGCGCCCGAGATGCAGGTCTCGCTCGAGGAGCTGGGCGACTGCATCGCGGACGGGACGCCGTGCGGCGCGGACGATACGGCGCTCGGGGAGGCGATCAATGCCTTCCTCGCGTCGCTGCCGGACGCCAAGCGGCGGGTGTTCCTCCTGCGCTATTGGGAATTTTGCTCCATCGACGAGATCGCCGATATGACGGGCTTTTCCGTGTCCAAGATCACCTCGATGCTCTACCGTATGCGCGAAAAGCTGCGGCGGCATCTGACCGAAAGGGGGCTCCTATCATGACCAAGCAAGAGATGGAAAGGATGCTCGCGCAGGTGGACGAGCAACACCTCGCCGACCTCCCCGCCCACGACCGCCCCGCGCGCCGTCCCCTGCTGCGGCGGATCCTGCCGGTGGCCGCGGCGCTCCTGCTGGCCGTCCCCGCCGTCTGGATGGGCGTGCGGCTCGCCGAGCGGATCACGCCGCAGTCCGAGGTCGCCGTCGAGGACGGGCAGGCGTGCTATGCCGGCGTCACCGCGCGCATGACCGATGAGGACATCGCCGGATGCTTCTCCGACAGCATCATGATGAAGTCCCCCGACGGCGCGATCACCGTCGACGATCTGCCGACCGGGACCATCGACCTGGTCGGGCACCCCTTCCACATCACCGCCGCGTGGAAGGAACAGCGCACGAGGAACGTCTCCATCGTCCGCCTCACCGCCGATGACGCCGACCTCACCCTCACCCTCGAGGCCGCCGTCGACCTCGACATCCTCATGCCGCAGACCGACCCGGTCTATCCGATGGGCTATTCTGCGGCATTTTGGGGACACACCTCCGAGGACGGCCGCACCGCCTGTGACCTCCTCGCGTGCGGCACGCGCTACCACCTCGAGGGCGCCGTCGATCAGCGGACGGCCATGGAGATGGTCTACACCCTCGCCGGACAGCGCCGCGACCCCCGCGCCATCTGGCAGGGCGAGACCGACAACATCACCGGCCGCGGACTGGTCGCGCCCGAGGACGTCCCCGCGTCCGTGATGGCGGGCATCGTGCCGGAGGGCGGCGGCTTCGGCGGACTGGTCGCCGCGTGCCCGCACCTCGTCTGCGCCATGGGCGAGACGATCATCTCCTACGAGGCGGAGTTCCGCTCCCTCGACCAGACGGAGTTCATCAAAGCACGGTTCGCCCAATATGGCGCCGGATACTCCGGCCTGCCGGATCTCTCGCAGGATTCGCTGCGGTCGGCCTCGGGCGAGATCGGCGACTGCCGGGACTATCAGTATTTCTGGAACATCGACGGCATCTGGGGCGTGTTCGTCTCGGGGACGTGCCGGGAGGAGGATATGGCGCTCTTCGCCGCAGAGCTGGAACGTCTGCACGATGCCGCCGCCTCGCTCGACAGTCTGACCGATGACGACATCGCCGCTCTCTTCAACGGCAATGCCGGGACGATCGACTTCGCCCTCGACCTCCTCGGCGGGGAGCGCGTGCTCGGCGGGACTCCGCTCGAGGTCGGCGGGATGACCTTCCAGACGGATGCGGTCTACCTCGATGCCGACGGCGTGCCGAAAAATGCCGCCCTCCATACCGCAGACGGCAGGGCGCAGCTCACCATGCTGACCGGCGTGGACTGGACGGATCGGCTGCCCGATCCCGTATCGCCCCTCGGCATCCCGTGCGGCCTCCATGCCACTTATTTCGATGACGGGCAGAGCGAGTGCTATCTCCATGTGGACGACGTGCAGTACGTCCTCATGACGAGCGAGATGACGCGCCGCGAGGTGCTGGCGCTGATCGTGGCGATCGCGCGGCATCCGGCGGATGTGGCGTCTCTCTATGCGCCGCTCGACCTCACGGAGGAGGAGCTGGATGCCTGCTTCCCGCGCAAAAAGGCCGCGATCGACTTTGCGCCCGACTTCGATGGCGGGACGCATCTCACGATGGTGGACATGGACGTCTGGATCGGCGAGCGGCATTTTTGGCTCACCGATGTCTATGAGGCGGCCGATGGCACGCCCCGGAACGCACGCCTTGGCTACAATGAAAGCGGCCAAACGGCGACACTTTGGATCTTCGACGGCGTCGACTGGACAGACACCCTCGGCGGTCCGACCTCCACGCCCCTCGGCGATGATCTCGGCCTCTACGGGTCATACCGGGAGGACGGGTGCAGCGAGAGCTATCTCCATGTGGCCGACTCGCAGTACCTCCTGAACACGGAGGGCATGGACAAGCGCGAGGTCGTGCAGCTCCTCTCGGACATCATCGCGCTGCGTCCCACCGCGCTGACGCTCGCCCAGCGGAACACCATGCAGATGCCGGCGCCGTCCCGTTCCCTGACCCTTGCCGAGGCCGACTGGCTCGCGCCGTGTGAGGGGTGGGTGCCGCAGAAGGAGCGGCTCGGCGGGCTCACGGCCGACCGCTGTCTCCTCACGGAGGAGCCGTGGACGCTCGAGGTCGCGTGGACGGCGAACGATGGGCGTTCCCTCACCGCGTACTACACGCTGGCGACCGACAGCCGCGCCCCGCTCGGCGAGCCTGCGCCCGCGCTCGACGGCGCATGGTCGGACAAAACGGTCACCCAGTCCCCCTACGCCACTGCCTCCGCGAACGGCCTGACGACCCATTATGCCGTCCATGCGTCCGCGGGCAGGTGCCAGGTCTGGGTGACGGCGGACTGCCTGCCGGAGGACTTCACGGCGTTCGTGGAGTGCATGAGCGGTTCGGCGTATGCGGACGCGAACGATGTCCCACGCGAGACGCATTTTGCGACCTTCGAGGAGGCCGAGGCCGCGGCGCCCTTCTGCCGTGGCTTCGTCCCGCACGACGAGACGGTCGGGAACGCGACGCTCTCGCTGATCTCTGTCGGACAGACCGCCGCCGCCCCGGATGGGGAGACGTACCCGACCCTGACCGTCACCTACATGGGCAGGGACGAGACCGCCCTCGTGGTCAGCTTCACGGAGATGCCCCTCGACCTCCTCGCGGACGACCCCGCATCCGTCCTCGACAGGGAGACGCTGGTCGGGGGACTGAGGCCGCAAAATAGGCGTTTCTATGATGCCGGCGAGTTCCGGATCATGGTCGGCGCGGGCGACGTGCCGCAGCGCGATCTCGATGCGTACAGTGAGGCGCTCTATCAGCATCTGTATTCGGAACAGTGACGCACCGCGCCCCTTGACGGACAGTCAGGGGGCGCGGGCTTTGTGGCCGGGTCTGGCCGGATAGATGGCATCCCGCCGCCGCGCACAGGTGGGAGCCGCCCCGCACGCAGGAGAGATGCCCACACCGTCAAGTGCGGGAATGGCCTCCCTGCGTATATTTGGCCATCCCCCGCCCGCGTCAGCGGGCGGAAAAAGCGGCGCCGGCCTGCAAGGCCGGCCTATTTCCCCCTCTCCCCGGACGGGGAGAGGGGGTCAGGGGGTGAGGGGCGACCGGGGGCGCGGGGACGTCGCGTCTGACCGCAAACGTTCGGGGGAAGGATGCCCCTCCCCCGTAAACCCGGCAAACTGTCCGCTGCGTACATACATCTGTATGCCCCGTCCCGACATTCAAAAAGCAGGATAAAGCGCGGTTTTGCCTTTCGTTTTTAAAAAATGGATCCCATTCCCGATTTTTTCTTTACAAGATCAGCTTTTTGTGCTATAATATACGAGTAAACTTTAAAAAATGAAGTGTCCGCTCCGGCGGCGCTCCCACATCCACAAGATCGAATGGAGGTCATTCCCAATGAAGAAGATCCGAATCGGCATCGCCGGCTATGGCAACCTCGGCAGAGGCGTCGAGCTCGCCATCCGTCAGAACGACGACATGGAGCTCGTCGGCGTCTTCACGCGCCGTGCCCCCGAGTCCGTCAAGCTCCAGACCCCCGGCGTTCCCGTTTATCCGCTGGCCGATGCTGCCAAGTATAAGGACGCTGTCGACGTCATGATCATCTGCGGCGGCTCCGCGACCGACCTGCCCGAGCAGACCCCCGCGCTCGTCAAGGACTTCAACGTCATCGACAGCTTCGACACCCACGCCCGCATCCCCGAGCACTTCGCGAACGTGGACAAGGCTGCCAAGGAGAGCGGCCATCTCGGCATGATCTCCCTCGGCTGGGATCCCGGCCTCTTCTCCCTCAACCGCGTCTATGCCGAGGCCATCCTGCGCAACGGCGAGACCTATACCTTCTGGGGCAAGGGCGTTTCCCAGGGCCACTCTGATGCCATCCGCCGCGTCAAGGGCGTCAAGCGCGGCATCCAGTACACCTGCCCCGTCGAGAGCGCCATCGAGGCCGTCCGCAGCGGCGCACAGCCCAAGCTCACCACCCGCGACAAGCATGAGCGCGTTTGCTATGTCGTTGCCGAGGAGGGCGCCGACCTCGCCCAGATCGAGCAGGACATCAAGACCATGAAGAATTATTTCGATGAGTATAACACCACCGTGAACTTCATCGACGAGGAGACCTTCGACCGCGAGCACAATACCCTCCCCCACGGCGGCTTCGTCATCCGCTCCGGCAAGACCGGCGCCGACCTGTCCACGACCCAGACCATCGAGTATTCCCTGAAGCTCGGCTCCAACCCCGAGTTCACCGCGTCCGTGCTCGTGGCCTATGCCCGCGCCCTGTCCCGCCTCTCCGCAGAGGGCCAGACCGGCTGCAAGACCGCGTTCGACATCGCCCCCGGCTACCTCTCCCCCCTCTCCCCCGAGGAGCTGCGCGCCCACTGCCTGTGATCGCGTCACGATAAGAGCATCCCTGCCTGCGCCGCATGATACGGCGTGGGCAGTCTTTTTTCATCCTGCACAGGATCGCGTGTACGGATCTGTCTATCCTGCCGGATCTATCGCATATTCTTTGTATAAGATCTACAAATGCGGCGGAAGGGCTTGCTATTTTTATGTGTTTGTGCTATAATAAATGATATGGGAATAGCTCTCGAAACGGCGGTTTTCGACCCGCCATACGCGCGTGCGCGTCGGGAGCGGGATGGGTGTGCCATCGGCACATCGGCGGGCAGCGCCCGCATCTAAGTTCATGCACAATACATATGTAAAGGAGTCTACGGATATGGCAGCAAAGGTTTGTTACAACTGCGGCAAGAAGCTGCACGGCAACGGCATCAATTGCCCGAACTGCGGCGCCCACCAGTGGCGTGAGGGCACGGACCGCATGACGGTCGAGCAGCTCAAGGAGAAGGCGGATGACGAGTTCCGTCAGGCAAAGCTCGCCAAGGGCGATGCCCGCGACACCTTCATGGAGATGTCGATGTTCCACTATTTCCTGATCGCAGAGCGCATCAATTCGATGATCCCGAAGCTCGAGGCCATCGAGCCGATGGAGCGCTGCATCCATATGCTCGACTACATCCTCATGCAGGAGCGCCGCGCTGAGGCGCACGGCAACGAGATCTGGCAGTCCAACTACCGCGAGATGCTCGACCGTCTCAACAACAAGAAGGACAACCTGCTCTATGACCGTATGCAGAACAATGCCAATATCGCGGCCGATTCCAATGCTGCCGCCGGTAACGGCGCCGCTGCGGCCGAAGCTGCCAAGAGCGACGCGAGCAAGTTCGATGAGCTGCTCGATTACGCCATGTTCACCGTCTCCGAGATGGACGAGATGGGCAGCTGGACGTTCCTCGGCAAGCCCCGCAGCAAGAACTACATGAGCAGCATGCTCAGCTTCCTGCGCGAGATCAAGGACCGCATCCCCACCCTCGAGCAGAAGGAGCGCGATGTGCTGCTGCACGTCATGTTCCAGATCGCCGACAGCTACGAGAAGGGCACCTATCCCTTCCCGCAGGATCCTGCCCGCGCCGTGGATTGGCACACCGAGGCCGCTTCCATGGGCCTGGTGCTCTCCCAGCTCGCCATCGGCGACATCTTCATGAAGGGCAGCGGCGGAATGCGTCCGCAGCCGGAGAAGGCGCTCGAGTGGTATGAGAAGGCCCTGAACGCCGGTGCGTCCCCGAAGATCACCGAGTACGCCGAGGCCGCCATCGAGCACATCAAGTACACCATGCGCAGCAACGGGTAAGCTACCGATACTATCAAATAATAACTAAAGGAAGTGTCTATTTGACGTACATCCGTACACTGGAGTCGGCATCCTGACCGGGAGGTCATGGATGCGGCATCCGGCCTCCCGGTCGAAAGAAGCGCGATATGCCGCCCTATTTCAAGACTTGGAGGTAATATCTCATGGATAACAGCTTCGATCAGGATCACACGATCCGTTTGGAGGAGACCAAGGACCACCGTGCGGTCGAGACGCTCGTCCGCGAGGCCTTTTGGAACGTCTATCGTCCGGGGTGCAGCGAGCATCTGGTGCTGCATGTCCTCCGGGACGACCCCGCCTTCGTGCCGTCGCTCGACTTCGTGATGGAGCAGGACGGCCGGATCATCGGGCAGAACATCTTCGTGCGCACGGTCATCCGCGCGGATGACGGCCGGGACATCCCCGTGCTCACGATGGGACCGATCTGCATCGACCCCGCGCTCCAGCGGACGGGGCTCGGCAAGCGTCTCCTCGACGCCTCGCTCGACGCCGCCGCACAGCAGGGCTTCGGCGCCGTCCTCTTCGAGGGCAACATCGCGTTCTACGGCAAGAGCGGCTTTACCTACGCGAGCCGGTTCGGCATCCGTTACCACGACCTGCCGGAGGACGCAGATGCGTCGTTCTTCCTCTGCAAGGAGCTCATCCCGGGTTATCTCGACGGCATCACGGGCGTCTACCTGACGCCGAAGGGCTATTATGTCGACGATGCCGCTGTCGACGCCTTCGACCGGGCCTTCCCGCCGAAGGTCAAGCGGAAGCTGCCGGGACAGATCTTCTGAACCCACACACCGCCCCCGCGACCGTCGGGGGCGGTATTTTTGATAAGGAGAGACCTATGAAAGACCTCGTGCTCTATCTTCACGGCAAGGGTGGCAGTCCCGCAGAAGCGGCGCATTATCGGCCTATCTTCCCACATGCAGACGTCGTCGGCCTCGACGGTCGCGTGCAGACGCCATGGGAGGCGCGGGAGGTGCTGCCGCGTCTGGCCGCGCCCCACCTTGACGGCCATGGGCGCGTGACCCTGATCGCGAACAGCATCGGCGCGTTCCTTGCGATGCAGGCGCTGGGCGGCCTCCCGTTCGCGGCGGCGTTCTTCCTCTCGCCGATCGTGGACATGGAGGGGATGATCCTGGGGATGCTCGCGTCTGTCGGGGAGACCGAGGCGTCCCTCCGCGCGCGCGGCACGATCCCTACGCCGTGGGGCGAGCCGCTGGAATGGCGGTATCTCGCCGATGTCCGATCGCATCCGATCGAGTGGCACGTCCCCACGCAGATCATCTGCGGCGCGCACGACGAGATGACGCCCCTCCCGACGATGACCGCGTTCGCCGAACGGATCGGCGCCGGTCTGACCGTCCTCCCGGACAGTGCCCACTGGCTCCATACCCCGGAGGAGATGCAGGCCATCGACCGCTGACTCCTCGCGCACCGTCCTGGATGACATGCCCACTGACATCGAAGATGCCCCGCTCACCGGCGGGGCATCTTGCGTCACTTCACCTCGACGATGACGTTCACCGGCGGGAAGGCCTCCGGGTCGAGCGGCAGGTCGGCACGCGCCATCGCGGCCTCGAGCCCGAGGACGTCCGCGCGGGCGACGCACATCTCCGCGACCGCCGTCTCACAGAGCGTCTGCACATACGGGCGCAGCACGGCGCCGTCCCCCTCGGTGTGCAGCGTGAGCGTCAGGGAGACATCGTCCGCAGACGCACGGACATGCCGCCGGACGCGCGTCACGGTCACGTTCTCCCCATCCGGGGCGCGCATCTGGAAGCGTCCACGCGGGACGCGCAGGAGCGCCATCCCCTGCACGGCCTCGTCTGTGAGACGGGTCGTCCTGCCGTCGTCCCGGAGGAGGACGATGGCCGGCAGGCCGTCCCCCTGCCCCGGGACGAGCGCCGTCCGGCAGACGCCGCACCACTCGTCGAGCGCCGAGGCGAGGTCGGCCGTGGGGAGGAGGCCGCTCTGCTCGGCCATGCGGAGCGTGTGGACGGTCGTGGCCGCCTCGTCCCTGGCCAGGAACGGCGGCGGTGCGTAAAAAACGCGGCACGCCGGAGACACGCCCTCCTCGTCGAGCATCGCCCGCAGCGTCGCCGGCGGGACCGTGCCGTCCGTGCAGAGCAGCTCCGTGTGGCCAAGGAACACCTCCCCGCCCGCCAGCGCCGCCGTCTCCCGCAAGGCCGCCGGGACGTCCGTTCCTGTGGACGTGCGGCAGTCCGTCTCGTCAAAGCACCGCACCGTCACGCGCACCGGCGCCGTCCCGTGCAGCGCGACGGCCTGTGTGTACGCGCGGTCAGCGAGGGACTCCGTGCTGCATCCCGTCAGGAGGAGGGGGAGCAGGAGCGTAGTCAGGAGCCGTTTCATGTCTGTGACCTCCTTTTTGGATATCGTTTCCATGTGGATGCCGCCCGCGTTGGGGACGTGCGCCGTCTCGTCCACAAGAGATGGACCACGCCGCCCGCCTTTGGGGACGTGCGCCGTCTCGTCCACAAGAACTGGACCACGCGCCCGCCTTTGGGGACGTGCGGCATCTCGTCCACAAGAGATAGACCACGACGCCCGCGTTGGGGACGTGCGTCGTCTCGTCCACAAACAGCACCGCCGTCTTTGGGGGACGTTGCGCCGTCTCATCCACAAAAAATGCCTTACGCGACCGCCCGCCTTCTGGACGCCGCGGCCGCAAGGGTCGCCGCGGGGAGGAGGCCGGCCGCCGCGGGGAGCAGACTGGTCGCCGCCGTCTCGATGACGTCCGCGGGGAGCAGCGTCAGCAGGAGCATCCCCGCGAGCGCCGCGGCCGCCGTCCCGCGCAGGCGGGGATGCATCACGCGGGCGAGATGCGCCGCCGTCCCCGCGAACAGCGTGAGCTGCATCACCGCGAGCATCATGAACACGAGGATGAACAGCGCGTCCGCCCGCTGCCCCTGGAGCGGCTGCGAGAGCGCGGCGAGGGTGAAAAAGGGGTACGCCCCCTGGGTCAGGCGTCCGCCGGCGGTCAGGCAGAGCACCGTCATCCCCACGCAGAGCAGACACCGCACGGCCAGATACGCCATCCCCGCCCGCACGGCGCCGCGCCCCGTCCGCCCGGCGAGCGGCCAGAGCAGCGCGGCCTCGCCCGTCCCCGCGACATAGGCCGCCGCGGCCGGGACGTCCACGCGGAGCGTCAGCGCGTCGAGGTCCGCGCGGCGCCACGCGCCCACCGTCAGCACGATGGCCGAGACCAGCGCCACGGCCAGCACCGGCGGCGCGCTCCGGCCTGCTGCACGGATGCCGATCGTGGCCGTATAGAGCACGGTCACGAGCAGGAGGACGGCGGTCGTCCCCCGCCCCGGGACGGTCTGCATCCGCGTGGGGACAGCCGTGCGCAGCTGCGTGAGCGTCCGTGCGCCCCAGAGGATGCAGTAGCCGATCATGGTCCATCCGATGGGCTTTTTTCGTTCGATGACGTCCTCGAAGGGACGTCCCTGCCCGATCAGGAGCATCGCCGGGATGAGCAGGAGGACTTGGATCGCGAGCGCCCCCGCGTAGCCCATGACGCCACGCGCCTGTTCCGGCAGACAGACGATCTGCCACACGCCCGCGACCGTCAGCAGGGCGAAGAGCTGTCCGGGACGCAGGATCTGCCTCATCGCGCACCTCCCTCCCGATACTCCCGCACATTGAAGCCCCCATGCTGCATCCGCAGGAACCCCACGCGGGTGGCCACGTCGCGCATGCCGCGCAGGTGGAAGGGGGTGACGGGCGCGGTGAGGGGGTAGCCCATCCCCTCCGTGGCGCACAGACGGAACAGCACGGCGAGCCCGAGCAGCGCGATGCCCGTCAGTCCCCACAGGCCGCCCGCGAGCAGGAACGCGATCCGCAGCACGGCGATGGCGGGGGCGAGGTCGGGGACGATGAAGCCCGCCGTCACGGCGATGGCCGTCATCGTCAGCATGGGCGTGCTCACGAGGCCGGACGCGACTGCGGCGTCCCCGATGATGATGCCCGCGACGATGCTCACCGCGCCGCCCACGACCTTCGGCAGCCGCAGTCCCGCCTCCCGCACGATCTCATACATCACGAGCACGCCCAGTCCCTCCAGCGGCAGCGACAGCGGCTCATCCGCCTCGGCAGCGGTCAGGAGGAGCAGGAGCGTCCGCTCGAGCAGCTCCGGGTGGTGCATACTGACCGCGACATAGAGCGCCGGCAGCAGGAGCGCGATCAGGAACGCCGCGTACTTCATCCAGCGCAGGAACGTTGCGTACCAGGGCTTGAAGCTATGGTCGTCGATGGACTGGAAGCTCTCGACGAAGAGTCGGGGGACGGTCAGCGCCTGCGGCATCCCGTCGATGAGGACGGCGATGCGTCCCTCGAGGAGGCGTGCCGCGAGCACGTCCGGCCGCTCGGTATAGCCGACCGTGTCGAAGAGGCCGCCCCCGTGTGCCTCCAAAAACGGCATGACATAGCCCGGCGTGAGGACGGTCTCCGGCTGCGCGGCGGCGATCTGCTCGCGCACCCGGCGGACGAGCGCGGGGTCGGCGCGGTCGGTGAGCCAGCACAGGCAGACGTCCGTGCGGCTCAGCGTGCCCATCCGGCGCAGCTCGTAGGTCAGGCGGGGCGTCTTCATGCGGCGGCGCAGCATGGCCATGTTCGTGCGGACGGACTCGGTCAGTCCCTCATGGCCGCCCAGCAGGCTCGCCTCGCCCATCGGCTCGGTGACGCCGCGCCGCTCGTACCCCTGGAGGCCGAAGCCCAGCGCCTCCCCCGCCCCCTCGGCGCAGAGGACGGCGAATCCCGCGTGGACAAGGCCGAACAGGTCCGCATAGGTATAGGCCGTGGGACGGTCGAGCGCCATCATGTGGCGGGTGCGGATGGACGTGAAGAGCGCGGCGGCGTCCGGGCAGGACGGCATGGCGGTCAGCGGGGCGATGAGCAGCTCCGCGGCGGCCGTCTGGGAGACCATCCCCTCGCAGGTCAGCAGGGCGCAGGGGATGTCCCCGACCGTGACGCGTCCGATCGTGAGGTCGGCGCTGTTGTGGGCGAGCTGCCGCACCCCGGCGAGCACGTCCTCGAGCGCGGGCGGCAGGTGGTCTGTCTCTTTCATGGTATCACCTCAAGGACAGTATGCGCCGCGCGGGGCGAGGATATGCGGTCTTTGATGGGGATGTGACTGGGGAGACAAAAAGACCGCCCAACATTTGGTCAGGCGGTCTCGTCCATCGTCATCCGGTTTTTCGCATCTGGGCGAGGATCGCGTCGATGCCGTCCCCGTCCCAATATGTCCATGCATCCTCAAAAATAGCATTTCGCGCCTCGGCCTCATCTGCGTCATCTCTTGCTGCCATGATACCACATCCTCCCCGTCCTGTCAAGCAGATCGCGCAAATGCTTGACATCCGCCCCTGTTTGTGCTATGATGGTAGTGGAAATGAACGCCTTTTAGAAAGGAAGTCTTGCTATGAAACGAACGACCATTTGTGCGGTGCTCTGTCTGGCTGCCGTCTGCACGGGGTGCGGACGTGCCTCGGAGTTCCCGCAGGCGACCATGCCGGCCGCGACCACGACTGCCGTCACCACGACCACGGCCGTGACCACCGCTACGACCGCCGAAACGTCCGCCACGACCAAGAAGAAGACCACCGCCGCGTCCACCACCACAACGACGACGACGACCACCACCACGACCACCCAAAAGGCCACCGGCGACACCACCGAGGCGGCCACCGAAGCGCCCCTGCGCGACTGGCAGACCGCCTACGCCCGTACCCTGACCGACATCCTCGCCGACCTGCCCGAGGAGGAGGACCCCGATGCCCCCGCCAACTGGTTCGCGCTGATCCGTCTGGACGGGGACGACGTGCCCGAGCTGGTCATCATGCAGGAGACGGCCATGTCCGTCTATGTCTACACGGAGCGCGGCGTCGAGCTGCTCGTGGAGGACGGCTACAAGAGCAACGCCATCGACGGCAATGTGGCCTTCCGCGAGGGAGAGTCCCAGCTCGCGAGCGCCTTCATGACCATGGGCGCCGGATCCGGCTTCACCATCTTCCGCTATGACGGCGCGCTCGACGGGAATCACATGTCCACGATCGTGTTCGACAACAATGCGGATGTCGACGGCGAGCTGCCCTATGACCCCATCTGGGACGAGGCCGAGGACTACGAGGTCACCGATAACGGCTACCACGACGTCACCCTCGGCGAGAGCTGGACGGTCGTGGACGACCAGTTCCGCCATTCCTGGACGATCACCGAGGAGCACATCGAGGAAGTGACTGCCCACGCCTGGGACGCCTACGACGACATCACCACCACCGAGGCCGCTGACACCACCGAGGAGGAATGACGGCCATCGACCAACGATCAACCTATAAGGAGGACACTATGAAAGACCTTGACATCAGCGCTGCGAGCTTCCAGGCGCGGTTCGAGCGGTTCCTGATCGGCTGCGAGGCCGTGGAGCAGGAGGCTGGCGCGGCATGGGACCGCGAGAGCCTCGGCGAGATGCAGGACCACTACGCCGCCATGCTCGTGACCATCATCCTGCGCACCATCACCGCCGACGGGTGGGTCAGCGACCGCGAGGTGGCCTATCTCAACGAGCTCTTCGGCTTCACCTACCAGTCCGGCGAGCTCGAGCAGGTCTATGAGAGCTGCAAGGAGCTCATCACCAGCGGCGACTACGAGGACACCCTCTCTGACAGCATCGCGACCCTGCAGGGCCTCAACGCCAAGCTCGCCGATGCCTACCGTGAGCTGATCGCGCTCGTCTGCGACATCATCGCCCGCAGCGACGGCTTCGTGACCGCCGAGGAAAAGGCCGAGATCGCGCACATCCGCGACCTGGCGGCTGCAAAATGAACGATGCGCCCCCTCCCACAAAGGAGGGGGCGTCCTGCTGCATGAACGCCCCTTCCCAGCGCGGGAAGGGGCGTTGTTTGTCCGATCAGTCGCCGAACGAGATCCCGAGGTCGCGGGCAGTCTGCACCTGCTGGCCCTTGGGGTCGACGAGCTTCTTCTTACCGGCGATGTCGTCGAGCTTGTTGGCCGTGACCTTGCCGTCAACATAGGCCACCGTGCGGCCGAACTTCTCCTCGGCGATCAGCTTTGCCGCATGGACGCCGAACTGCGTCGCGAGCAGACGGTCATACGCGCTCGGCGTACCGCCGCGGAGCATGTGGCCGGGCACGCAGACACGCGCCTCGATGCCCGTGCTCTTCTCGATCTGGGCGGCGATGCGGGCGGTATCGTTGCCGTTCTCGGCGCGGTACTTCTCGCGCTCCTTCTTCTTGAGCTTGGCGGTCTTGACGTCGTTGACGCCCTCGGCCACGGCGAGGATCGAGAAGGTCTTGCCCTTCTGCGCGCGCTTGACGACGGCATCGCACACGCGGTCGATGTCGTAGGGGATCTCCGGGAGGAGGATGATGTCCGCGCCGCCCGCGATGCCCGCGTAGAGCGTGAGCCATCCGGCCTTATTTCCCATGATCTCGCAGACGATGATGCGCGAATGGGACGCGGCAGTCGTGTGCAGACGGTCGAGCACATCGGTCGCGATGTCCACGGCCGTGTGGAAGCCGAAGGTCACGTCCGTGCCATAGAGGTCGTTGTCGATGGTCTTGGGCAGGCCGATGACGTTCAGGCCCTCGTCCGCGAGGAGCTTGCTGGTCTTGTGGGTGCCGTTGCCGCCAAGGGTCAGCAGGCAGTCGAGCTTCTGCTTCTTGTAGGTCTCCTTCATGTTCTTGACCTTGTCGACATTGTCCTCGCCGATGACGGTCATCATCTTGAACGGCTGGCGCTTGGTGCCGAGGATGGTGCCGCCCTGCGTCAGGATGCCGGAGAACTCCGACGGCTGCATGTCGCGGCAGAGCCCGTGGATCAGGCCATAATAGCCGTTCGAGATGCCCACGATCTCCACATTGTCCTCACCCATGCGCTCGTAGCAGGCCTTCGCCACGCCGCGGATGGTCGCGTTCAGTCCGGGGCAGTCGCCGCCGGAGGTCAGGATGCCGATTCGTTTCTTTGCCATGATGGTAGTCCTCCTTGTATCTCGTAAGTGTTATCATTGTAGTGATCTATGTCCACCGGCAGCGCGCCGGGGGGTGCCGTATCGTTCAGGTATCGAGGGAGATGTCGTGCCAGTCGTCCTCTTCGGAGATGAGCCATTCCAGGCCGCGCCGCCGCTCGTAGACGACCTCCTCGTTGAGCGAGCCGACGGGACAGCTCGGGTCGATGTGCTTGTGCTGGACGCACGCCCAGTGGCAGCGATAGTAGAGGTCGAGCATGTCCAGGATCTCGTCCGTGCTGCGCATCCTGCACTGTGCCTGGAATCCGGCCATGTCCTTCGCATCCGCGACCAGATGGATCGCGCGTTCGCAGTCGCAGATGGCGCTGGCATCGCGGATGTCGTCAACGAGCCCGAGCGCCCAAAACAGCGCCCAGCAGCATTCGTACTCCCACACGACATTGACCACGTCCTGCTGCTCGAACATGCCGCTCGCGAGCTTCTGCTCGGTCTTGTTCAGGACATCGCGCACGCCGTAGGTGCCGAGCATCTGCATGAAAAAGCCGACGTCCTTGTAGTTCTGCCGCCCGATCTCGAGCGCGGCCTGCGTCATGATGAGCGACGCGGCGGCACGCTTGCAGACGGCGTCGAAGGGCTTGACCGTCACCGCCTCGGCCGGCGGCACCATCGGCAGTCCCTCGAAGACGCCGATGCCGTTCGCGCGGAGATAGGCCTCCGAGGCGGCCTTGCGTTCTTGTGGTGTCATGGATACCTCACACTTCCGGCATCCCGACCGCCCAGAGGATCGAGAACCAATGCATCAGGCTCCCGGCCACGACGAAGAGATGCCATACAGAATGGAAATAGCGGATCTTTTTGTTCACATAGAAGATGCATCCCAGCGAATACAGCACGCCGCCGATCACCAGCATGATGAGCGAAAAACGCGGCATCCCCTCCTTCAGGGGCTTGATCGCGAAGACGATGCCCCATCCCATGAGGATGTAGCAGAACGTCGAGATCTTGCGGAACTTCTCCAAGTCGACCGAGCTGAGCACGATGCCCAGCACCGCCGCCCCCCAGACGATCCCGAAGATCGTCCACCCGAGCCATCGCGGCCGGATGCAGCAGAGGGTGTAGGGCGTGTACGTCCCGGCGATCAGGAGGAAGATGGTGTTGTGGTCGAGGATCTGGAAGACGTGCTTGGCCGTTTGGTTCGTCAGCGCGTGGTAGAGCGTCGACATGACATAAAGGATGATGAGGGACGCGCCGAAGATACAGCTCGTCACGACCTCCATCGCCCCGCGGTGGATCGCCGCGAAAACGATCAGGATCACCGTCCCCGCGATGGCCAGCAGCGCCCCGACCCCGTGGGACACGGAATTGAAGATCTCCTCGCCGAGCGTGTAGGGACGCTTGGCCTTCACCTGCCCGCTCATTCGGAGAGCTCCTTCCCGAAGGTGTTGATCTCGAGGCGCTTCTGGAACTCACGCGCCGTCATGGGCTTGCCGTAGAGGTAGCCCTGGATGTAGTCGCAGCCCATATTGCGGAGCACCTCGGCCTGTCCCTCGTACTCCACGCCCTCGGCGATGGTCTCGATGTGCATGGACTTGGCGATCTTGATGACCGCGGAGACGATCTCCTGCGCGACCATGTCCGTCTCGATCTCGATGATGAACGAGCGGTCGAGCTTGAGGAGGGTCAGCGGCAGGAGCTGGATGTAGCTCAGGGACGAATAGCCGGTGCCGAAGTCGTCCATCGCGAGGAGGATGCCCATGTCACGCAGGGCGTTCATCTGCTGGACGGTGTAGTTGATGTCGCCGAGGGCCAGACGCTCGGTCAGCTCCAGCTCGAGCCATTTCGGCTCCAGGCGGTGCTTGTCGAGCACCTCCTTGACCACCTGGCAGACGTTCGCCTGGTAGAAATCGCCGGACGCGAAATTGATGGACATGACGATCGGCGTCAGCTTCATGCGCTGCCACTTGGCGTTCTGGCGGCACGCATGCGCGAGCACGAACTGCGAGATCGACGAGATCATGCCCGTCTTCTCGGCGATGGGGATGAACACGTTCGGGGAGATCATCGTGCCGTCCGGCTTGATCCAGCGGATCAGTGCCTCGGCGCCCATGATCTTGCCGGTCTTGAGGTCGACCTTGGGCTGATAGTAGAGCTGGAGATGCTCCTTCTCGATGGCGTTGGCCAGCTCCTTCTCCATCTCGCCCTGGGAGACGATCTCACGGTGCATGTTGGCGTCGTAGCCCATGACGTAGGACAGCTCGCCCTTGCCCATGGCCAGCGCGAACTCCGCATGCTCGAGCACCTCATGGAAGGAGCTGCCGTCCGTGGGGATGCGTGCGAAGCCTGCCGAGCAGGTCAGCGAGAGGCTGTCGAACTCGCCGGTCGCCAGACGCGCGAGCTGACGGCGGACGCTCCCGAGCGTCCGGCCGGGGAGCTCATCGTCGCCGTGGTCGCTGTAATCATGCAGCAGCATGACGAAATTGTCCGCACTGACGCGCGCCGCGAAGCCGCTGCCGGCGGCCTGCTTGTTGAGGATGCCCGCGAAGAGGCGGAGGATCTGGTCGCCGTTCTCGTAGCCGAAGGAGTCGTTGATGATGTGGAAACGGTCGATGTCGAGCACGATGATCCATCCGAAGGTGCCGTTGGCGCGGCAGAGGCGGTAGTTCACATCGCCCTCGTGCATGAGCTTGTTGCGGTTGGCGATGCCGGTGACCTCGTCCGTGAATGCGAGGCGCTCGATGATGGCGTCCTTCTGCTTCTCATTGGAGATGTCGATGAGCGCGCCGCCGATGATGGGACGTCCGCTGGCGGTGAGCAGGTTCTCGTGGTAGTGGTAGGCGTAGGGGATGTAGTGCTCCGTCTCGTCGCTGCGGATGCGCAGCTCGAGGAGCTGGGGACGGCTCGAGCCCTGGCCGGGACGGGCGTTCTTCATGCTTTGCAGATAGTCGTCGAAGAGCGGACGGTCGTCCTTGTGGATCTTGCGGCGGAACTCCAGGAACGAGATCTCGTTCTTGTCGATGCCGAGGAACTTCATGGCCTCATCGGAGGCATAGTAGGCGTCCCGCTCGTCCTCACGCAGCAGGATGCCGATGCCGGACAAGCGCATGGAGAGGGCATAGCGGCGCTCGCTCTTGGCCAGTGCCTCGGCACGCTCCTTGAGGTCGAGGCGCGTCTCCTCGAGCTCGGTGGTCTCGAACCCGATGGTGAAGAACAGCATGCCCTTGGTGCCTTTTTTGAGCATGGAGGTCGTCCAGGTGATATAGCGATAATCGCCGTTCTGGTCGATGAAGTGGGTGGGATAGGACTGCCCGTCGAGCACACCGGCGGCCGAGCGCGGGCCGATGTTCAGCGAATGGAAGAGCTTGGTGAGGAGGACGGCATTGTCGCCGGGATCCTCGCTCCCGCCGATGCCCAGGAGGTCGTCCATGGGCTGGTTGGTGTAGAGGGTGGTGAGGTCGTTCGACCAGATGAAGGCAGGCACGTCGACTCGCCGCACCATGTCACAGATGCGGTCGATATCTATGGTGCTGTGCTGGCTTTGGAAGTAACGGACTGCCAGCACGAGGCCGAGGGTGATGAAGATGAGCGCGAGCACATAGATCCGGAGCGCGAGCAGCGCATGCTCCGGATAGGAACCCACGAAAAACAGCACCCACAGCGACAGGATCGCGAATAACGCCTCGATCCAGAAGACAGTGTTCTTGTTCATAGCGACGTGACGCCGGCGGACCGGCTCCTCCTATTGATCTTACTTATCTTGCATTCTATCATGATCCCGCAGCGCGGGAGGGACGTCTGAGCGGGCAGCGGCCAAAATGACGCCTCTGCATAAAGATACTATTTTAATTATAACGTCTTTTGGCGAAAATGTCAATAGATGTGAGGCGCTCCGCAGATCTTTTTTTGCGGAGGATGACATTTTTTGACAGGATCGCCAAAGCATCGTGCGCTTCCTTGTGGACATCGCTGAAAATGCACACGATCGCTTGACAGTGAAAAGGGGGATGATCTATAATTGGAATGGATACGCGGCCGCGATAGCAGTATGCAGCACCCCGCTGGCCATTGACGATCCGACCGTATGCGCAGCGCCGGATGCTGCCAGACGAGCATTTCGAGGTGAACATCATGAAAACACAACAAGAATGGGTCAAAAACATCCTGTTCCGCATCATGAAGATGATGCAAGAGGAGCAATATAATGGCGATCTCTCTACAGAAGGATACAGATATACCATCAACGCTGCGATAGACAATTATTCTCAGACTTACTGGGACGATGAGAAAAAAAAGAATATCAGCGTGTTTCACAAATATGCAAGCTTTGACACAGGCATCTATCGAAACATACTCATGAGCGAAAAGGCGTATGCGTATATGTGTGACTATTCCAAAAAAGCGCCTGACATGGACAAACGCGCCAAGGACA
The DNA here is from genome assembly GCA_902762785.1 of uncultured Ruminococcus sp. Taxonomy (GTDB): domain Bacteria; phylum Bacillota; class Clostridia; order Oscillospirales; family Ruminococcaceae; genus UBA3855. The sequence continues at coordinate 23,530 of CACWPL010000024.1, read as the reverse complement.
GGGCGAAAGAGAAGATGAAAAAGGCGCTGCACGGTGAGCATCTGACTCCGCAGTCCTATACAAGACATCGACTGAACAAACTGCTCCACAAGCAGTTGACAGACCAGGAATTAAGAAATGGGATCGAATATGCTTTTTCTGATGCAAAGCTCTGTATCATCACCAAAGAAGAAAGCCTGATCTTAGACGGCGCCAAAAAAACGTTCTCTGAAAGCGAGATCCGTGCATTTTTAAGTGACTATCAGAAGATCCGCCCTGACATCTCTAAGGATGTGGAGAAGGAGTTTTTGGATCTGAACGGATCATCCAAAAAATCGAACGGATCCGGTCCCATAAGGCTATACATCTTATGGAAAAACGGCGTTCAGTTCGTTGATCATGATGGGGAACAGAAGTCGTTTCAGGAGTGCATCGACTACCTAGAGGACGGTAATTATATAGTATAGATCGGTGGGGCATCGGTCTGCGCTCTGCGGACTGACCGCCGATCCGGCACCGCGATCATATTTTGTACGAGGATGCTTTGGGCAGGGTCCCAAAGCATCTTTGCTGTCAAAAAGATCTCCACCGTTCCCCCTGTTTTGCGTAAAAGCGCCGATTTTTCAAAAATGTCGCAAGACACCTTGCTTTTTCGCAAAGAACGTAGTATAATGGAGAGCGTTTCCTACCTATTATATTTTAAAAGAAAAGAAGGGATCTCTATGGCGGCAGCGACCGCAAGACCGACGGAACAGAAGCTCAAACCCAAACTCTTCTCTGTGATGAAGCAGTACAACAAGACCCAGTTCGTGCAGGACGTCACGGCGGGCGTGATCGTGGCGATCATCGCGCTGCCGCTGTCCATCGCGCTCGCGCTGGCCTCCGGCGTCAAGCCCGAGCAGGGCCTGTATACGGCCATCGTGGCGGGCTTCCTCGTCTCGTTCTTCGGCGGCAGCCGCGTGCAGATCGCGGGGCCGACGGCCGCCTTCGCGACCATCGTCGCGGGCATCGTGACCGAGCAGGGGACGGATGCGCTCGTCCTCTCGACCATCCTTGCGGGCATCCTCATGATCGTCATGGGCGTGCTGCGGCTCGGGGCGCTCATCAAGTACATCCCCGGCACCATCACCACGGGCTTCACCTTCGGCATCGCCCTGACCATCCTCATCGGCCAGATCAAGGACTTCCTCGGCCTGACGTTCTCCACATCCCCGGTGGAGACGGTGGATAAGGTCATCGAGATCGTCCGCTCGCTCGGGACGCTGAACTGGCAGGCGCTGCTGGTGGGCGTGATCTCGCTGGCCGTGCTGATCCTCTGGCCGAAGAAGCTCGAGAAGATCCCGGCCTCGCTGATCGCGGTCATCGTCGGCTCGGCGATCGTGAAGCTCTGCCATATGGACGTCAACACGATCGGCACCCTCTACACGATCACGAACGCGCCCCCGCACCTCACCCTCCCGGCGGGCATCACCCTCGGGAAGATCCGTGCGCTCCTGCCGAACGCCTTCACCATCGCGGTGCTGGCCTCGGTGGAGTCGCTGCTGTCGTGCGTCGTGGCGGACGGTATGATCGGCTCGAAGCATCGGTCGAACATGGAGCTGGTGGCGCAGGGCATCGCGAACATCGGCTCGGCGCTCTTCGGCGGCATCCCGGCCACCGGCGCCATCGCCCGCACCGCCGCGAACGTCAAGAACGGCGGCCGCACGCCGATCGCCGGCATGGTCCATTCCATCGTCGTCCTGGTGATCCTGGTGGTGCTGATGAAGTGGGCGGCGCTGATCCCGATGCCGACCATCGCGGCGATCCTGTTCATCGTGGCCTACAACATGAGCGGCTGGCGCAACATCCGCAACACCGTCCGCACGGCGCCGAAGAGCGACATCGCGGTGCTGTTCGTGACGCTGACGCTGACGGTCGTGTTCGACCTGGTGGTCGCGATCGGCGCGGGCCTCGTCATGGCGGCGATGCTCTTCATGAAGCGCATGGCGGACGTCACCGAGGCGCACACCTGGGTCGAGGTGGACGACGAGGACACCGACCCGGACTCCATCCTCCTCAAGAAGATCCCCGCCCGCACGCGCGTCTACGAGATCAACGGCCCCATGTTCTTCGCAGCGGCGGACAAGTACAAGTACATGCTCCACGATTGGGACATCGACGTCCTCTGCATCCGGATGCGGAACGTCCCGGCGATCGACGCGACGGGCGTGGAGGCGCTGCTGCAGATCGTGAAGCGCTGCGAGCGCCACGGCGTGAAGGTCGTGTTCTCGCATGTGAACGAGCAGCCGATGCACGCCATGGAGAAGGCGGGCTTCGTCGAGATGGTCGGGCAGGAGAACTTCTGCTCCCACATCGACACCGCCCTCGCCCGCTGCGGCGAGATCGAGGCCGCCATCACCGCGAAGGCGTGAGAGCGAGGCCACAAAGAAAGAACTGCCCCTGTACGCTGTGTACAGGGGCATCGTTTTTGTCATGCAGACATCAGCGCTGGGCCTGCGTTTCCGCGATCTGGTGCAGGATGTCCGAGAATTCCTCCGAGCGCGACTCCAGCAGACCGTGGGTCGCGTCCTTCATCACGAACATCTCTTTATAAGGCGCGTCCACCTGCTCGAAATACTCGCAGGCGAGCCAGTAATTCGTCTGGTAGTCCCTATCGCCGTTGATGCTGTAGTACGGCACCTCATAATGATACCGCCCCGCCAGCGAGAGCGTCGCCATATCGCCCGTGAGGAACGCCTGATAGGGCGCGAAGACGGCGTCGCTGTTTTTGAGGTAGCCGTAATAGTCCCCGAGCGTGTAATAAGGGTTGAACAGCAGCGCCGCGAAGGTGCTGTAGTCGGTGCCGTCCTTCATCATGCCGTAGCCATATCTTTCCAGCGTGGCATTGCGTGCCTGCAGGGCCTCGATCGTGTCCTCATCGTCGGGCGACCATTTGGCGAGGAGCGCCTGCCCCTCCGCATCGCCCTGCGCCCACTCCTGGGCGGCGGCATAGAGGCGCGTCTCGTTCTCATAAAAGTCGACCATCTGCCCCGTGCCGATGAAGGCGTCATAGTATTCGGGATAGGCGAGCGCCAAGTTCGCGCCGAAGAGCGAGCCCCAGGAATGGCCAAGGAGCGTGATCTTTTCCTTGTCCAGGTGGTCGAGGAGGAACTCGGTCATCTCCTTGCCGTCCTGCATCATGATGTCGGCGGTGATGGGGTCGGTCTGGGAGGTGGCGAAGCTCTTGCCGCAGTTCCGCTGATCCCAGGTGACGACCGTGTAGACGTCGCTCCACTTTCTCGTGAACGCATAGTCCAAATGGCTCGTCGCGCTGCCGGGGCCGCCGTGGAGGTAGAGCAGCACGGGGGCATCCTTGTCCTGTCCGTAGATGCTGATCCACTGCTGTGTGCCGTTGATGTCGACGAGCATCGACTCATTGATGCCGCCGGCGGGGGTCTTGGCATTGACCGACCGGCCGATCTGCCGCACGAGGAGCAGGACGGCCATCCCCACCACGAGCGCGAGCACGATCCACAGCAGGATCTTGCCCGTGATCTTCCCCACTTTTTTCATGTGTACTTGTTCCTTTCAAGATGATGGCGCGTCATTCGGCAGCAAGGAGCATCGCGGTCAGCGCCTCCCAGCGGCCGATCTTGCGATACGGCACGTCGATGTCCATTTGGTCGTTGCGCTCGCGGACATTGCTCGGCACGCGCCTGTCGTCATAGAAGACCGGCATCATCCCGGCGCCATGCGCACCGAGGACATCGGCGGTGAGGTCGTTGCCGCAGTACCAGATGTCCGCCGCGGCGAGGCCGGACTTGCGGATCGCCATGTCGAAGATGTGGCGGTCGGGCTTGCGGAAGATGTATTCGCTCGAGGTCATGATGAAGTCGAACGGATGCCCCGGGAAGCCTTCCGTCACGCGCCTGGTCAGCGCCTGCCCCGACCAGCAGAGGTTGCTGATGATGCCCGTGCGGATCCCCATGCGGCGCAGCGCCGCGAGCATCTCGGGCGCCCCCGGCATCGGGACGGCGCGGGAGATGCCGTTCCAGATGATCCATTCGGCCTCCTCGATGGAGACGGACAGCTCCATGTCGAAATGTGCCAGCACATTGCGGAGGAAGGTGTGCTCATGGATCTCGATCAGCGGGCCCTGTGCGGCGCGGATCTCGTCGAAAAAGGCCAGCAGATAGGCGTTGAACGCCTCGAAGCCGGTCTGGTGCGGGTCGCGGCAGACATACGGCCAGATCGCCTGGCTCCCGTTGGTCGGGCAGTGATCCGGCTCCGCCATGAGCGTCCCGCCGTAGTCGAAGAGGATCATGCGCGGGCGTGTCATGCGGTATCGCCTCCCTGTGTGACGGCCGCCTGTGCGGGGCAGTGCGCCTGGAGATAGTGGCAGAGCTGCGCGAGCAGGGCATCCTCGAACTGCGCCGCGAGGCGTTCGGGATGGCGGGCGGCATCATCCATGTCGATGGCGAGGTCGTGGTCGAAGGTGAAGGTCTCCGTGTCGGTCGTGATGGAGAGCGTCTCGACATAGTGCGGCACGTCCCCGCGGATCACGGCCTTGACGTAGCACCGCTCGATCTTGACGTCACGGACGGACGCATACGCGATCTCCATGCGCTGCCCCAGGAGCTTGAACGTCACGCCCGCCTCGTCTGCCTCGAAGGACGCCGGCATGTGGGACAGCAGATACGAGAGCCCCACGGCCGCGAGCGTGTACACGACCGGCAGCACGAGCACCGCCCACGGCGCATCGGCCGCGCCGCAGATGGCCGCGAACGTCATCGGGACCGCCCCGAACATCGCGCCGTACAGGAACAGCTCATACCACATGCTCCGATAGGTGTAGCGACCTTTCATGACGACCTCCTAAAACCGAACGCCCTCCGCGGTCTGCGAAGGGCGCGGTGTTTCATTTTCGCTGATAGCGTTTACAGCGTCACGCCGTTCTTCTCGAGCAGCGCGCGCGCCGTCTCCACAGAATCGACGCCCGTTGCGTTCTTGATGGGCGCGAACTCGTAGTCGCGGTCGACCTCATAGGAGAGGCAGGTCTTCTGCATGTGGACCATATCCAGCACCAGCAGCTCGAACTTGTAGGCATTGGGCTCCTCGGGCTTGATGAGCGTGCCGTTCTCGTCGATATAGGGCACTTTCTTGTTGACGACGTGTACCTGCATATCGTTGTCGAGCATGTTCGTGAGCTGGGAGGTCTGGAAGAGGTAGTTCAGGATGACGCCGTAGTTGTAGGACAGGCGCCCGTCCGGCTCGCGGCGGGTGACCATCTCCTCGGTCATCTCGTAATACTCCACGATCGACGGCGTGCCGTCCTCGAGACAGAGCACACCGATGCGCTCCTCCGGGTCGGCCTTGGCCACGACCTTCGCGCCGGAATCGCTCCCGGAGAGCAGCGTCGCGCCGATGAAGCACGGGTCGGCGATACGCTGGAGGACATTGTCCACGGCGAAGATGTTGAGCCACTCGATGCCCTCACGCTGGAGCAGCCCCAGGTAGCCCGCCTTGACGAGGGACGAGAACCATCCGCCGTTGCCGTTGGGCGAGGTGGCGATGCGGCCCTTCTCCTCGAGGAGGATCTTGCCGTCCGCCCCGACGGCCGGTGCCATGTCCTGGATGAAGAAATGGACATAGTCCGGGTCATAGCCGAAATACTTCTGCTCCTCGAGGAACTCGCGGGTGTCCTCATCGTTCTTCTCACTGGTCATGATGAAGAGCGGCACATACGCGCCGGCCTTGTCCACGACCTCCTGGAGGTTGCGGATCAGGCACTCGAAGATGTAGAGCGGGTGGGTCTTGCCGAGGTCATACATGCCCTTGGGCTTGTCGAAGCCGAGGCGCGTGCCCATGCCGCCTGCCAGCAGCACGGCACCGATCTTGCCCTGGCGGATGGCCTCGAGGCCGGCCGCCTCGAAGCGCTCACGCTCCTGCGAGATCTCCTCGAGCGTGACGGCGCCGAGCGGCTCGAGCTTGCCGCGGGACAGCTCCCCATCGCCGTTGAATCGGCTGAACACCTCGAGCAGCGAGGGGTCGAGGGCGTCGATCTGGGCGAGCAGCGCATCCTGCTCCGTGTCGGTCAGCTCGTCGTACCAGCGCAGCAGATGGGTCTGGCCGATGGCTTCGAGCTTGGCCTTGGCTTCGGTATAGTTCATGGCAGTTGCCTCCTTTGAAGTTCGTTCGTTCATGTCGCCGCTGCAAAGCGGCTTTGCTTTATTATAGCACATCTTGCAGGAAATTGCAAGGTTTTTTGCGGAGATGCCGCCCCTCGTGCCAAAAAAGACGCACGCCCACCTGCCATACGCAAGGGGCGTGCGGGATGTGCGGTCTTGCCCTGCCGGGACTCAATAGATGAGCTTGTAGAGGGTCGGATAGCCGGCGAGGTGCTGGGCCAGGGTGGAGCGGGTGTAGCCCGGGTCGTTGATGACGAAATCGCTCGCGGAGAAGCTCGTGCCGTTGCCCGTGTAGCCGATGACAACGACATAATGCTGGCCGCTGCCCTTGCTGCCGAGCACGACAGGCTTGCCCTGTCGGAGCAGCTCATAGATGTGCTGGAGGTCGGCGCTGGTCACGCTCTTGCTGTAGGTCTCGACGGTGTAGCCGAGGTTCGAGACATAGCTCCAGCTCGAGAGCGCGCCGCCGCTGGTGAAGGCGAGCATCCCCTTCATGTCGATGGGGGTCACGGTCGTGCCGGTGGTGTAGCTGTGGAGCATCGCCAGCGAGGTGACGAGGCACCCCTCCTTGCCGATGGTCGAGTAGCTGCCGAGCTTGACGGAGCCCCAGCGGGTGTCCTTCTGCTTATAGGCCACGACATCGAGCACGGCCGGCACCTCTTCGGGCGTGGTCGGCTCCGGTACCTGGTAGACGCCAATATCGACGGCGCTGACCAGGACGCCGTTCTCGTTGAAGAGATACTGCATATCGTCCAGCAGCATCGTCTCGCCGATGACCATGGTGCCGTCCTCACGGAAGAAGTAGGTGGCCTCCCCGATGGTCTGCCAGCCCGTTGCCAGACGGCCGGCGGCGTCGAAGTAGAACATGCTGCCGTTGACCTGCACGAGGCCGGTCTGCATCACGCCTTCCTCATCGAAATAGTAGATCGCATCGCCCACGGCGAAGAATCCGGTCACGCGGACACCGCTCATGTCGAAGAAATACATCTTCCCGCCGATCTCCACGAAGCCGTCGGTCAGCGGTGCGCCGGAGGCGGCGTCGTAATAATAGGTATTGCCGTCATGCGTGTACCAGCCGCTCACGAAGTTCCCCTCTGCGTCCGTCGGATAGGGCAGCAGGAGGGTCGGCGCAGTGGCCGTCTCCGTGGTGACGGGCTCGGTCGTGGTCTCCTCCGTCGTGGTCTCCGCGGCCGTGGTCGTCTCGGGTCTGGTCGTCGTGGTCATGGGGGTGGTGGACGTCGTGGTCGTGGCAGACGTAGACGTCGTGGTCGTCGTGGTGGTCGTGGTGGTGGTCGTCGTCGTGGTCGTCGTCGTGGTGGTGGCAGACGTAGACGTGGTCGTCTCGGGCGTGGTCGAGGTGGTGGCCGGGGTGGTCACGACGACAGCCTGCATGGTCGTGGTCGTCGTCTCTGCCGCACCGCCGACGCGGTCGGTGGCCGCAGGGCTCTCCAAGAGGATGCCGCCGAAGTCGACCAGCTCGCCCGTCCCTTCATTGGTGATGAAGTACGCGGTCTCGCCGTAATAGGCGCCGAAGAGCTGCTTGCCGTCGTCCATGAAGTAATAGCGAACGCCGTCGAGCTCCTGGAGGCCGGTCAGTTTGCCGTCCTCAGGGGTGACGTAGTAGCGGGCGCCGAAATACTCGACCCAGCCGAACTGCGGCGCACCGGTCGCGGGATCGTAGTAGAAGCGCTTGCCGCCGACGGTCTGCCAGTCGGTCTTGAGCGCGCCGCTGTAGCCGAAGAGGTAGTCCACGCCGTCGATGTTCGTCTCGCCGACGGCACGGGTGCCGTCCTCATAATAATAATACAGCTTGCCATTGAGGCCGGTCCAACCGGTCTGCGTCATTTCCATCGTGTCTGTGTTGACCGTGGCTGTCTCTGCCGCCGTATCCGCTGCCTGGGCACTGATCGCGCCCGTGCTGAGCAGCATCAACGCTGTCAGAGCAGCCACGGCTAGTTTACCATAGTGTGCCATTGGTATCGCCTCCTAGTTTCTCGTCCCTGCATCGTGCAGGGGGCTCGGGGTCCAGTTCATTTCCATTTTTTACGGGGCATGCCTTCCGACCCTCTTGGCGCGCGGCCGACTGCCGCATCTGCCCCTTATCATCTTAATAAAACGATAGTATCCAATTATATCCAATGGTATTCGATGTCCGCCTCGCTTGGTGCGAGCGGGAAGTCAGTCTGCAACTGCGTAAAGGTTGGTCTCCCATGCGGGGATGTAGAGTCTGTGCCGGACGTAGAGCTTGTACGCCGGGCAGAGCCGCTTGACGAGCAGCGGCAGCTCAAAGATGTCCTCATTGCGGTGGTACATGGCCACGGCCAGCTTCGGCCGATGGTGGGCGATCGTCCTGGATGCGCCCCAGAGCGCCTCGCGCTCGTAGCCCTCCACGTCCATCTTGATGAGGGACGCCGGGGCACCGCCGAGGAGCGTGTCCACGCAGCGTGCCGGCATCAGCTCGGCGTTCTCGCCGGCCGCGAGCACGGACTGCCGCCCGGACTTCGCGCTGAAGGGCAGCTCCGTGTCCTTGCACCACGCCGCGCACTGGTAGAGGTGGATGCGGTGCATGGCGTTCCCCTCCACGAAGGCGGCGAGCTTCTTGTGGTTCTTCTTGTCCGGCTCCACCGCCCAGATCCGGCTGTAGTGCTGGCCGGTGTAGTGCAGCAGCTCGCGGATGGTGTCACCGTTGTAGGCGCCAAGATCCACATAGCTCTCGCCGCGGGTGGGACGGAGGATCTTCTTGTAGATGTCGTCGGTGGACGCGGTCACGTCGTCGAGATAGCGCATATCGCCGCTGATCTTGAACTGGATGACGTTCAGGTAGACACGGCGGGACTCATCGTCCGCCAGACTGCGGTACACCTCATTGAGCTCCTGGAGATGCGCCATGCAATACTGATAGTCGAACAGGCCGCCGCCGATGACCGGGACATCCGGGACATAGAGCGTGTGGCGCTTCGAGAGCGCGCGGATGTAGTCGACCAGCTCCGGGTAGCCCGCCGCGAAGGCCAGCACGATGACCGGGTCCTCCACCTGCTCCTCGATCTCGCTGAGCTTGTGGACGCGGAAGCCCGCGAACGAATGGCCGCGCACGAAGGCATCGCTCGCGAAGATCCCGGCCACCGGGATGCCGAAGCGCTCGAAGGCGCTCATGATCTTCGCCGCGCCGTCCCCCATGCCATAGATGAAGATGGGGCGCTGCTCGGCCTTGAGCCGCTCCCAGCAGGAACGGCGCTCTGTGATGAGCCGTTCCAGGCCGGCATCCTTGGGGGGGTATTTCGTGGCACTCATGCGATCGCGTTCCTTTCGTTGGGCGTAGTGTTAGTTCTGGTCGTTGTCATCGTCACCGTCATCATAGTCGAGATGATCGTAGCCGTGGTCCTCGAAGCCGGGGAGGTCGGTGTCTTGGTGCATGTGATGGGGACCCATCCCCATCATGTCACGGCCGCGGATGTTGTACTTGTCGCGCTGCTCGGTGATGTAGCGGTCGAGTAGCTCGAGCACCTTGCGCGGCTGCTTGACGCTCTTGATGTCCGCCTCGGGACTGTCGGTGTCGCGGCTGCAGATGTGGATGGTGCCGCAGCCCACGATGCGCTCCCCGAAGGAGAGCTTGAGCTTCTTGTCGGTGATCTTGTAGAGGTCGATCTCGTCCTCCTCGAGGTTGAGGAAGCCGCGGCGGGTGATGAGCTTGGTCTTGGTCAGGTAGTAGACCGTGAACGACCAGGGCAGTCCGAGGAAGGTGCGCTTGCGGTCGCGCCAGATGAGATCCTGCGGCTCGTTTTTCTTAGCCATCTTTGTCTCCTTTGTCAGTCTGTCCGTTCCCGGATCAGAGCGTCACCTCCGTGACGCCTGCGCCAAGGGACGCGGACTTGTCGGTACCGTGGATACGCACGGTGAAGATCTTGTCGGTCGGGGTGCAGGTGACGGTCGTGCTGCCGTCCTTGGCCGCGGCACGGATGGTCACGGCGTGCTGCCCCTTGCTGTCATAAACGGTCGTCTCGGCGGACTGTCCGTCGGACAGCTCGTAGATGACGGCCTCGGCGCCCTGGACGTAGTCATAGACCACATCACGCTCGAACCGGCCATAGACCACGATGGACGCGGGCTTTGCCAGAACGGGCATCTCCAGGAAGCTGCACTTTCTGTGGATGTAGCGGCCGCCCTCGTAGACCTCGCCGGTGAGGATGTCCGTCCAGCGGCCGGCGGGGAGGTAGACGTCCGCGGTGCCCTCGGCATTCATGACCGGCGCACACAGGAGCGTGTCACCGAGCATGTACTGCTTGTCGAGATACGGCACGGCCGGGTCGTCCGCATAGCTGAGGATCATGGGACGCATCATCGGCACGCCGGTCTCGTGCGTGCGGACGGCCTGTGCGAAGAGATACGGCATCAGGCGGCCCTTGAGCTTGACGAAGTGCCGCAGAACGGCGCATGCGTTCTCGGGATCGTCCTTGGAATCCTCCTCATACGCCCACGGCACGCGGTAGGACGTGGAGCCGTGGAGGCGGGAATGGGTGGACAGCAGGCCGAACGCGCACCAGCGCTTGTAGACATCGGCCGTGGCGGTCTGCTCGAAGCCGCCGATGTCGTGGGAGAAGAAGCCGAAGCCGGACGCGCAGAGGCTCAGGCCGCCGCGCAGGGTCTCGGCAATGGAGGTGAACTCCGCGGAGCAGTCGCCGCCCCAGTGGACGGGGAACTTCTGTCCGCCCACGGTCGCGGAGCGCGCGAAGAGGACGGCACCGTCCTCACCCTTGACGGACTGGAGCGCCTCGAAGACGCACTTATTGTAAAGATAGGTGTAATAATTATGCATCGCGATGGGATCGGAGCCGTCGAAGTAGACGACGTCGGTCGGGATGCGCTCGCCGAAGTCGGTCTTGATGGAATCGACGCCCATCTCGGCCAGCTCGCGGACATGGTCGCCGAACCACTGGTAGGCGGCGGGGTTCGTGAAGTCCACGATGGCCATGCCGGACTGCCAGAGGTCGGTCTGGAAGACGCTGCCGTCGCGATTCTTGATGAAATAGCCGTTCTCCATCCCCTCATCGAAGAGGCGGGAGCGCTGGGCGATGTAGGGATTGATCCAGCAGCAGACGCCGAGTCCCTTGTCGTGGAGGCGGGAGAGCTGCCCCACAGGATCCGGGAAGCTGTCCTTATCCCACTCGAAATTCGTCCATTCATAGCCCTTCATCCAGAAGCAGTCGAAGTGGAACATGTTCAGCGGGATGTCGCGCTTGAACATGCCGTCCACGAACTCATTGACGGTCTTTTCGTCATACTCGGTCGTGAACGAGGTGGAGAGCCAGAGGCCGAAGGACTTGGCGGGCGGCAGGGCGGGCTTGCCGGTGAGGTCGGTGTAATGCACGAGGACCTCCTCCAGGTCCTTGCCGCCGAAGAAGTAATACTCCAGCGCCTCGCCGGGGAGGGTCATGCTGACCTTGGAGACAGTGTCGGACGCGACCTCGTAGCTGACCTTACCGCTGCTGTTGACGAGGACGCCGTAGCCCTTGCTGGAGAGGTAGAACGGGATGGACTTGTAGCTCTGCTCGGAGCAGGTGCCGCCGTCGGCGTTCCAGATCTCGACGTTCTGGCCGTTCTTGACGAAGGTGGTGAACTTCTCGCCGAAGCCGTAGACGCACTCCCCGACATCGAGCGTGAGCTGCTCGCGGGTGTAGGCGGTGCGGGGGTCGACGGGATCGTTGAAGAACTGGTCATTGCGCTGGGTGGACATACGGGCATCGGCGCGGTACTTGTCCTCCTCGATGTAGGAGGTGCTGCGCCATGCGGCGCCGGTCAGGCGCTTGCCCTCGTAACGGAACTCGACGCCCCAGTCCATGCCCTTCCGGATGCAGACGGACGTCTTGCCGGCAAAGAGCTCGATGCTGTCGTCCGTCTCGCGGATGACGGCGCGGACGCCGCGCTCGGTGAGCTCGAACTTCGGCTCGTTGTGGAGCGTGCCCTTGTGGTGGACGATGGAGACCTTGATGGTGTCCTCGGCCACGGCGGTGTAGGTGATCTCGAGCGCGACGCCGCCGAGGGTCATCGCACGGTTGTAGACAGGTCCGGCCGTGGCGAGCACGGTGACGGAGCTGTCGGTATGGGTGATCTCATAGGGTTGGGTGGCGTAGTGTACTTGATAGCCCTTCTTGTTGAGCCATAATCCGTCGGAAAACTTCATGCAGTCGTACCTCCATACAACATTTTTAGGTCACTGGCGGAGCAGGCGCGGCCTGCGCTTCTGTTTCTCACTAATTCATAAATTATCCATCTTTAGGATGCTATACGCTCGTATCTCCATTGTAACATATTTGTAATCATTTGTCAATGGGCTTTTCCAGTTTTTTTGAGACTTGCGCTATCATGAGGGACGCCTATAACATATCGCCCCCATCGGCTTCACACCAATGGGGGCGATCGGTATCCAGTTTATCAAAGGGGATCAGTCCGCCTTGACCATCGGCTCCTTGGACTTGGAGTCGACCTCGGCGCGGAGCTGCGTCAGGAAGCTGTCGAGCGAGAGGACGCCGACATTATCGCCCTTGCGCGTGCGGACGGAGACGGTCTTCGCCTCGGCCTCGTTGTCGCCGAGCGTCAGCATGTAGGGCACCTTCTCGAGCGTGGCCTCGCGGATCTTCTTGCCGACCTTCTCGTTGCGGTCGTCGATCGTGCAGCGGATGCCGGCGGCCTCCAGTGCGCGCTTGACCTCGTAGGCCCAGTCCAGATGACGATCCGCGATCGGAACGATGCGCACCTGCTCCGGCGCTACCCACAGCGGCATCGCACCGGCGAAATGCTCGAGCATGTAGGCCAGCGTGCGCTCGAAGCAGCCGAGGGACGTGCGGTGGATGATGTAGGGCATCTTCTTCTGGCCGTCCTTGTCGATGTACTCCATGCCGAACTTCTGCGCCAGCATCATGTCGATCTGGATCGTGACGAGCGTGTCCTCCTTGCCGTAGACGTTCTTATACTGGATGTCCAGCTTCGGACCGTAGAACGCCGCCTCGTCGATGCCGATGGTGTAGTCCAGGCCGAGCTTGTCGAGGATGCGTCCCATCGCGCCCTGTGCCTCGTCCCACTGCTCTGCGGTGCCCTCGTACTTGTTCTTCGGGTTCGCCGGATCCCACTGGGAGAAGCGATAGGTACACGAATCCAGCAGACCGATCGTCCCCAGGAAATACTTCACGAACTCCACGCAGCCCTTGAACTCCTCCTCGAGCTGCTCGGGCGTGATGATGTAGTGGCCCTCAGAGATCGTGAACTGACGCACGCGGATCAGGCCGTGCATCTCGCCGGAATCCTCGTTGCGGAAGAGCGTGGACGTCTCCGTCAGGCGCATCGGCAGATCGCGATAGGAGCGCTGCTTGTTCAGGAAGACCTGGTACTGGAACGGGCAGGTCATCGGACGCATCGCAAAGCACTCCTTCGTCTCGTCCTGTGCATCACCGATGACGAACATGCCGTCCAGGTAGTGATCCCAGTGGCCGGAGATCTTGTAGAGGTCGCGCTTGGCCATGAGGGGCGTCTTGGTCAGGAGGCAGCCGTGTGCCTGCTCATAGTCCTCGACCCAGCGCTGCAGGAGCTGCACGACGCGTGCGCCCTTCGGCAGCAGGATCGGCAGGCCCTGGCCGACATAGTCCACCGTCGTGAAATACTCGAGGTCGCGGCCGAGCTTGTTGTGGTCGCGCTTCTTGGCATCCTCGCGGCGTGCCAGCTCCTCATCGAGCTGCGCGGCCTTCGGGAACGCCGTGCCATAGACGCGGGAGAGCATCTTGTTCTTCTCGCTGCCGCGCCAATAAGCGCCCGTGCAGGACAGCAGCTTGAACGCCTTGACCGGCTCGGTCGTCATGAGGTGCGGGCCGGCGCAGAGGTCCACGAACTCGCCCTGCTGGTAAAAGCTGATCGGCTCGCCCTTCCCGGCATGCTCCTCGCAGAGCTCGACCTTGTAGGGCTCGTCCATCTCGCGGAGCTTGGCGAGCGCCTCGTCCGGCGAGAGGTAGAACTGCTCGATCGGCAGCTTCTCCTTGGCGATCTTCTTCATCTCGGCCTCGATCTTGGTCAGCTCCTCGGCCGTGAACGGATGCTCGACGTCGAAGTCGTAGTAGAACCCGCCGTCGATGGCCGGGCCGATGGCGAGCTTTGCGGCCGGGTACAGGCGCTTGACGGCCTGTGCGAGCACATGGGAGGCCGTGTGCCAGAAGGCGCGCTTGCCCTCCTCGTCGTCGAAGGTCAGCACCTCGAAGGCGCAGTCCTTCGTCAGGGGCGTGCGCAGGTCACAGACCTCGCCGTCGATCTTCACACAGCAGGCGGCCTTGTAGAGCCCCATGCCGATGCCCTTGATGACCTCGGCTGCTGCGACGTTCTCCTCCGCCTCGCGGACGGAGCCATCCTTCAGTGTCAGTTTCAGCATGATGATCCTCTCCTTTATAAATGATAGAAACGTGCGGGCGATGCCCGTATATGGGAACTGCCCGGGATGCCGCCCGGATAACAAAAAACGTCCCGAAGCACAGCATATCCCAGACATGCAGATGCTTCGGGACGGTATGAACCGTGGTCCCACCCGAATTCGTCAGCGAGGATCCAAAACAGACGCCCGCCGGCCTCGTTCGACCCGATAACGCAGGTCACGCGCTGTTCATTACACAGACTCGGAGGGTGGTGTCGCGTGCGGATCTGATCCAGTCCCCTGCTGCCGCTCTCAGCCGATGGCGTCAGCTCTCTGGTGCGGGGCGGGCGCGTGCCCATCCGCAGTTGCTTCCCTCTTCAACGCTTTGGTATATACACTATCATAGCACAAAATGCGGCGTTTGTCAAGGGGTATGGGGGCGACTTTTTTTCATACGACGCTCATGCAGACGGGGCGGCGTCCTGTGCATCGTCCATCTGTGCGGCCTCGGCCGTCATCTCGTCGGAGAGACGCTGGAGCGCGGCGGCGGTCTCCCGGACGCGCTTGCGCTCGCGGCTGCACTGCACGGTGTCCACGATCTCGCAGACGATCAGCGCCGCGAACACCACCGCACAGGCCATCCACGGCAGCACCTCCATCGTACACAGCGCCAGCGCCGCGACCGGCAAGAGCAGCGAGCCCCAGAGATACGTCGTCCGCAGGCGCCGTGCCCGTTCAGTGCACTCACAGGAGATGCGGACGATGCAGCCGTCGCCCTCGGACTTGAACGCGAGCCGCACGGCTGGGCCGTCGCCGGGATAGCGGAGGATGTTCCCCTTCACGTCCGGCTCACATGCGGCGGCCTGCGCGATCTTCGCTTGGATGGCCGCGACGGAGTGCGGGAGGTGGAGGGTACAGATGTCCTTGTTCTTGACCATGGCGTCTCCTTTCTGGCGTGTCGCGCGGGGTCTCTTTTCTTTGAGGATAGCACAAAAAGGGGCGTTTGTCAAGGGGATGGCGCGAAAAGAACGCCCCGCCTTCCGGGAGGGAGGCGGGGCGGGGGACGTCAGACGTAATAGGGATTCGGCTTCAGCATACCATGAAAATATGGTAAAGTCAATAGTACCGAATAGTCCTAAAACAAATTCGGCATCCTGGATAAAAAGGGAGGTAGGTTTTTGTGTATTTTCAAAGGCTCCGCGATCTGCGCGAGGATCACGATATGGACCAGACCCAGGTGGCCGCGCTGCTCCACACCAGTCAGACCGTCTATTCCCGCTATGAGCGCGGCTTTCAGACGATCCCGGTCGAGCACCTGCTCATCCTCGCGGACTTCTACGGCGTCTCGACCGACTACATCCTCGGCCGCACCAACGACCCCCACATGGCCGGCCAGAGCCGCCCCTGATCTTCTCCCGTTAATTCCTTGACAATGTTCGTTTATTGTAGTATAATGTATAGTATGGACGCCTCTGCCCGAGGCGGACTCACAATGGAAAGGAATGATCTACAATGGGTTTGACACTGACCGAAAAGATCCTGCGTGCGCACCTTGTGGACGGCGAGCCTGTCAAGGGGCAGGAGATCGGCATCCGCATCGACCAGACGCTCACCCAGGATGCCACCGGCACCATGGCGTATCTCGAATTTGAGGCCATCGGCGTGCCGCGCGTGCGCACCGAGCGCAGCGTGGCCTACATCGACCACAACACCCTCCAGAACGGCTTCATGAACATGGATGACCACCGCTTCATCGGCTCCGTCGCCAAGAAGCACGGCATCTGGTTCTCCCGTCCCGGCAACGGCATCTGCCATCAGGTACACCTCGAGCGCTTCGGCATCCCCGGCAAGACCCTCATCGGCTCCGACTCCCATACCCCCACCGGCGGCGGCATCGGCATGATCGCCATCGGCGCCGGCGGTCTGGATGTGGCCGTGGCCATGGGCGGCGGTGCCTACTACATCACCTATCCGCAGGTCGTCAAGGTCGAGCTGACCGGCAAGCTCTCTCCGTGGGTCGCTGCCAAGGACGTCATCCTTGAGGTGCTGCGCCGCATGTCCGTCAAGGGCGGCGTCGGCAAGGTCATCGAGTACGTCGGCGAGGGCGTCAAGACCCTCTCCGTCCCGGAGCGCGCCACCATCACCAACATGGGCGCCGAGCTCGGTGCCACCACCTCCATCTTCCCCTCCGACGAGGTCACCAAGTCCTTCCTCGAGGCACAGGGCCGCGGCGAGGTCTGGAGCGAGCAGAAGGCCGATGACGATGCCGTCTACGACGAGACCATCCAGATCGACCTGTCCGCCCTCGTGCCGCAGGCGGCATGTCCTCACTCCCCCGACAACGTCAAGACCGTTGCCGAGATCGAGGCGGAGCACGGCGGCAAGCTGAAGATCGACCAGGTCTGCATCGGCTCCTGCACCAACTCCTCCCTCCTCGATATGATGAAGGTCGCCCACATCCTCAAGGGCAAGACCGTTCACCCGGATGTGCAGCTCTCCATCGCGCCCGGCTCCAAGCAGGTGCTCAATATGATGGCTGACATGGGCCTGCTCTCCGTCATGATCGACGCCGGCGCCCGCATCCTCGAGAGCGCGTGCGGCCCCTGCATCGGCATGGGACAGTCGCCGAATTCCGGTGGTATCTCGCTGCGTACCTTCAACCGCAACTTCCTCGGCCGCTCCGGCACCAAGGACGGCCAGATCTATCTGGTATCCCCCGAGCTGGCCGCTGTGTCCGCCATCACCGGCTTCCTGACCGATCCGCGTGAGCTCGGCGATATGCCCGCCTTCGTCCTCCCGGACAAGTTCACCGTGCATGACAACATGATCGTACCGCCCGCCGACGAGGCCGACATGGACAGCGTGGAGGTCCTCCGCGGGCCGAACATCAAGTCCTACCCGGAGACCGCGCCCCTCGAGGCATCCATCACCGCCCCCGTCTCCCTCAAGGTCGAGGACAACATCACCACCGACCACATCATGCCCGCCGGTGCCAAGATCCTGCCCCTGCGCTCCAACATCCCGGAGATCTCCAAGCACTGCTTCACCGTCTGCGACGAGGCCTTCCCGGAGCGCGCCAAGTCCCTCGGCAAGAGCATCATCGTCGGCGGCTCGAACTACGGCCAGGGCTCCTCGCGTGAGCATGCCGCGCTCGCCCCGCTGTATCTGGGCATCAAGGCCGTGCTGGTCAAGAGTTTCGCGCGCATCCACCGTGCGAACCTCATCAACGCCGGCATCCTCCCGCTGACCTTCGTCAATGAGGCCGACTATGACACCATCTCCCAGGGCGACACCCTCGAGTTGGCCGATGTCCGCGCCAAGATCGAGGTCGGCGAGACCCAGCTCACCATCGTCAACAAGACCACGGGCAAGGAGATCCCCGTCCTCTGCGAGCTGACCGGCCGCACCAAGGACATCATCCTCGCCGGCGGCCTGCTCGACTACACCCGCGAGGCGCTCAAGTAAGCTTTCGCGTGATATAGGGGACATATACTATGACACTTTCTTTGACACTTGCAGCTCTCATGCGCCGTGTCCGCATCCGCTCGTGGAAGGACGTCGTCGCGATCATCGTGACCGGCGTCGTTTACGGCGTGGTGTACTACGGCCTGCCCAAGCTCTTCCCGGCCATGTCCGAACGTACGGCCAAGCTCATCGGCTTCGTCGCCGCGCTCATCGTCTGCATCATCATGCTCTTCGCGCTCGGTGCATGACGTGAACGCCATCGCTGTCAAGCGCGAGAACGACCGCATCTTCCGGGAGGGATCCTTCCCGGAGATGCGCTCGGAGACGTTTTTTCGGCTCGATGCCGTGCCCGCCGTGCGGGAGACGGCCTTCCATGTGGAGGACGCGCTCGTGCGGACGGACACGATCTCGGCCGTTTTGCAGCATCGCGGCAAGCGCGTGTGTGCGCTGAACTTCGCCAATGCGAATTTCCCCGGCGGCGCCTATGTCCTCGGGGGGAACGCGCAGGAGGAGGCGCTCTGCCGCGCGTCGCTGCTGTATTACACCATCTGCACACAGCACGCCTATTATCGCCGGAACCGTCTGCATATCTTCCCTGACTACACGGACGCGATGATCTGGTCGGAGCACGTCCTGGTCATCCGCGACAATGACGGGTACATGCTGGGAACGCCTATGACATGTGACTTCATCACCTGCCCCGCCGTCAACACGACGTTCGCACGCTTCCTCCTATCCCGCAGACGCATCCAAGCGACCATGCAGCGGCGGATCGACCAGATCATTTTGCTCGCGGCGATGAAAAAGCCCGACGTGCTGATTCTGGGGGCGTTCGGGTGCGGGGTGTTCGGCAATCGGCGCGAGGACGTCTATCCGATGTTCGAGGCCGCGATCGGGCAGTATCTGCCGGACGGCATCGAGGTCGTATTCGCAGATCCGAGGTGAGCCATGTCCGATCGTTTTTATATCGCGTGCATCGTGATCCTGGGGATGCAGGCTTCGGTGACGGCGCTGCGCTATCTGAAGCGGCAGCGCGAGCGGAGCGGACACGATGCAGTCTCCATCGTCACCGGGATCCTCGTCCTGGCGGCCCTGGTCGCCCTGCGGACGGATGCGGTGCGCGACCGGGTCTGGGGCATGGTCGCCCCGATCGGGCCGCAGGGACTGGCGCTGCTGTTCGCCTTTTTCGCGGTGACCACGGCGCTGCGGATGCTGTTCGACCAATTCGTGCTGCATCTGCCGTATAAGGCGCACGAGTGGCTCATCATCGGCGCGGTCTGCCTGCTGATGGTCGGGAGCTGCGTATCGCACTACGCAAGTCTAGGAGGATAACATGGATCAGCAATACTACGGCAAGCCCACGGAACAGCTCGAGTCCGTCGACCTTAGGCCCGAGGACATCGCCGAGGCACAGATGACATTCAAGACCTATACGCCCGAGGAGATGGAGGCCAAGCTCCGCGGTGAGAAGGACGACTCTCTCGCCCAAAAGCTCCGCCGCCTTTTCCACAAGAAGAAGTGACCGCTTTTCGCGATCGTGGACACGATCGCGAGATAGGTGCAGGGGCGCGTCCCCCGCACACAAAAGGAGGAATACCCATGGAAAAGATCAAAATGACGACCCCGCTCGTCGAGATGGACGGCGACGAGATGACCCGGATCCTGTGGCAGTGGATCAAGGACATCCTCATCACCCCCTACGTCGAGCTGAACACCGAATACTACGACCTCGGCCTGCGTCACCGTGAGGAGACCAAGGATCAGGTCACGTTGGATTCCGCTGAGGCGACCAAGAAGTACGGCGTCGCCGTCAAGTGCGCCACCATCACCCCGAATGCGGCGCGTATGCCCGAATATGGCCTCTCCCAGATGTGGAAGTCGCCGAACGGCACCATCCGCGCGATCCTGGACGGCACCGTGTTCCGCACGCCCATCCTCGTCAAGGGCATCACCCCCTATATCCCCACCTGGACCAAGCCCATCACCATCGCGCGTCATGCCTATGGCGACGTCTACAAGAACACCGAGATGCAGATCAAGGGCGGCGGTAAGGCCGAGCTCGTCTACACGGATGCCAACGGCAACGAGACCCGCCAGCTCATCTACGATTTCGGCGAGGAGGACGGCATCATCCAGGGCCTCCACAACCGCGACCAGTCCATCGCCGGCTTCGCCCGCGCCTGCTTCAACTACGCCCTCGACATCAAGCAGGACATCTGGTTCGCGTCCAAGGACACCATCTCCAAGCAGTATGACCACCGCTTCAAGGACATCTTCAACGAGATCTTCGAGGCCGAGTACAAGGACAAGTTCGCTGCCGCCGGCATCGAGTATTTCTACACGCTGATCGACGACGCCGTTGCCCGCGTCATCCGCTCGAACGGCGGCTTCATCTGGGCATGCAAGAACTATGACGGCGATGTCATGAGCGACATGGTATCCACCGCCTACGGCTCCCTCGCCATGATGACCTCCGTCCTCGTCTCCCCCACCGGCGTCTACGAGTACGAGGCCGCGCACGGCACCGTACAGCGTCACTACTACAAGCACCTCAAGGGCGAGGAGACCTCCACGAACTCCGTGGCGACCATCTTCGCTTGGAGCGGCGCCCTCCGCAAGCGCGGCGAGCTCGACAAGCTCCCAGCGCTCGTCGACTATGCCAACAAGCTCGAGCAGGCCACCATCCAGACCATCGAGGACGGCGTCATGACCGGCGACCTCTACCTCCTCTCGACCCTCGAGAACAAGCGCAAGGTCAACTCCCGCGAGTTCCTCGAGGAGATCAACACCCGTCTGGCCGCTCTGATGCAGTAAGGACGGAAACGAGGCGATCTTATGTCAAAACAGCCGATCTCTACGCCCGTGATCCGGCGGCTGCCGCGGTATTACCGCTTTTTGGGCGACCTGGAGCGTGAGCAGGTCGAACGCATCTCCTCCCGCGAGCTCGCACAGCGCATGGGGCTCTCTGCCTCGCAGATCCGGCAGGATTTCAACTGCTTCGGCGGCTTCGGTCAGCAGGGCTACGGCTACAATGTCACCGAGCTGCGCGAGATCATCGGCGAGATCCTCGGCGTCAAGTCGAACACCGGCTGCATCCTGATCGGTGCCGGCAACCTCGGCAAGGCCATCGCCGCACATGTCGATTTCGAGAAGCGCGGCTGCCGGCTCATCGGCATTTTCGACTGTGACCCGCTGCTGGTCGGCACCTCGACCGCCGGTCTCCCGATCATGCCCCTCGAGACGCTCGACCGTTTCTGCGAGGAGCACCATCCGCAGGTCGCCGTGCTCTGCATCCCCAAGGACGCCGCACAGCAGCTCGCGGACAAGCTCATCAGTCTGGGACTCATCGGGTTCTGGAACTTCTCCCACTATGATCTGCGCATCACCGACCCGCATGTCATCGTGGAGAACGTCCACCTCGGCGATTCCCTCATGACCCTCGCGTACTGTATGCACGCTCCCTCCGAGCAGAAATAACGACCACCGCCCGCATCCCATCGGACACGGGCGGTCTTTTTATGCCATTTTGCTCCTGCTATCCTCCCATCTTATCCCATGCTAATCGCATGAAGGACGACAAAACGCCCCTCCCACGTCAGCGCGGGAGGGGCGTTCCAAGTCAGTCGTTAGAACGGTTGCTCAGAGGAGGAACTTAGTCGTTCTTCTTCTTAGCGACCAGAGCTACGCCGCCCAGAACTGCAACAGCAGCAGCGGTAGCAGCGATCGGCATTACATCGCCAGAGCCGGTCTTCGGAGAACCGCCAGCGGTGGTAGCCTTCGTGGTAGCCTTGGTGGTGGCAGTGGTCTTCGCAGTGGAAGCAGTCGTGCCAGTGCCAGTGCCAGTGGTGGTGGAAACAGAAGTGCTGGTGGAACCGCCAGTGGTGGTGGTGGTAGGAGCAGTGGTGGTGGTGGTAGGAGCAGTGGTGGTGGTGGTAGCTGCGGTGGTGGTGGTGGTAGCAGCAGTGGTGGTAGTGGTAGCCTGCGTGGTGGTGGTGGTAGCCTCAGTGGTGGTGGTGGTAGCCGCGGTCGTGGTGGTCTCCTCAGGCAGGATGTATACATAGCCGTCGGTCACATCAACAGTGCCAGCAGCTACATAGTCCGCAGTCGAAACGGTATTGCCCAGGATGTCCTCCTTCGTACGGTTCTCCCAGATCTGGAACTTGTCAGCAGTGCCGCCGAGGTGAGCGCCGTTGTCCTTGGAGTACTTGATATCGAACTTGTCGCCAGGCTTCGCATCGTCCGGGATGGTCACATAGTAGCATACCATCTTCATCTTGCCAGGGACCATCTTGCCGCTGGCAAAACCGAGCCAAGAGAAGTCGCCGTCCTTGGAGACCTCCATGCTTACGCCGGGGGCCTCAGACAGACCCAGAGCGGACGCTACCATAGAGCTGTTTACAACAGTGTAGCTGGTGATGCGGGAATCAACGGTAACACCGTACTCAACAGCGGAGATACCAGCGTTGTCGTTCAGATTGAACCATACCGGTACCTTGTTGCCCATAGCCTGGAGCTCAGCCATGGTCAGCTCGACCTTGTCGATGTCCAGGGTGATGCCGTTAGAGGCAGCAGAAGTCGGGATGGCAGCCATGCAGCCAACAACGGACAGCGCAGCAACAGAAGCAACGACCTTCTTGAGATTGATCTTCTTCATTTCAGTTCATTTCCTTTCAGTAATGTTGATATATGGAGGCGGCGTGCGGTGCGCACACCGCCTTGCATACTGTTATGGGTTCGGGTCAGTGTTCGTCAATGACGATCAAACGAGACCCTTCTTCTGTGCGATGGCCAGGCTGTAAGCCGGGTACGGTGCCTCAAGCACCTCCGGTACCCACTGTACGTTGCCCTTACCAGCAGTACCCTCCTTGGTAGCGTATGCCAGGATGTAGGATGCATCGACAGCGTTCAGATCGGAGGCAGCGGTAGAGCCCTCGATGGAGACGGTCTCACCGAGATCCTTGGACTCACCGTTCACATCGCCCAGGAACCATGCGAATCTCTCCAGCGTCGGGTCCGCGTCCGTGTTGATATAAGGATTCTGGCCTACGCCCTTCTCCGTAGCGTATCTCAGGATCTCGGAGGCGTCCTTTGCGTTGGCATCGCCGTCGAGCGTTACATCGCCCTTGACGCCGATCCATGTCAGCGGCCTTCTATTGTCCGCGGTCGCGTTAAAGATGGGGGAGTAAGTGCCGTCCTCGTTCGCATAGAACACATACAGAACAGGCATGTCGACATAGGCAACGCCCTTGTTCGCATATACATCCTGCGGTGCCAGGGTCGGATCCGGGGTCTGAAGATCCATACCGAAGCAGAACTTGGTCAGATCGTCGATGGCGACCTTCTCAGTGGTGCCGTCTGCGTTGGTAACTGTCGCGGAAGCGGACTTGATGAGCTTGGTCGGATCGAATGCGTTCGGATCGTGGCTGAAGTAGAAGTCCATGTCGACCTCGATGTCAGTGATGTTGCCGGCTACCGGTACATCAGTCGGAGTCATGGTCTCAGCGGTGGGATCCTCGGTCTCGCCGGTGGGGTT
>CACWPL010000023.1 GCA_902762785.1 uncultured Ruminococcus sp. | reverse complement strand
TCAAAATGGGTGTAAAACAAACCGACCTCGCAAAAGTCCGCATAACACCGCAAAATACGGCATTTCAGGAGGGAAAAATAGCATGATTCGTGTGATGTTCGTCTGCCACGGCAACATCTGCCGTTCTCCCATGGGAGAGTTCATCTTAAAGGACCTCCTGCGCAAAGCCGGTCGGGAGGATGCCCACACGGTCGCCTCTGCGGCGGTGAGCAGTGAGGAGATCGGGAATCCCGTCTATCCACCTGCTAGGCGCGAGCTCGCGCGGCACGGCATCTCGTGTGAAGGGAAGACAGCCGTCCGTCTGCGTCGTGAGGACTATGACAAATGGGACCTCTTCCTCGTCATGGACAGCAGCAATCTGATCCAGATCGCGCGCATCTTCCCGGCCGACCCCGACCACAAGGTCCATCGTCTCCTGGAATACGCCGGCCGTCCTCATGACGACGTGGACGATCCCTGGTACACCCGTGATTTTTCCCGTGCCTATGCCGACATCCTCGCCGGGTGCGAGGGACTGATGGCCCAGCTATAAAGCGACCGCCGTACCCATTCGGATACGGCGGTGTGATCAGATCTTCGGCTGCTTCGGGTCTCCCTGGTGGCGATGGATAATGTCGCGGATGGTCGCGTAGAGATGCGGCTTGAGCGCCTCGAGGTCGCACGGATCCTGGTACAGGATCGCCGAATAGCATGCGCTCGAGACCAGCTCCACGATCAGGAACAGCATGATCTCCGGGTCGCGGAACGTGTACGGTGCCTCCTCGACCATCCTTCGATACATCGCCGGAAAGTCGTTCTCGCTGTCCGCGGCGGGGGAGGTGAGGGCCGTCTTGAACACGCCCCAGCTCAGGTTCTTGGAGATGAACCCCAGCAGCGCACGGTTCTCGTCTAGCTGGGTGATGATGTGGTCGATGACCCAGATCATCTTGTCCTCGATGGACATGGTGCCGACCGTCGGATCTGCCTCCAGCGCCGTGCTCGCCGCGCGGAAGAGCTGGCTCGACTTGTGGCAGATGAGCCGATTTCGGATGTCGTACTTATCTTTAAAATAGAGGTAGAACGTCCCCTTCGCGACCCCCGCCCGGCTCACGATGTCCGAGATGGAGGTCTTGCTGAAGCCCTTGGTCGTGAAGAACTCAAAGGCCGTGTTCAGCAGGGTGTTCTCCTTGTGCTGTTTGTTGTTCTCTAGCTTTCCCATGATGATGCTCCCTCTGGTGCGTGGTCTGCGCTGTTCCGGGCTGTTTTCGAGATGTATCTTTATTATACCCCGATCTTCCCGGATCGTCAAGCGTTTTTGCATCATGCTGTATCCCATGTCATATGATACTTTTGATAAAGGAGGACGTGTGATGTCCCATAGGATCCCCGCCGAGTTGCTTCGTCTGCGCACGATCACGCAAACGGAATACGACGCTGTCCCTTCCCGCTATAAGACCACCCTTGGCCTCTTGCTGTGCCGCTCCGGGATCATGCTGCTGCTCGCGGTGCTGTTCACGATCGCGACGATCATCGGCACCATCGTCGGTGCGATGCGCGGCGAGAACGTCTGGATCGCGATCTTCGTCTACGGCGCGATCGACCTGTTCTTCATCAGCATCCCGCTCGTGGGCGTGCAGGAGCGGCTCACCATGCGGATCACGCCGGATTCGCTCGTCACAGCAGGGGAGGTGACGTCCTGCGAACGCGTGCGCAGCCGGAGAGGCACTGTCCTCCGCGGCATCCACACGGTCGAGATCCCCGCGGACGATGTCTCTGTCACGGTCACGCAGCTCGTCCCGATCAACAGCGGCACCACCGTCCTCGTGGCCAAGTCCACACGGACGGCCATGTTCCTGGTCCCGATCGCGCGTGAGGCGGCCGACTTCGGGCTCCATCCCGAGAGCGAGCGCGTCACGGCACAGCACCTCGACCAGAGCGGCGCGCTCGATCTCGAGGGCTACCGAAAAACGCCCATGCCCGTCGACGTGCTCCACGCCGTCGAGCCGGAGCTGTACCAGACCATCCCCGCGGCCTACCGTGGGAGACGCCCTTTCGGTCACGGATGGGTCAGCGGCTTTTGGGTCGGATGGACGCTGCTGACGCTCGTCATGCTCGTGCTCCTCGTGCGAAATGCGATGGCGCACAGTGCCGAGGTGTTTTTCCCGCTGATGATGGGCTTTTTGTGCATCGGCGCCGTGGAGCTGATCGTGTCGCCCACCGTTTTGCGCGTGCCGCTGCCGCAAATGAAGAGCGTCTATGTGGCATGTGTCCCCATCGGGAAAAAGCAGGTGAACGGCCATTGCTACGTCCATGTCGCCTTCCCCGAGAAGAAGGCCCTCGTCGAGGACATCGAGATCGAGCCGATGCTCTTCGACACGGTCCCGATCGGTCGGACGGCGCGGTTCTATTATCGCATCGGCTTCCCGCTCGTCCAGTATATCCAGTTGTGCTAAATGATCATGAAAGGATGTCCTCGTCATCGGCGGGGATATCCTGTATTTATGACCAACAGTCAGTTTTTGAAAGACGAGATTCTTGTGCATCTCTACAAAAATTGACTGCTGGTCATTCTTTTTGCCTGCAAAATATTGACTAACTGTCATTTTCGGAGTATACTATATTATAAGAACACAGGTAAGCCGCATGGCCATCCTGTGGACATCATATAGAAAGGTCTGATAGCTATGCTGCGTTTCGGCGAATGGGTCGTCAAGCACAAGATCCTGATCCTGCTGTTCGGCTTCCTGCTGATCATCCCGGCAGCCTTCGGGTATCTGAACACGCGCGTCAATTACGACATCCTCTCCTACCTCCCCAAGGATCTCGAGACGATGGTCGGGCAGGACATCCTGATCGACGATTTCGGCAAGGGCGGCTTCTCCTTCGTCATGGTCGAGGGGATGCCGGATAAGGACGTCGCCAAGGTCCACGCCTCTCTCGAGGAGATCGACGGAGTGGCGGAGGTGCTCTGGTACGACTCCCTCGCGGACATCTCCATCCCCAAGGAGGTCCTCCCCAAGAAGGTCTACGACTTCTTCAATTCTGACGACACGACTCTCATGATCGTCTTCTTCGAGGAGGGCACGAGCGCCGATGCCACGATGGACGCCATCGACCAGATGCGCGCCGTCACCGGTGAACAGTGCTTCATCAGCGGCATGAGCGCCGTCACCACAGACATGAAGCACCTCGCGGACAGCGAGACACCGCTCTACGCGGTCATGGCCGTCCTGCTGACGTGCATCGTGCTGGCCGTCTCGATGGACTCCTTCCTGATCCCGGTGTTCTTCATGCTGGGCATCGGCCTTGCGATCGTTTGGAATCTTGGCACGAACTTCTTCATGGGCGAGATCAGCTTCCTGACCCAGGCGCTCGCGCTGGTGCTCCAGCTCGGTGTTACGATGGATTACTCCATCTTCCTCTGGCACAGCTACAAGGAGCAGCAGACGTACTACACGGACAAGGACGAGGCCATGGCGCACGCCATCGCCGCGACCGTGACCTCGGTCGTCTCCAGCTCGTTCACGACGGTCGCAGGCTTTTTGGCGATGTGCTTCATGAGCTTCACGCTCGGCCTTGACCTAGGCATCGTGATGGCGAAGGGCGTCGTCTGCGGCGTGATCGCGTGCGTCACCGTCCTCCCGGCGATGGTCCTCGTCTTCGATCGCGCCATCGAGAAGACCTCCCACCGCGACCTGCTCCCCGATCCCAAGCGCGTCCCGGCGTTCATCTGCCGTCACTTCGCGCTGTTCCTCACGATCGGCATCGTCCTGCTGTTCCCGGCCATCTATGGCAATTCGCACTATGGCGTGTACTATAATTTGGACAGCACGCTGCCCGCTTCCCTCCAGAGCATGACCTCGAACGCCAAGCTCGAGGAGGAGTACAATATGAACAGCACCCACATGCTCCTCGTCGATGCCGACATGGACGCCGCCAAGGCCACCCAGATGCTCGAAGAGATGAAGCAGGTGGACGGTGTGTCGTTCACGCTGAGCTACAATTCCCTCGTAGGCCCTGCGATCCCGGAGGAGGCCGTGCCCGACCGCTTGAAGGAGGCGCTGCGCAGCGGCGACTACCAGCTCATGATGATCGGTTCGGAATACAAGGTCGCCTCGGACGAGGTCAATGCGCAGGTCGATGCTCTGAATGACATCCTCGACCGCTATTGCCCGGACGGCCTGTTGATCGGCGAGGCACCTGCGACAAAGGACCTCATCACCATCACGGCACACGACTTCAAGGTCGTGAGCGTGCTGTCGATCGCGGTCATCTTCCTCATCATTTTGCTCACGTTCCGTTCGGTGACGCTGCCGGTCATCCTGGTCGCCGTCATCGAGCTGGCGATCATGATTAACCTGGGACTGTCGTACTACCTCGGTGAGACGCTGCCGTTCATCGCGTCGGTCGTCATCGGCACGATACAGCTCGGCGCCACGGTCGATTACGCCATCCTCATGACCACCCGCTACAAGTCCGAGCGCGCCGCCGGACATGACAAGTTCGAGGCCGTCGGCATCGCGCTGCGCACCTCGATGAAGTCCGTCATGATCTCGGCCATGGGCTTCTTCGCGGCGACGATCGGTGTCTCGCTGATCTCGAAGATCGGCATGATCTCCTCGCTGTGTACGCTGCTCGCACGCGGCGCGCTGATCTCTATGGTCGTTGTGCTCACGGTCCTGCCCGCGATGTTCCTCGTCCTCGACCGCGTCATCTGCCTGACGAGTGCGGGCTTCCCGAAGGAGCGCCAGACGGGCGAGCCCGTCCCGGCATTGCAGTCTTGATAAGTATCTCGCAACATCTTCGGTCAGATGGGCAAGGCCCATCCCACTTGATAAAAAGGAGTGTATCATCATGAAACGTTATCAGAAGATCACAGCCTGTGTCCTTGCCGTCGCCCTCTCTGCGACCGGCACCGGGATCTATGCCTATTCCCGCGCACACGACGCGAATGCCGTCGTGGATACCTCCGTCAAGGAGACCGAGGCGCCCGTCATCGAGGACGAGGCCGCGGTCGAGCGTGTCGCAGCGGACGGGTCGCTTTATAAGGACGAGACCGTCTATGTCCTCTGCAATGCGGATGCATCGCCGCGCGAGGTCATCGTCAGTGACTGGCTCAAGAACCCCGGTGCGCTGGCCAGCATCCCGGACAGCTCCGACCTCACCGACATCCAGAACGTCAAGGGCGATGAGTCCTTCGCACAGTCCGGCCGCGACCTGACATGGGACGCCGCGGGCAGCGACATCTACTATAAGGGCAAGAGCGATGCTGCGCTCCCCGTCACGGTCGAGATGACCTACACCCTCGACGGACAGCGCGTCTCGCCCGACGAGATCAAGGGCAAGAGCGGCCATCTCGTGATCGAGTGGCGGTATACCAACAACGAGTCGACCCAGCGCACCGAGGGCGGCAGGTCCCGCACGGTCTATGTGCCGTTCATGTGCGCCTCTACGGCCATTTTGGACACGAACGTGTTCCGCAACGTGACCACCGAGAACGGCAAGGTCATCTCCGACGGGGAGAAGCTCATCATCGTGGGCACGGCGTTCCCGGGTCTGCGCGAGAGCCTTGACCTCGACAGCCTCGACGATCTCAGCTTTGAGATCCCCGATCATTTCACCGTCGAGGCAGACGTGACCGACTTCTCGATGCAGAGCTCCGTCACGGTCGTGTCGAACAGCATCTTCAACGACCTCGACCTCTCCGACACCAGCTCTCTCGATGACCTCGAACAGAAGATGCACGACCTCGACAAGGCCGCGACCGACCTCTGCGACGGCACTACCAAGCTCTATGACGGCATCCAAAAGCTCTCCGGCGGCACGGACGATCTCTCCGACGGCGTCCAGAAGCTCCTTGACGGTGCAGGTGACCTCCAGACCGGTGCCGGGACGCTCGGCGATGGGGCATCGAAGCTGTCCGCCGGTGCAGGCCAGCTCGCGGACGGTGCCAAGACGCTCGCGAATGGCATTGGCGCTGCTAAGTCCGGCAGCGCGGCGCTGAACGACGGCTTCGGTCAGGTGACGTCCGGCAGCACGGCCCTGACGAACGGCATCGCGTCCGCAAAGGACGGCGCGTCCCAGCTCGCGGACGGTGCGTCCGCTGCGAAGGACGGTGCCGCCGCGCTCGATGCCGGCATCGCACAGGCGCAGGCCGGGTCTGCCGCACTGGTGGACGGCTTCGCACAGGTGACGGCAGGTGCCGACAAGCTCAGCGCAGGCTCCGGCGCTCTGACGGACGGCCTCGGCACTCTCTCGACCGGCTCTGCCCAGCTCCTGGACGGCTCTGCGGCGGTCGCAGAGGGCGCAGGTGCGCTGTCTGCGGGCATCGCACAGGTGGACACCGGCGCAGGGACGCTCTCTGACGGACTGACCGCTGCGGTGGCCGGTGCGGATCAGCTCTCCGGCGGCATCACGGATGCCAAGGCAGGCGCCGCACAGCTCGGTGACGGTGCCGCTGCCGTGACGGACGGTCTGACCGGCCTCGCAGACGGCATGGACACCGCCGCCGCCTCCCTCGAGACCACGATCGCCGCAAATCAACAGGTGCTCGCCGCGCTCCAAGCGGCCTATGCACAGGCACCCAGCGAGCAGCTCGGTGTCGCGGTCGCGACGCTCGAGCAGACGATCGCCGGGCAGCAGCAGATCGCCGCGTCCATGCAGACCGGCGGTGCGATGCGTGACGGCGTGACCGGCCTCCAGGACGGCACGGCACAGCTCCAGGCAGGGATCGGCGGTCTCTCTGACGGCCTGACGGCGCTCGAGACGGGCGCGGCATCGCTCCGTGCGGGCATCGCCTCCGCGGACGCGGGTGCCAAGACCCTCGCCGCCGGGACGGCACAGCTCTACACCTCCTCGCAGTCCCTTGCCGCAGGCGCGGGAAACGTGTCCGAGGGCGCCAAGGCGCTCGACGGCGGCATCCACCAGTTCTCCGACGGCTCCCAGACCCTGCTCGGCGGCCTCGATGATCTGTTCGCCGGGATCCGTCAGCTCGACGGCGGCGCATCCGCGCTCAACGGCGGTCTGCTCCAGCTCCGTGACGGCTCCGCAGCGCTCAGTGATGGCATGACGACCCTTACGGTCGGCAGCGGTGACCTCCGCGACGGCCTGTTCACGATCTATGACGGCTCGGTCCAGCTCGGTGACGGCATCGGTCAGCTCGCGGATGGGGCGGCGTCCCTTGACAGCGGCCTTGGCCAGCTCCAGTCCGGCAGTACGACCCTCGTCAGCGGGACCGCGACCCTCTCTTCCTCCAGCAAGACCCTCGCGGACGGCGCCAAGACCCTCGCCGCCGGCACGACCACGCTCCATGACGGCATCCAGGCCCTCCAGACCGGCAGCAAGGACCTGATCAACGGCGTCGGCAAGCTCGAGGACGGTGCCAAGGAGCTCGATGACGGCATGCATCGCTTCAAGGCCGAGGGCATCGACCAGATCACGTCCCTCTATGAGGACGAGGTCAAGGAGCTGACCGACCGCCTCCGCGCGGTCCACGGCGCCTCGACCGAGTACAAGACCTTCTCCGGCCTCGGTGACGGGATGGACGGCAGCGTCAAGTTCATCTACACCATCGACGGCACCGAGGATTGACCCATCTCTCCGACGTCCCCCAACTCCTTTCTTAGCGCCCTCGCCCTCCCTGGCGGGGGCGCCTCGCATGTCCCGTGTAAGATGTTAAAAATATTTGAAAAACTTTAAGATTGCTTTAAGACACATCGTTTATACTATAGTCAGTTCCAAGGGATGCAGCAAATTGGGGTGCTGATAATGTTGGAAGTAATAAAGGGGCATTTATTTTGAAGGAGGTCGTTCTTATGAAAAACCATCGTCATATCCTGGCCGGTATCGCCGCCGCGCTCGCGGTCTGCACCGGCATGACGGCTATGAGCCTTTCTGCGGCACCGGGCGGGAATCGTCCCGGCGACATCGACGGAGACGGCGCGGTCGGCATGACCGACATCGTGCTCCTCCAGAAGTATCTGCTCTGTGTCGAGGAGCTGACCTTCGACCAGTGCATGACGGCCGATGTGTACCGTGATAACGTCGTCGACATCTTCGACCTTGGCAAGCTCAAGCGTATGGTCGTGAACGGCGAGACCGTGCAGCCGCCGCAGCCGCCCACCGACCAGCCGACCGAGCCCTCCACGGAGGCGACCGAGCCGTCGACCGTCGCCACAGAGCCGACGACGGAGGCGACCGAGCCGACGACTGAGGCGACCGAGCCGACCGCGCCCACCGAGGTGAGCGAGGAGACCGTCGTGGCGTCTGTGGTCTTCAACGGCAGCAGCGTGACGCTCTACGACGCGAACGGCGCTGTGATCGCGCCCTCCGCCGCGACCAATGTCACCGTTGACGGCGCCTATGTCACCGTCACCAAGTCCGGCGAGATCGCGTTCAGCGGTACGAGCACCAACGGCCAGATCAAGGTCGAGACCGACAACACCGCAGAGCCCGAGGCCATCGTGACGCTCAGCTTCGAGGGCCTTGACCTCTCCAACAGCACGGTCGCACCGGTCTACATCGAGAACGTCGGCGATTCCGCGACGATCTCCGTCAAGAAGGACACCGTCAACACCATCTCCGACGGCACGACCCACACTGACACCTATGTCAACAGTGACAATGAGACTGTGACCGTCAACGGCGCGATCTATGCCAAGGATGACCTGAAGATCAAGGGCAAGGGCACGCTGACCGTCAACGGCAATTACGAGGACGGCATCGTCTGCAAGGACGACCTCAAGATCTGGAACGGCACGATCATCGTCAATGCGGTCGATGACGGCATCCGCGGCAATGACTCTGTCCGCATCGGCGACCCGGACGATCTGGTCGCGAACGGCGGCACGGGCGATTATTCCAACCTCAACATCACCGTCAACACGAACAACGGCTCCACCGGCGGCGACGGCATCAAGTCCACCTCCACCGATGACAGCAAGGGCTATATCACCATCAATGGCGGCACGATCAACATCAACTCTTATGCAGATGGCATCCAGGCCGAGCAGGCGCTGACCGTCAACGGCGGCGACATCACCATCAAGACCTTCCAGGGCAGCACCTATACCGGCTCCGGCACCAGCACCGGCGGCTCCACCTGGGGCGGCGGATGGGGCGGCCCCGGCGGTGGTATGCAGGAGGGCAACTCCAATAAGACCGACGTTTCCGCGAAGGGCATGAAGGTCGTAGGTCTCTACGACGCGGCCGGGACGACCTGGCAGAGCGGCGGCGACCTGACGATCAACGCCGGCACGATCAGCATCGACTCCTCCGATGACTCCCTCCACTGCGGCGGCAGCATGTATCTGAACGGCGGCAAGCTCACGCTGGCCTCTGCCGACGATGGCGCCCACTCCGACCATGACCTCACCATCGGTACGACTGGTGCAGCGAACGACAGCATCTACATCGAGGTGACCAAGTCCTACGAGGGCATCGAGGGCATGAACATCACCCAGAACGCCGGTACGGTCATCGTGACCTCCTCCGACGATGCCTACAATGCAGCCGGCGGCTCTGACGGCTCCGGCACCGGCAACACCGGCGGCCCCGGCGCCGGCTGGGGACAGGGCTCCATGGGCGGCAACACCGGCAATTACAGCCTGACGGTCAACGGCGGCGTCATCTATGCGAACGCCTCCGGCGACGGCCTCGACTCGAACGGCGCCATGACCTATAACGGCGGCTTTGTCTTCGTCTCCCAGACTGGCGGCGGCAACTCCCCGCTCGATTGTGGCGACGGCATCGAGATCACCTACAACGGCGGCGTGGTCATCGCGGGCGGTTCCTCTGACATGTTCAGCGAGTCAGTCGCTTCGACCAAGACCATGTCCACCACGAGCGCCGGTCTGAGCGCTGGCTCTGTCGTGACCGTGACCGACCAGAGCGGCAAGGTCCTCGGCTCCATGACCTTCGCAAATGCGGCACAGGCATTGGTCGTATACGGCGGCAGCACCGTCTACAGCGGCGGCACCGTCAGCGGCTCCACCTCCCTCGTGGCGGCCTCCACGGACCAGAACATGAAGGCCTCCACCGGCGGCACCATCTCCGGCGGCACCCAGATCCAGGACGGCGGATCGTCCGGCGGCAACTGGGGCTGGTGATCCTTACGATCTATCCCACATCCCATCCCGACACAGCACCGCGTCTCTACAGGCGCGGTGCTGTTGACATTTCCGGCCGCCTGTGCTATAATAGACAAAATGAAGGAGGGGAGACCGTCATGCTTTGTATCGGCTATTATCTGATCACACCGGCGCCGCGGCCGACGTGGTGCGCGATGCGTGCCAAGCAGTTTCTGAGCATCAGCAGCGGGATCGGCGTGAAGCACCCCGACCCGGTGTCCTGCTGCTTTGCACGCGACCCGAACACGACCCTGCGCTATGCGGCACAGTTCGGGCTGGACCAAGCTGCCGCGGTCCGGCTGCGGCAGGTCACGCTCCAGCTCCTGCGCACCGGCCAGCTCACCGATACGGGGCGTTTCCCGTCCTATGCCGATGCCCGGGGCGTGTATCGGATGATGAACGCCGCGCCGATGCTGCATCTGGTCGGGGCATGGGCGTCCGAGGGGACGGTGTTCCGGCTGGCGGAGGCGGGCTTCTTCCCGGAGGGCGGCGCGTCTCCGGCGCTCTACGGTGCCAAGCCGCTCGGGGCGGAGCTGCTCGCGCCCGTCACTATGGGGAACAGCCATTGGCTCGACACCTACCTCGAGGATCATCTGGACACGACCCTATCGCGTCACTACCGTCTCGCCGTCGACCCGGAAACTGGGCTCTTGCAGAACGATGCCCGCTCGCTCGCGCTCTTTTCCTATGCACTGACCGGGATGGGCGAGCAGCCGGCATGGTATCCCGTGTACCTGGCAGACCATTCTGAGATGGCCAGGGAAGGAGCGTGATGTCATGAAAAAGAAAAAGGATGGCTTCTGGCGCCGTCTGTTCCGTAAACATGATGACGAGCAAAAGCATGAGATGCCGCAGCTCCTCTACGGCCCGCCGCCCATACCGCCGCCGCCTGTCTACAAGACGGACGACGATGAGCAGCAGGAACTCTACGGCCCGCCCCCCATCGACCCTGACCGCAGGGACATCTGAAATGCGAAACACCGCGCCCCTCTACGGGACGCGGTGCTGTTCGTTATGGTATTGGCGTCATCTCTGCTCGGAGAGGTAGAGGGACGCGCGGCTCTGGATCATCGAAGCGGCCTGCTGTGCACTCTGGTCGCCGGAGAAGAACTTGCCGCACTCCTCCTCGATGATGTTGTAGACCTTCTCGTCATAGTAGCTGGTGACGGTGATGCCCTCGATATAGGACTTGATCTCGTCCGCAAAGGACTGCGGCATCTCCGGGATCTTGATCTCCTCGCCGCCGCGCCAGATGGTGGTGTCGACGGGGACCATCTTGCCGCTCTCGTCCGGGTAGGACTGCGGCTCCTTCGCCTCCTCGACCAGCTTGTCGAACGCCGTGCGGGAGACCGGGAAGCCCCCGCTCAGGCTGGACTGGTAGTCGTCAGAGAGCATCGACTCGAAGAACGCCCAGCACTGATCCTTGTACTCCGACTTGGCGGAGATGGCCATCGCGCCGGAGGGCTGGAACATGCCGCCGTTGCCCCCGGAGCCTGCGGCAGAGATGCCGATCAGCGACACCGGCTCGTCATCGAAGCGGGTCATGCGGTCCATGTAGTCGTCGCGCAGGGAGTTGAGGTAGACGGAGTAGAGGAGCACCTTGTCGTTGATGTACTTGAACTCCTCCTCGGCCCAATACTTCTCCCACTCGGAATCGCTCATGTCGCTGCGGTCGGTGTACTCGGCGTCATAGGAGTTGCAGTGCTCGAGGAGGGCGATGAACTCGGGAGTGTCGAAATGGCACTCACCCGTGTTGACGTCGATGAAGGACTGCATGTTGGAGCTGATGAGCAGATACATCGCAGAATCCTTGGTCATCTCCTCGAAGGCCTCGCAGCCGGACGGGCGCTGTGCGATCAGCTCGTTGAACTCTGCGACCGTGCGCGGGCCCGTCTCACCGATGAGCGAGGTCTTGCCCTCCAGTGCGGAGATGCTGAAGCTGAACGCGAAGCGATAGCGCTTGTCGCCATAGGCAAGGGCGTCGAAGAAGTTGGAGAAATACTTGTCCTTGTCGAGCTTGTCGTAGTAGGGAGTCAGGTCGGCGAAGATGCCCTTGTTCGCGAGGCTCTCGAAGGGAAGACCATTGATGCAGATCAGGTCGGCGACGATGCCGGAGGTCAGGTCGTTCTGGAGACGCTCGATCGGGTCGTTGTCCTCGGAGGCATCCTTGGAATAGTCCGCGACTGCGATGCGGTACTCGCTGTTGCCGCGGTTGAAGCGGTTGACCGCATTCATGACGGTATTGTCGGGATAGAGCGCCGCCATGGAGATCATCTTGACGTTCTCGAACTCCTTGGGGTCACGAGGCGAGAGCGCCCAGAGATGGACGTCGCCGCTACCGCCGCCTTCCTTGCCGGCGTACTCCATCTCATTCGTGGCGATGAGGAAGCGCCCGTCGGCGAGCTGTGCGAAGCTGTTGACGGTGTCGCCGAGGAAGTCGGAGTTGAGCCAGTTGACGACCTCCTCGCACTTTCCCTCGGAGAGGCTGACGCCGTAGACGCTCGTGGAGTCGGTCATGTAGAGGTCGTACTTGCCGTCCTTGCCGGTGACGATGGTGTTCGTCCACTGCGGCAGTCCCTCGATCGTGAGCGGCTGGATGGTCTTTGTCTCGAGGTCGATGAGACCGTAGCTCGTGTTCCAGTCGCTGTCCTCATAGGTACAATAGATGCGCCCGTCTGCGAGGGTGCCGAGGTGCTGGAAATACTGGGCATCGCTGTTGATAGTGTCGACGGGTTTGAGGTCGGCATCGAAGATGGCGAGCGTCTGCTGGCCGCTGTTCTGATCCCAGGTATCGCCAAGGAACCGGCCATCCGGGATCGAGATGATGTTGCCGAAGCCCGTGCCGTCATCGCTCGGCGGGATGCTGCGGCTGTCGATGAAGTTCAGGTCCTTGTCGTAGGTCTCGACCGTGAAGCCGAGGTCCTTGTAGTCGAAGTCACCGTCATCGAGCTCCTCCATGTGATAGCCGTTGAAGAGGAAGCCGACACCGCCATCGGGCGTCTGGAACCAGGAGCTGATGTTGCCCTCGTCATCCTTGCCGAGGGTGGAGAAGTAGTGCAGATCGAGCTGGTCGACCGCGCCGGTGTCCTCGTGATAGCGATAGATGGTCTCCTTGCCTTCATGATAGGTGACCATGAGGATGGCGCTGCCGGTGTCGATGAAGCCGCCGAGAGACTCGATGCCGTCGACCTTGACCTCCTCAGAGGAATAGGAATGGTCGAGCGAGACCGCGACGGTGCCATTCTTGACGCCGCGGTCGAGCTTACCGGCGCAGCCGGTGAAGAGCGAAGCGGTGAGCGCCGCCGTCATGAGCGCAGCGAACGCGCGGAAGATAGTCTTATGTGCCATAGGATCCCTCCATGTCCCCGGGTACGGCGAACGCCTTCCCAGACTGTATGATTTTGAGTAGTACAATTATAGTATAGCACATGCGGCTGTGTATGTCAATATGTGCTACCCTTTTTTAACTACTTTTTTATCGTTTTTTCAATTGTCGGCATCCTTGCAGCAATAGCGAAACGGTGCAGTACAGCGCTCGTTCTCCATATGGTAAGATGTGGTGACATTTTTGGAAGGCCCTGAAAAAAACGATGCCCGGAGAGGGGAGGCCCCCTTCTCCGGGCGATGTGTTAGGTCATGGTAACAGATATGCTCATGTACAGCGTGCCATCGCTAGGAGCGGTCACGGCGAGTCCCCTTCATAGATGAACTCCCATCCCAGCTCCTGGAAGACGAGCCTGCACCCATCCTCCTGATGATGGTACAGCAGCGGGAACCAGAGACCGTAGTCCTCCAGGCGGTAGGTCAGCTCGATGTCGGTACCGGTATCCGCTACGGTCGGGAGCACGTTGATATAAAAGGCAGCTCTCTGTTCGATCAGATCCGTTTGGATCTCCTGCGTGCTGTAGCATGTCTCCCTGATCTGCTGATCCTGTGCAGGGGAGGGTGCCGTCCCCGTCTCTGCCTCGAGCTGCTGCAACGCGACACTGTAGGCCGCCTTCGCATACATCTTTGTCAGCGCGTCGATCGCGTCCGCCTCCATGCCGACCATTTGCAGATAACGATGCTCAGTGATCTCGAGATACCCGTCACCATCGGTAAAACGGTAGCGCCCGTTCTTGATCTCCGGCATCTGGACATCGGCGATCAGGCCGTCCTCCACATCCTGCCGCGCAGACCAGTAGAAGACGCCTTGGCAGAGCTTTCCCTTCGTGCGGTACAGCTCGGGGTACGCGTCACTTTCGGCATTGACGATCGGAGCGAGCGGGGCGCCCTGATGATCTGTCTCTCCCTTGATGGCGTCATAGTCGATGTCGCGCGGCGCGCCGGCAGACAGCATGAGCAGACAGAGCAGGGAGGCAAGCAGCTTTTTCATAGGTGTCCTCCTTTGTGGTAGTGGTCTGATCGATCACGGAGCCTCGAACTCCTGCGTGAGCTTGACGATCTCCTTGAGGATCATGAGCGAGTCGGTCGTGTCGATCGCGCCGTTCTGGTCGACGTCGGCGGCATACTTCTGCGCCTCCGTCAGCGTCACGCTGCCGAGCATCGCCTTGTTCACGAGGATCACATCGAGGATCTCGACGTCACCGCTCGCGTTGATGTCGCCGAGCCGCTGCACAGTGCCTTCCTCCGGGCGCGGAGATGCGAACGACCCGATCGGATGCTCCTTTGCGAACGCGGAGTTAAGAAGTGTCAACTGGATGCGATAGCAATTGACGAAGTTCGAGCGGATGCCGGATGTCTCCTCTGCATCACCATTGAACGTGAAGCAAACACTGCCGTCATGTGTGCTGACGTGGAGAGGGTCATCCTCCAGCCCTGCCTCTGCGATCCAGTTTCCGGGGAAACCATAGTAGGATGCATCTGCCAGATGCGCTGTCTCGTCTGCTTCGGTGAACGGGTGCGCCTCATCAGGCACCGCATGCATCTCGTCGAACAATGCATAGCCCTCATAATAGAAACGGTCGCTGTCGGGGAGATCCCTGCGAGCGGGGAGCGTCTCCGCCGGCTCGATCCCCTTCCACTGACAGTATTCATGATAGACGGCATAGTCGTTCATCGCGGCATAGTGTTCCCAGTCCTTGACATCATATGCCGCATCTGCCTCCGTCGCCAGCGAAATCTGGTAGCCTGCCTTCTCGTAGGCGGGGAACTCCAGGAGCGTCGCACCGTCCAGCACGGCATAGCTCGTCTGTGCGGTGGTGCCCACCTCGAGGACGACGCTCTCGATGCCGGCCGTTTCGAGCCAGCCGCGCTCTTCGTCGCGGAGCTGTGCCGCGTCCGCACCATCGATCCACGATGTCCAGGTGACAGCGAACTGCGCGTCAGGGTCGTGGCTGAGCAGTGCGAGCAGCGCCTCGCTGCGGTCATAGGTGCCGGGATTCGGGGTGTACGGCTCGAAGCTGTTCCACGGCGTATCCGGCTCGGAATAGTACACGCCGTCGATGCAGGTCCACTGACCCTCCATCCTCTCGAGGATCGTGTCCCAGGTCTCCTGTGTCCGCACGTTCTCGAACGTGTGGATCTCGTACCAGTCTGCGGACCTCGTCTCCGGCAGTACGGATCCAGCCGCGGCTGCCGGCATCGCCGCTCCCTCGAGCAGGAGCGTCATCCCAAATAGCAATGCGATCAGTTTTTTCATATCTCTCGCCTCCATCCGTAAAATGTGTGATGGTCTCCATCTTCGTTCGTTCGTGCAGCGTCACCACATGTTGAGCGCCCCCTTTGCTCTGATCCGTGCCGAGTGGATCGCCTTCTATCCATCTAGTCGCCAGAGCGCGGGGGCGTGTCACAGGATGTTGCCATCTTTGTAGGGATGCACGATCAAGGTATCACCGATCTGTGCAGATCGGTCAAATGATCAGGGATAGTGGTGTATCAGAAAGACACATTCTCGGTCAAGTGGCCTGATACCGTAGGCGAGCATTTGGCAGATCCGTACAGATCGCTGATCTGTCGATCACAAAAATAGAGAGCATACCGTGACCCGCCATGCCCTCTGTCGTCAGGATAGATAAAAGGCGATCCACTAGGACCGCATCCAATGGCAAAAAAGAATGCTCAGCCCTCTTGAACGCTGCACGTTCTTGAGGGTCGCTTATGGGGTGATCGAATGACATCCTGTAGGGAGGATGCGCGCGCTCTATCGTCACTGCCGTGCGCGTGATCGCACCGTCGGTCTCGTTCCTGACGGCAATTTTCCGTTTGGGGACGCTGCATGGCAGCATGGCGACAGTCGCTGACCGAACGAAAGGAGCGACGCGCTGCTCATCGAGCAGTGCGTCACAGGGGGGGCAAAGACCACGCAAAAGCCTGTATTTTGCGAAGGGTAGTCCTTAACAAGATCATGTAGATTCTTTCCTATTTAGTATACCACAATTTTCCCATAATTGTCAAGCACTTTGACAAGATTTTTAAAAATAAATGTATATTCGTTCCCATGATCTATACAACGTGTACAATAAAAGGAGGATATTAAGGCATGAATATCTACTTGCGTAAAGATGGTCGCTATGAGGCGCGCGTACCGAATGGCAAGAGGGCCGACGGAAGAAGGATGTTCAAATATGTGCTCGCGCGTACCAAGGAACAATGCATCGAGCGCGTGCGCGCCATCCATCAGCAGGCGCGGCTGCAGGGTCACTGCGCTTTGACATTCGCGGAGCTGTACTCTGAGTGGCTTCACAGTATCCTGCATCGTGTGAAGGAGTCCACAGCGGCCAACTACACGATGAAGGCAGAGAAGCACATCCTGCCGGCACTTGGCGATAAGGTCGTCAGCAATGTGACAGCGGAGCATATCTACGACTTTATCGCATCCAAGCAGAAGGAAGGATTCTCTCCGCGATATATCGCTGATATCGTGATCTTGATCAAGTCCGTGTTCAAATATGCTGTCAGGACTTACCAGATCTATGACCCCGTTGCCGGTATCGTGCTGCCGAAAAAGAGGCCGCCGGCGATCCAACTCCTCGATGAGGTCGAGCAGAAGTCCCTGCAGCAGTATATCGGGGGTAACCAGAATCGAAGCACGTTGGGGACGGCGCTCTCGATGACCACAGGGATCCGCATCGGAGAGCTATGTGCGCTCCAATGGCGGGATATCGACCTTGAAAAACGGATATTGACCGTCACGAAGACCATCCAGAGGATCCAGTGTCCCAGTGCCTCCGGGCGGACGAAGGTCGTCATCACAGACCCGAAGAGCATCTCCTCCCGCAGACAGATCCCTATCCCAGACTGTATGATAGGCTTTTTGCAGCGATTTCAGGGCGGATCAGAGGAATACGTCTTGACCGGTACGGAGCGGCCGATCGAGCCGCGTGCGATGCAGTATCGGTTCCAGACGATCTTGAAAAATGCAAGGCTCCCGTCTGTCCATTTCCACGCCCTCCGCCACATCTTCGCTACAAATTGCATCAAGCTGGGCTTTGATGTGAAGGCTTTGAGCGAGCTTCTGGGGCATAGCTCCGTAGAGATCACGCTGAATCGATATGTCCACAGCTCCTTCGACCAAAAACGGGAGTATATGAAGCGTGTGCAGATGACGTTTTGAGAGCACGCTGCAGCTTGAAAACTACATATCGCACAGCACCTTCGCAAAATACAGGCTTTTGCGAAGACCGATCGAAGCGGGTCGAGATGCGGGTGTTATGAAAAAGGAGTGTCATCGGTGAACGAAATCAAGAATATCTTTTCGATCAAGGTCAACTTCGTTGGCAACAAGACCTATCTTGTGTATT
Source organism: uncultured Ruminococcus sp. (assembly GCA_902762785.1). GTDB lineage: Bacteria > Bacillota > Clostridia > Oscillospirales > Ruminococcaceae > UBA3855. The sequence goes on along the minus strand of CACWPL010000023.1, from coordinate 28,167 downwards.
CCGTCGCAAAACGCGAAAAGATCAATTACGCACAGATGGATCTGTTCCAGAGCACGGCGGCAAGAGAGTATTTTCTCCCGTTTGAGTGTACGAAGACCATGACCATCAATAAGATCAGCTTTGACATCAGCGGTATGACCTCCGTTTCGGAATACCTCAAGGCTAGGATCGAACAGAGGCGCTATTTTGAGATCATCACGCAGTTGCAGGAGATCCTCTCTTTTTGCGATACACAGTGCCTTTCTTTGGATGACCTCGTGTGCTCTCCGCGGTACATGTATATCCACAACACGACCGGGCGGCTGCTGATGGCCTATCTTCCTTTGATGAACCAGCATTACATCTGCGACAGTATCCCGGAGTGTCTGATCAAGATGCAAAAATATGTCGAGAATATCGTCATCACAGATCCCAATTATATGAACCGATACGATCAGTATCTCCAGCAGCTCAAGAGCATGCAGGATCGAAAGACCCGGAAGATCCCGTTCTCTTCGGATTCGCTCCAGCATTTCCTGTTTGAGAACGACATCACGACCATCACCGATACGAGAGGCGGCACCATCGGCCGTTTCCGATCGACAGATCAGGGACCTGTAAGGAAGCAGGAATACCCGATCGGCGACCAGCTCGAGCCGGAGCAGCCGACCCGCGCAGCAGACTGGGGGACGCCGCATTACGAGACCCGAACGCCCAGCTCCAGCGTGATCGAGAACGAGCGGGGAGGCACGGTCCTCAAGAAGCGTTCGGCGCCATCCGCTCCGCAGCGGGAGACGCCCCCGATGGTCTATCTCTCCGATTCGCAGGGCGGGGTCCATCCGATCCTTCGTTCTCCGTTCCACATCGGCCGCGCACCTAACAATGATCTGGTGATCCCGATGGATACGGTGTCGGCGGCACATGCCGACATCATCATCAAGAACGACAGCTACTATCTGTACGATCACTCCTCCAATGGTACCTATGTCAATAACGATGACCGGGTGGCCAAGGGAGTCAAGCTCAACAACGGTGACAAGGTCATATTCGATGAGTATCGTTATGTGTTCCACTGCCCCGAGCCTGAGCCGGAGCCGAACGTTCCAATGATGCAGAGCGAGACGACGGGCGCTACGATGCTGGTATCGAAGCAGCGGAAGACTGAGCGGCCCATCGCGTATCTCCAGCGCATGTCCGATCAGACGATGATCCCGATCTATCGCTACCCTTTTACAGATGTATCGATCCCGGGCGTTACGATCTACAGCAAGGAGACGCCGGGAAAAACCACGCTCTACATCGAGAACCGTTCTGCATCGGTCTATCTCCAGGGGATGACGGTGGGACAGGGCATGTCCTTTGAGATCTTTTCTGGGTGTGATCTTCATATCAATGGTGAGCCGCTACGGTTCTTTGTCGAGAATTGACAGGTAATGAATCTAGATGCGCGTCACAGTCAGGTGGGCGCATCCGATCGGAGATCGTTATGTTTTATTATTCATATATCACTGATAAAGGAAAAAAGCAAGTCGATCAGGATGCACTGATGATCAAGACAGCGCGCTATCAAAATGCGGATGTCTTGATGGCGGCCGTCTGCGACGGCATCGGAGGTCTCTCCCATGGAGAGATCGCCAGCAGCAGCGTAGTCGAGGGCCTCTCGCGATGGTTCGAGACGCAGTATGCGGCACATCTGAAAGCAGAAGACAATGTGCTCACGATCCGGCAAAGCCTGGATGACCGTCTACAGGGCCTGAACGACGCGATCAATCAATGCTGCCGCGATGGTGCGAGCATGGGCACTACCTGCACGGCAGTCCTGGCGGATCCCCAGAAGGATCTCCTGCTGATCGCACATGTGGGAGATACGCGCCTCTATCGGATCCGGGAGGACTCGATCGAGGTCGTGACACAAGACCATTCGGTCGTGGCTGAGGAGGTGCGCCGCGGGCTCATCACGGAGGAGCAGGCGCGGACGGACGAAAGACAGAACCAGATCACGAATTGCATCGGCGCTGGCGAGAACGGGCGCGTGTATGACTACCTTTTCCAGCGTCCTGAGGAACAGTGTACCTACCTTCTCTGTACGGACGGCTTTCGTAAAATGGTCGATCCGGAGGAGCTGCAGGCACATCTTCGCCCACAGGACGTGACCGACGCGGAAATGCTTCACCAGCGATTACAGGCGCTGCTCGAGCTCGATCTCATGCGCGATGAGACGGATAATATCACGGCAGTCGCTTTTGCATATGTGAAAGGGAACTGATGATGGGAAATTTCGAAAGTGCTAACGTGCTCGCAGGGCGTTACGAGATCGAGAAGGTCATCGGACGCGGAGGTACATCGGTCGTTTACAAGGCATATGACCTTCAGGCGGAGCGCGCTGTCAGAGCGATCAAGGAGATCAGTAAGACCGATACGGAGAGCTATGAGATGGCAAAGAGCGAATCACAGTTGATTCGTGAGCTCTATGAGAGGGACAAGTCGAACGCGTTCTTCCCGAACATCATCCATCGCTTCGAGATCGGTGACAAGTTCTACATCGTGGAGGACTATCTGGACGGTGCTACGATGGATGAGGTCCTGAAAAACGGCGCGATGCCGCGAGGACTCTTTCTGGAATGTGCCAAGCAGATCTGCTCCTTCATGACGTTCTTCCACGGCACTGGCCGTGTCCACAGTGATATGAAGCCAGATAATATCATGGTCCTTGGCCGCAGCTCGACACTGATGGACGAAAAGTCGAAGAACGGGGCGATCAAGCTGAAGTTCATCGACTTTGGTACAGCGGTCCGTAATGCCACCGGTGCGACCGGCTATACGCCGGAATATGCGGCGCCGGAGCAATACCGCGAGATCATGCTCGATGAACGGACCGACGTCTTTAATATCGGCGCCACGTTTTTCCACATGATCCAGGGCCGAAAGCCCATGCGTGTCTCCTCGAACATGCGGATGCTGACCTCTGCGGAGCGCTTCAAGTTCGATAAGAATGTCGATGCGAGCATCAAGCGCATCATCCTCAAGTGTGTCTCGGATGATCCGTCGAAGCGTTATCGGTCGCCGGAGGCGATCTACCGCGACCTGTCGAGGATCGAGAACCATTCCTATCTGCGCATCATCATCGTGTCCTTCGTGATCTCTGTGCTGGCGTTCGGAGGCTCTGGCTATTCTGCGTATATGGCGGATACGCTCCGCAAGCAGGACAGCACCTATAATTACGATAGAGCGATCGACGCCAATGATTATCAGACCGCCCTTAAAATCGACCATACCGACAGGGACGACATCTATTTCAACGTCATACGCAGCTTCATCGGCAACGGCTCCGATGAGAAGCTGAGCATGGAGGAGAACGATTTCATCATCAACGAGATCAAGAGCCAAGATGAGATGCTGCGGAGCGGCCCTCACTATGGCGAGATCATGAATGAGATCGGGTGCGCCTATTGGCTCTATTACTACCCATCCTCTGAGGAGGACATCGATGATATCTCCCTTGAGAAGAGCCGGATCACGGCTTCCTATGAATGGTTCTCCCGTGCGCTCGAGGATACGGGCTTCCAGATGCGAGATCCTGCTGCCTATGACCGTGCAGAGGTCTATTGCAGCATCTGCGCCTTCTATGACGAGATCGACCGCAAGCAGCGGGAGGGGACGGACGATGAAGCGTTGTACAACAGCCTTTGGACGACTCTGACCGATCTTCGAGAGGAGATCGGAGACAGCAACGATATCGTGAGCGCGCGTGTCTGCCAGACACTGCTGAGCGCGATCTCTCGCTTCTCTGGAAAGTTCATGCAGATCGGCATCGAACAGTCACAGCAGGAGGAGATCCTCGATGAGATCACGGATCGTGTTTACACGAAGGATGGCCGGGTGCGTTACATGAACGATCATGCTGCTGACCTGGCGAAACGATTCGATATCGCGCCGGTACGACTCAAGGTCGAGATGGCCTATTCCGGATAAGTGAGGTGAAGATATGACCCCTGATACATGGAATCGATTAGCCATCGGGCTCTTGATAGCTGGGCTCGTGTTCCTTCTCCTCACGATCGGGCTCTCAGTCAAGTATCATCTTTTCTCCCTATTGCGCTATGAGTTCGCGAACAGAGAGAAGAAGGAGCAGGAGGAGAAAAACTATTTTTACAGCGACCCATCTGCGCAGGTAGAGCGTCCGTACTCTTCTGAGACAGCAGAGAAGCTCTATCAGGATGTGCTCGACAACGCCGCGAATGCGCGAGGCGCAGGATACGATGATCAGTCGCATGATGTGGGATCGAGCGGCCCCACCGTACTCACGAAACGCCCGCCCGTCAATGATGGCGCGACCGTCCTGACCTCGCGGAAGCCTCCTCAAGAGGATGGCGCGACCGTCCTGACCTCGCGAAAGCCTCCTCAAGGGGATGGCGCGACCGTCCTGACCTCGCGGAAGCCTCCTCAAGGGGATGGCGCGACCGTCCTGACCTCGCGAAAGCCTCCTCAAGAGGATGGCGCGACTGTCCTGACCTCGCGAAAGCACGTCCAGAACGACGATAAGAGCGCCACGACGCCGGCAGCCGAGACCGATGGCGTTGTCATCGCTTCGCAAGATGTGCAGGAGGCGGCGTCGGATGCCTTCGTCGTAACAGAGAGCATACTCGTCGTGAATGGGGATACTTCGAAGGTACTGCAATACTTGAAATGAAGGTAATGATAACGTATGATCGATAAGAAAAAGACGATCGCAGCAGTTGCCGCGTTCGTTTTGATGGGGACCGCGGTGTATGGTGGCGCATTGGGAGCAGCTGCGGCGCCAGCGGTCCGCATGAGGATAGAATCGAAGCTGATCGATATAACAGACATCCCAGAGGATCATGTTGTGACGCTCGAGGTCTATGCGGATGATCTGCCGCCTTGCTTCGGTCTGGGCTTTATGATCCTTAAGGATCCGCGTTTGGAGTATGCGTCCTATCAGTATTTGGAGCGCGCACCGGAGACGCCTGGAACAGGATATATCAATTATGACTTGAGCCCGGATGGGAACGAGGACTTTATCTACTGTAAAATGCGATGTTACGATGATACATTGATCGAGAACGGCGGCGTGCTCGCACGGCTCAGCGTCGTACTGCCGCAGGATGTGCAGGTCGGTGACGTCTTCACGGTGGAGATGCCGTCGCAGTACGGCGGTGAGGATGGCTTTTATCCCTACCTGCGGCTCACAATGGCGCAGGAGGACTTCTACTGGGAAGAGGCTTTCGCACAGTTCGAGAGCGGAGGTGTGACCATCGTGGGAGAGGAGGCACCACCGCCGACAGGACCGCCTCCGGCAGACGTCCCGCCGCCGGAAGCACCGCCGGACCCCGTACCGCAGCAGGACACACCGGCGCAGCCTGCACCTGCGGCAGCGGCGGAAACGACAGCAGTGCCGGCGGCCACTGCCACACACGTGTCTACAACGACTGCGCAAAACGTGCAGACCACGCAGACGACTGTCCTGTCGACTGGATCGACGACAGCCACGACGAAGAAGGCGACACAAACGACCACGTCTGCGACGTCGACCGTCACTGAGACAGAGACGACGATGATGTCCCAGACGGAGACAACGACCACGACGCCCGCTCCCGCGGAGCCGGAAGGGCATCCGCCAAAGGTGATGCCCTGGATCCTGATGGGCGGTGCAGGGGTCTCTGTGCTGACCGCGGCCGCCGTGATCTTGATCAAGAAGAAGAAATGAGCGAAGATCAAACAACAGCGTCAGATAGCAGCAAATCAAAATGATGGAGGAATGATACGATGAGTGCAAGAAGATCGATGCTCCGCAGAGTGACCGCATTCGTTTCGGCGCTCACCTTCTTAGTGGTGAGCAATTACAGTGCGGTCGGAGCAGTCTACGCGCAGGCGATCACGTCGAAGAGCGTGACGGCCGATGTGACTGCGCGAGCGCCGGAGGATGGCTCTGGTCAGGAGACCCCCGGCAATGACACCCCGAGCGACTCGACGCCTAGCGAGGGGAAGACCGGCGATGAAACGCCCAGTGACGAGACCCCCGGCGACGAGACCCCCGGCGACGAGACCCCCGGCGACGAGACTCCCGGCGACGAGACTCCTGGTGACGAGACTCCCGGCGACGAGACCCCTGGCGACGAGACTCCTGGTGACGAGACTCCTGGTGACGAGACCCCCGGCGACGAGGAGCCTGGCGATCAGGAGGAGGCGAGTCTGGACATCGGGATGGTGCATGATGACATCTCCGATGATCTGAAGAAGGCGATCGACGATCAGATCGTGGTTAAGGTCAAGAGATCACAGCAAGTAAAAAACGCAGTGATCATCGATAAGAGCTTGCACATCACTTTCGCGAAGGATGCCGATCCCAACGATGTCAAGTCTGATGTTGCCAAGATCTTGGCTTCCGAATCGGAAGTAGAGGTAAATGGTACATATGAAAAGATCGTGGTAGTGCCCAAAGGGGATGATGTGCTCGGAAGTATCGAAGTAGAGACCTACTATCGCTTCAACGACTATACCGGTCTTCTCGATGCCGCCGAGGAGTTGAAGGAGATCCTGTATAACAGCAAGGGAATCCGTGCGAACACGGAGCTCACGAAGGATATGTTCGTTGCCGGGAACAATCATCATCTCGAATCTGATAAATATGCAAATGGCGCTTCGGTCACGGGCGCTGTCACGCTTACGGATGAAGGTGTTAAGATCGATGATACGACGGTCTTCACGATCGCTGAGGACACGATCACGCTCGACATCACTTGCATCGATACTAAGGTCTCTTTGTCGAATGAGACCTACGATAAAGATGAGATGAAGCAGTTCGATGTCGCTATCTCGAAGTTGCAGGACACTTGGATCAATATCGAGAAAACGCAAGGCGAGGTCCTGTTCATCAACAGCATGCAGTTCGATTCGGATGTTAGTCTTTCGGTGAAGGATCTTCTCCTCAAGCTGGGTTACATAGATAACTTCAAAAATGGCGGACTGTACACATTGGTTCTTCGCGGCTCCGCATCAAAGTATAGCGCAACGACAAAATTCTATACCGATCCGGATGATAGCGAAGTGTTCGAAGAAAAGCCACTCGATATCTTCTCCACGAGGAATGGGAATCGCACTTTGCTCGCTCTCCCGTACTACTATATCTATGATGATGGCCGGATCTATTATCTCGCGAGTTATAGTTTGAGTTATCAGTATTATAATGCCAATATCAGTACGACCTCGAAAACGTTCGAGGAAGCGGATATTCTCGCACTCTACGCCGGGAAGAGTCTTTTCTACAATACAGACGTGGCCGTGACCGCAAATAAGAAGATCGTCAGCTTGGACTTGGAGTATAGACCGTTCTCGAATCAGCAAGACTTTGGAATCGAGGACTTTCTGCGCTATGCTCTCAATAATAATAAAAGTGATGGCGTGATGCGCAATGACTCTACCTATGCTGTGAACGGTCCTGACAGCTCTATCTCGCTCAAAGGAGAGAGCGGCTCTGGGATCGAGAAGATCAGCGAGAACGAGCAGTTGAGCGGTAAGTTCGAGGACACCACTCCTTCGAGAACTACCTTCACGAAGATCGAGCCGGAGGAAGGCGATCCTTACTATTCGATATCTAGTATATTTGAACATAAAAACCAGACAGCCACGGCGAAGACCTCTTTCATTTGTTACGACACGCTGCTCCAGAGCGAGGATGGCAAGTGGCTGGTGACGCCTATGAAGCAGCCGATCATCTTCTACAACGATACTGATGCGCCTCAGGTAGAGATGAAGAAGAACGATACTGACACAGGATCAGATGCCAAAAAATGGTCGAAAACGGGCAGCTATGAGTTGGAATTCACGGTATCCGATCCTGTGGATAAGAAAAACCTCGATCTGCATCCTGAGATGGAGCAGTATTACGAAAAGATCGCTCCGAACCCTGATCTTGCATCGATCGCTTCTATCCAGGTCGGCGAGTTGACGTTCAAGCGGCCGAGCAACGGATGGCGGTATTTCTCCAGCACAGATAGTACGGAGGGCTATTCTGTCGAGCTCAAACAGGATAGTGAAGCCGAGGGCAAGTTTACTTTCAAGGCGATCGTGACGCCAATACCAGACAAGGATACCAACAAAGTAGAAGGCTTCTCTGATAATATCCGGGTCATTGCAACTGACCAGAGCGGGTATTTTAATGCGGGCGATACTGCTCAGCAAGAAGTGAATGTCGATACCGTAGCACCGAAGATGTCTATGCTCACTGTGAGCTCGCTCACGGATGGCCACAATGATGAAAATGGTCATCCCGTGCGCGTGAGAAATGCGAACAACGGACAGTTGACGGTCAGTGTGAACGTGAGTGATGGCGTGAGCCAGTGTTCGGGAATCGCAAAAGATGGCGTGGATTGCACGTTCGTTGATCTTGATTTTCCAGATCGTAGTATCAGTGTCAAGATGAGCGGACAGAGCGGCACATACACGGCAACGTTCAATACCAACGATATAAAGAACAGGCGTGGGATCCTCCGTATTACTGCCGAGGACAATGCGGGCAACGATACGGAGCGCTATTATCTCTATGTGCCGGATGCTGAAGGCGGCGGAAAGGACACGCTTGCGGAATGGTCTTCGGTAGAGCATTACGCGACCGAGATCATCATCGACGAGCGCGCTCCTGTAGTGGATGAAGTCGAGCCGAGCAGAGAGGCGGACTATTACGAGGATGAGAACAACACCCGCAAGGCTTGGTACAAGACCTACCCGCTGATCGATCTGCATGCTAATGATCCCAAAGATTCTGCCGTTCACACGGAGGTCAAGACGCTCGACATCACGATCAATGGACAAACGATGAATGTCGAGATCCCGTATGATGCAGAGAACCTGTACCTACAGTTCGAGCATGATTCTGATGCTTCCAAGAGTTTCAATGTATCTCTCTACCGAACGGATACTAATAAAGCTATCGCTGAAAACATCTTCGAGGAGGCCCTTGAGCTCGGCAATGAGGGCGAACTGGACGTAAAGGTCACGGCGTACGACTATGCCGGCAACAAGAGCGCAGAAGCGGGTACCACCATCTACATCGACAACAGTATCCCGGTGATCGACCCGACTTTTGCTGCTGATGGTGCGAATCTGCGTTCCTTTGGTACGTTCGCTAATCATGTGCTCACAGTAAAGACGTCGTTCAACGATTCGCTTGGCGCTTCCTCTGGCATCAAGTCGGCGACGATCAAGTTCCACGGCGAGAAGTACGAGGGCACTGTCAGTCCGGATGGGGAGGGCAAGTACATAGCTACGTTCCAGATCCCCAAAGACGTGGATGAAAAGACCATGGTGACTGGCGAGCTCGAGATGGAAGTGGTCGACAATGTTGGGAATGTATCCAATATCGTGACTCTCACCTCTTCGCTTGCTTCGAAGCCTACTGCACTGATGGTAGAGAGCTACGCGCCGATCATCTCCGACCCGGCCATCACAGGCGATCATCTCTATGTGAATGAGAATGGCGAGAGATGGTTTAGCAGCGATATCGATGTGCAGTATACTGTGGAAGACGAGTATTCGGGCATTTGGAAGATCGATTACCAGCGTCCTCACGAGGATGCAAAGGATAACGATCCGATTCTTGATGATCTTTCGGACGTCCAGAAGAAGAAGATGACATACCCCCGCTCCACCGATCCCAGTCTCGACGGCAAGTACACCTTCACGATCAACGCAACGGACAATGCCGGCAACGAGGCGAGCAAAACGATCGACGTCTTCAAGGACGTGAACGCACCCTATGTCACCGGATTCAATTTCGATGCGACTCGCTACGCCGCAGATGCGGGGAACGATCAGGCCAACATCGTGAGCCGCATGGGCGACCGCTTCGCGCACTTCTATCAGGACGCCATCACGATGACCGTGTTCGTCAAGGATGACCGCGGCGCGAGCGCCGGCGTCAAGTCCATCAACTGCACGCTCTATCACCCGGACGGCAGAGTCTTCGACACGATGACCGTCAGTGCGCCTAAACCCAAGGACGGCGTCTATGCCGCACAGTTCCCTGTCCCCGAGGGCTTCAAGGGCGATATCGTCGCTTGGGCGGAGGACAATGTTACCAACCGTTCCGAGGATCGTTCGCCGGATGGCTATGTCTCTGAGAATCAGGCACGTCATGAGACCCATGCCGTTAGCAATATCACCCTCCCGGAAACGAATCACAAGGATACGAACGACCTCCCGCTCTACGATCAGGCGATCACGGCGGTACTTGAGGCTAAGGACTCCTTCTCCGGCATCTATTCTGTTGAGTGGCTGACCTCTGATATGAACGATTGGGCACAGGTCGTGGTCGACGGCAACGGCCAGCTCGCGGGTGACGCGGCCGGCTGGCGTATCGATGATACCGAGCGTAACATCGTGAAGGCACTCTCCTATGATGCCCATGTCACCACCAACGCCAACAACGACTTTATCCGTATGCGCATCACCGATAATTCCGGCAACGTGACGGAGAGCGAGACGCATTTCAGCATCGATACCACGATCCCCACGATCGCGGTGACGGGGCTCGAGAAGTCGAACGGCGGTATCAAGTATTATAACAAGGGCGTGACGGCGCGCGTGACCATCACCGAGCGCAATTTCACGTCGCCTGACGTCGTTGGCGGTCCCAGCACGGATTATGCTCCTGTTAGCGGTACGCTGCCGGAGACTGACGGCTATGCTCATTCCAGGACCTATTCGTTCGCCGAGGACGGCAACTACAGCCTTTCCGTACAGGAGACCGACATGGCCGGCAATGTTTCTGAGAAATATGAGTCGGGCCAGTTCGTCGTCGATACGAAGGCGCCTGTGCTTACCCTGGAGTTCGCGAAGAATGGCGGAGGCGGATTCGACCCTGCCAAGGATCACTACGTTGACAGCCCTGTATCTGCTACGATCACGGTCACGGATGCGAACTTTGATACGTCGAATGGCCTGACCATCAGCATCAATGATAAGTCCTATCCCTATCAGGCGAGCGATCTGAAGGGCGGCTCGAGCGGTGGCTATACGCTCTCGATCCCTTCGAGCGTCTTTGAGAAGGACGGCACCTACACTGTTTCTGTCAAGGGCGTCGACAAGGCAGGTAACGAGGCAACGCAGCAGAAAGCGAGCTTTACCGTCGATCAGGTGAAGCCTGTGATCAAGTCCGGCGGTTTCTCGGCGGCCAATAAGGGCGATGTCGCCCCGTATTTTGAGGTGACGGATCTGAATCTGTTATCGCAGGAGATCAGCGTGTCGCACTACGGCAAGAAGCTCTCGTTCAAGGAGGATAAGGACGGCAAGGTACACTTCACGAACGAAAACGGCGATGTGGAGCTGATCGGCAGCTGGAAGACCAGCAACAGCAACGGCACCACTACCGCACGGTTCGAGTTTGAAAAGTTCCCGATGCAGGATGCGTATGAGGGCAACTATGAGATCGCTGTGAATGCGACGGACCGTGCCTCCCTGAGCGAGAAGAAGGCTGAAAAGTTCAGCGTCAACCGCAACGGCTCCACGTTTGAGGTCGCGCAGGTCAGTGTGGCCGGCAGCAAGATCGATCTGAACGGCAAGCATATCAATGAGGCGCCGACTGTCGTCATCACAGAGACCAATGTCAACGAGCACAAGAAGGGCTCGAAGGTCGTGGCTATCCTCGACAAGGGTTCCACCACAACGACATTGAGCGAGAACGATTATACTGTGTCGGGCCCTACGGCGCTCAAGGATGGTACCGGCTATCAGTACACCTACACGTTCGGTGAGAAGATCTTCGACAAGGACGTTGATTACAAGATCGTGATCTCGACAGAGGACGCTGCAGGCAATAAGAACAGCAGCGAGAAGCGCGGCGGTGAGCTGAGCTTCAGCCTGGATACGCACGAGCCGGAGTTCACCTGTGAGAACCTCGTCAGGGCCGCGGAATTCAGGACCTCTGAGCAGCAGTTCACGCTCAATGTCAATGAGGTGCTCTCGCACATCGTCGTTCGCGCAGAGGGCGGCGGTCAGGTCGACAGCCTGATCGACGAGGATGTAGACGGTTCGCAGACCAGCTTCCCGTTCATCCTGCCTGCTGCGAACAGCTCGCGTTCGCTGGTCGTTGAGCTGACGGACCTTGCGAACAACACCACGACGCAGACCTTCGATGATCTGCTCGTAACGGAGAACGTCGCGCTCTACCTGTGGCATAAGACATGGGTCAAGGCGACGACTGGCGGCATCCTGCTCGCCGGTCTCGGAACAGGCGCTTTTCTTGTCATTAGGAAGAAGAGAAAAGAAAGCTGATGCATACTGTGAGCGGGGTGCGGAAGGTTTTCTGCACCCCGCTTTTCGTTTCCCATCAACGAGAGAGGATATGAGGTGATAGTGATGCTCTCGCTCAAAGAACTGACAGAAAAGAATGAGATATCTGGGGTAGACATTGGCAGGCTCATCATAGAGAACGACATATTGCTCTACAAGCAGCAGCTTGGCATCGCTGCGCCGGAGACGGCGCCGGTGACGCAGGACGTGATCGACAAGATGACCGATCGCATCGAGACGATCGAAGAAGCGGAGCTGCTCGAGTGCTACGTACAGCTCCAAAATTTCATCAAGTATGCGCAGGCTATGTCCTTTGCCTACAATCAGCAGGCGCAGAACGGTCTTGCACGGCTCATCATGTACCTGACCCAGGCACAGCAGGTCGAGCATGCACGGCGCACGCTCGAGCTGCTCCCGATCATCATGACCGGCACGCAGTTCCGCGAGATGCCGACGCCGGGCGTCCTGGCGCGCCGCCGCGGTGTGGCGATCGTGGCCGATCATTTCCCGTGCCGTCCGAAGTGTCTGGATGCCAACGACTATTTCATCGAGCCTGAGATCGACTGCTTCCAGGAGATGATGAGCCTGGAGCATGCCGAGTCCATGGCGGATAAGATCGAATATTTCCGATCCGAACTGCTGATCAAGGGGCTTCGGCATCAGATCGCTTATAATACGCTCTTCGAGCTGATCGCCGAGCGTATCGAGCTGCCGGATTTCAAGGTGTTCTGTACGGACACGGAGGAGGTGCTTCGTCAGGTCGAGGAGTATCACGCGCAGCGCAACGAGCTGCTCGGCGAGATCTCAGGTGAGGGGAAAGCATACCAAAACAAGATCCGGATCCTGCTCGATGTGTTCCGCCCGATCGAGGATGAATCGCTTCGGATCTCGGATGCTGCCATCGCGCAGGTGCGGGAGCGGCTCAACGATATCCGCTCCTTCCGGGATTCGTTCGAGGGGATGATCGCTGTACTGTTAAGTGACGGGGGGACAGTATGAGATATGAAAAGGGAATCGACGGGAGCTCGTCATCCGTAGGAAAGGTCCTGGAAACGGAGCTGACGATCAGCTCGGTGACACGGAACGCCTTTCGTATCATGAAGCAGTCCACGGCGATGAACAAGCTATCTACCATGCGGTCTTCTAAGGCAACAGGCGTGCAATGCCCGGATGGTTCGATCACGATAGAGAAGGAGAACCTCCAGATCTCCATCGATGATGCGACGGTCCTGAGCTCGGGCCTTCGCACGATGACCCACCGCCTCGTCGATGCGTTGATGATCCAGTCCACAGAGCAGGGGTGCAGAGAGCCTTGTATCTGCTTGGGGCTCGATGAATACATGCGTCTGTGTGATCTAAAGAACACCACCGAGGTGCGGCGCCAGGTCAAAGCCGACCTGAAGCTCCTCTGTCATCTGCGGATCAGCTTCCAGAGATCGTCGAACCGTGAGCGGAGCATGCAGGATATCCGGATCTGTGTGGAAGCGAAGATCAAGAAAAACATGATCTTCTTCACGCTCAGTCCGGAGTTCTTTGCGATACTAAAGACGATGCCGGTGATGCCATATCCTGAGAAGCTGTTCCGCATCGACCTAAAAAAGAACCCCAATAGCTACTATTTTCTCAAAAAGATCTCTGAGCATAAGAAGATGAATTACTTCAAGAGGAACGCGGATACGATCAGTGTCAAGACGCTCCTGCGCTGCACACCAGAGCTCCCGACCTATGACGAGGTCATCAATGGCGACCGCGCCGTGACAAGGCGGATCATCGAGCCGTTTGAACGCGATATGAACGGACTGTCAGACGTGCTGCTCTGGGAATATTGCCATTCCAACGGCTCTCCGCTCACGGATGAGGAGCTGGAAAGGTTCAATTATTATATTTTCTCAAATCTGCTGATCCATCTCCAATGGCTGCACTATCCTGAGCTGCAGCGCAAGAAGATGGATCGTGCCAAAAAGAACGAGACAAAGGGATAGGTGAATCAGATGGAAAGGATCATCGTACAGGTCTATCTGCCTGTGAATGGAAAATGGTATGATGTTCGGCTGCCGGAGGAGATGTATGTCCACGATGCGGCCGAGGTGTTGGCAGAGCTTTTTACAGAGGCGGCAAGGGGCTTCTATTCACGCAGTGACGTGAACATCCTGTGCTTCCGGGAGACGGGTCACAGCCTCCCGCAGGATAAGACCCTCAAGGAGCTCGGTATCCAGAACCGTTCAAGATTGATGTTCGTATAAGGGAGAAGGACGACTATGCTACTCATCACTTTTTTGCAAGATCAAATGATCGACACCACCGTGCTGCCGGAGAAGAAGAAGGGACACTATCTCCTGAACCATAGTCTTCCCGACCTGACGGAGGACATCGCGGTCGATGGCGTCGATAACCAATGGCGGATCACCTCCGGTGAGCAATACTCTGTGATCCGATATGACGAAGCCGGGAATGGCGAGGAATTACCCTATGCTGAGCTCGAGGACGAGGATACTGTCGTTCTGCGCGTGGGTGAGAAGGAGCATATCCTGATCGTAGGTACCGTGCGGGACGAGCGGACGCGCTTCACGAAGCTCTGCTTCCGTGACCCATGCGCAGAGGAGAACATCATCCGCATCGGCAAAAAAACGGATAACGACATCGTGCTCAATGACGGCTATATCTCCGGCCACCATGCTGTGCTCATCAAGCGCGGCCAGCAATGGTACGTCTATGATGAAAAGAGCATCAACGGTACCTTCGTGAACCATTGCAGGATCGAGCACGGCAAGGAGTATCCCTTGCAGATCGGCGACGTCGTGCTGCTCGTGGGGTACCAGTTCGTGATCTGTGCGGACCTTGTCGCGGCGAACATCGATCCGAACACCGCGCTGCGCAGCGACCGGCTCCGTCTCGTTCGGTTCCCGGCGTTCGATCGTGATCACATGAAGCGGCCGGAGACGGTCCCTGAGCGATTCTATCGGACGACCGAGATCGCCGAGAAGCCTGTGTCGTTCGAGCCGCTCGAGCTCCTTCCGCCTGAACAGAGCCCGAAGAAGGAGCAGCAGTCGATCCTGCTGTCGATGGGCTCTGCTGTCACCATGAGTGCGGCGTCTGTGCTAGTGGCGGGCTATAACGGTGTGGCAGCCTATTATCGTGATACGAACTTCTCATATATCGTGCCCTCCTTCATCATGGCAGGCAGCATGATCCTCTCTGCGATGGTCTGGCCGATCATCATCCGTAAGAACCGTGCGAAGGCAGAGAAGCGCGCGGAGGCTGAGCGCGTGCGCAATTACCAGGAGTATATCATGGAGCTGCGCGACCGTGCAAACGTGATGCGGGATACGGAGAGAGCCTATCTGCGCCGGAAGTATTTTACGATCGAGGAGTGCCTGCGGCGCGTCATCAGTAAGGACCGCGAGCTTTGGAGCAAGAGCATCCTTGACCCGGAGTTCATGCGTATCTCCCTTGGTGAGGGGACGCTCCCTTCAACGATCGAGGTCAAGAACTCCGATTCGCGCGATGCGTTCTTCAAGGACGATCTGCGGTATGACATGATGCAGTTCGCAAGAGAGGAGCGTGTGCTCGAGCATGTACCGATCACGATCTCGTTCAACGATGGCGCGATCTGCGGCATCAGCGGCGAGAAGGAGGAGGCGCTCGAGCTGATCCGTGAGATCGTGGTGCAGCTCACAGCGCTCTATTCCTATGACGAGCTCAAGCTGATCTTTGTGTTCGATGAGAAGGAGACAGAGCTTTGGGAGTATGCCAAGTGGCTGCCGCACACCTGGAACGATGAAGGGACCTTCCGCTATATCGCGTCCAATGCGGATGAGATGAAGGAGCTCTCAGCACAGCTCCAAAAAGAGATCGACGACCGGATGACCCACCCGGAGGAGCAGCATCCGCGGATCCTCATGATCGCCTCGGATAAGAAGAAGGTCGATGGACTCGATCTGATGCAGATCCTGGTGAGAGAGAGGAAGAAGCTCGGCTTCAGCCTGCTGACGTCGTTCGGCTCTTACAATTATAATTACTCCGAGCGGATCATCGAGGTGGAGGATCATAAGGCGCGGCTCTACGATCGTATCGAGAATACCGTCACGGATCTCGTGCCCTATCGGGTCTCGTCGCCGGAGCTGGATCAGTCTCTGAGCTTCGAGCGCTACTTGAACAGCATCGCCAACATCCGCCTCGACATCGCGACCGAAAAGTCGCAGCTACCCAAGATGGTGACGTTCCTGGATATGTTCCAGGTGTCGAAGGTAGAGCACCTCAACATCCTCTCGCGCTGGGTCGAGAACAATCCGATCAAGTCGCTCAAGACAGAGATCGGTGTCGGCACGTCCGGGGATCGCTTCTACATCGACATGCACGAGAAGTTCCATGGTCCTCACGGCCTGATCGCCGGCACGACCGGATCGGGCAAGAGCGAATCCATCATCACGATGATCCTCTCGCTCGCCGTCAACTATAGCCCCGAGGAGGTCGCGTTCGTCATCGTGGACTACAAGGGCGGTGGTCTTGCGGACGCATTCGATGATTCCCGCGAGGAAGAGGTCGACGGTCAGTTGACCAAGGTGCGCTACAAGCTGCCCCACGTCGTCGGGACGGTCACGAACCTGGATGGCGCCATGATCGAGCGCGCCCGCATCTCGATCGAGACCGAGCTCAAGCGCCGTCAGCATCTCTTCAAGAAAGCGCGCCGCGTTTCCAATGACGGTACGATGGACATCTACAAGTATCAGCAGCTCCGCCGAGAGGGCGCTGATCTCGATGTATTGCCACACCTGTTCATCGTCTGCGATGAGTTCGCAGAGCTGAAGGCCGATCGCGGTGATTTTATGGACCTGCTCGTCAGTGCCGCGCGTATCGGCCGAAGCCTCGGCATCCATCTGGTGCTCGCGACCCAGAAGCCGGATTCCGTCGTGAGCCCGCAGATCTGGAGCAACTCGCGTTTCAAGATCTGTCTGAAGGTACAGGGCAAGGAGGACAGTAAGGCCGTGATCCATTGCCCGGATGCGGCAGAGATCTCGACCACAGGCCGCTTCTTCTTCCAGGTCGGCTACAATGAGGTGTTCAGCCAGGGACAGTCGGCATGGTGCGGCGCGGATTACATACCGTCTGATGAGTTCGTGAAGAAGGACATCGAGTCGCTCGAGGTCATCAGCAACACCGGTGCCGTCCTCTACGAGAAAAAGCGAAAGGAAAAGAAGGCCCCGACCGCTGGATCCGGTCGAACGGTCTCGCAGCTCATCGCGGTGCGCGATCATCTGATCGAGGTCGCCAAGGGGTTAGAGGTGGATCCGCTCTGGCTCGACCCGATCCCTGCAAAGCTATCGCTGCGCGACCTTTATCAGGAGGCAGGTCGGCAGGATCGTCCCAAGGGACGTTATGTGCCCATCGCACCGATCATCGGCAAGCGGGACGACCTTTATGAGCGCGTACAGGGGATCATGAACGTGCCTTTCTCCGAGCGGGGCAACCTGGCCGTGTTCGGCGCAGCGGGCAGCGGTCTGGACATGTTCTTCATCTCTCTGCTGTATTCCCTCATCTATGGCTATTCTTCGGAGGATGTCGCCATCTACATGCTGGACTTCGACTCCGGCTTCCTAAAGGCCTTCCAGAAAGCGCCGCATGTGGGAGATGTCGTCACCTCGGAGGAGCAGGAGGAGGTCAAGGCCATCCTGAAGGGCGTCCATGATGAGATCGTGCGCCGCAGCAAGGTCTTCTCGGACTATCGCGGCGAGTATACGGAATACTGCAAGTATTCTGATGGGGAGAAGCTCCCTCAGATCATCCTCATGCTGAACAACTACACGGAATTCATGGAGAAGTTCGACAGCGAGGATCAGCAGACCCTGGTCTACATCGCGCGTGAGGGCATCAAGCGCGGCGTGTTCTTGGTCGTAGGGAGCGGCTCTGTCAACATGAACAATCGACTGCGCCAGTATATCCAGCAGACCTACATGCTCAGGATGAACGACGAGAACGACTATGTCGCACTGCTCGGCCGTACCGGCGGTATCACGCCCTCCAACTGTGAGGGCAACGGTATCGTCAAGGAGAACAACGTCACCTATAAATTCCAGGTGGCGGGGATCTTCGATGTCGTGCCCGAGGAGGAGGATGACTCGCTCCTGCCAGTGAACGACACCGGTAAGGAGGTCAAGGAGCTCTGCGAGCGTGCGGCCGAAGAGAATCCGGTCAAGGCGGCATCTTTGAAGCCGAAAAAGCTCTCGTTCGAGGACGTGGTGAACGGAGAGATCACGATCGGCCATATCCCGCTCGGTGAAGAGGAGGGAGAAGTGGTCGACTATGACTTCAGCGATAAATACCTGACCTTCGTGGCCGGTCTCGATGAAGATCAGCTCACATCGTATGCGGCATATCTTGCCAAGATGCTCGCAAAGGATCCGAGCATCGAGGTCATGGCGCTCGATGTGACAGGGAAGCTCGCCGACCCGCAGGGCGGTTACCAGTGCTTTAGCACTGTCGAGGAGCTCGATCAGTTCAACAAGCGCTATAAGGCCGATGCTGAGGCGCGCTGCGCGATGCTCGTCAAGCAGCCGGATGGTAGCTATGTGATCGGCGGCGATGTGAAGCATGTGTATGTCATCATCAACTCCTTCCAGGATGTCGCGAAGTTCGACAAGCTGAACGTGACCTTTGCGAATCTGAAGAGCATCATGCTCGAGCTGCCCGAGATCCATTACCACTATATCATCCTTGACACTCCCGACAAGATGAACGCCGAGCGCGGCGCCTTCATCCATATCAGCAAGAACGTCGAGGATATCAGCAAGATCGAGAATATGGACGTAGAGAACAACCGTGAATGGTTCGATGCCTCCGGCATCTGGATCGGAGACGGGTTCGGCCACTCGAGCTTCTTCGACACCACCAACACGAGACCGCACCTCCTCAAGGGCGATGGCGCTGTTATACAGAACAGAAAATTCATCAAAAAGTTTACACTCTTTGGATGATCTGAATGAAAAAAATAGGGGGATGCCTCAGCGATCCTAGTGGCAGATCGCGGCAAAAAATGTGGAAAAAAACAGCAAAAAATATTTTTGGACAAAAAAATTCCCGATATTTCGCCGCGATCCGCCACAGTGTCTCCCTAAAATACCTAAAATATTAATTGATCCATTTTTCGAGGGGCGAAAAAAGTCGATGTGGTATAATATAGATGTCAACAAGATAGTGACACACAAAAATTAATTTTTAGGAGGAATTTATCATGGCAGACAATACTATCCGTTATGCTGAGGGTACCGAGACAGTCGTACAGGTATCCATCGACATCGACAACCTGGCCGACGAGTTCTTCACGGAGTACAACGCGCTCTACACGCTTGTAGAGAACGAGCTGGGCACGGTCTGGAGAGGCGAGGACTACGAGGCGTTCAAGAACAAGGTCAATCAGGAGAAGCACTACTTCGACTCCATGCGTGACGTGATGAACGAGTACGCGACCTTCCTTCGCAACACGGCGAACGCCAACCAGGGGCGCATGGACGACAGCAAGAGCCAGGTCGAGACCGGCTGCGACTTCGAGTAAGCAAGAACCATCCACCACGATCATCATCCATACTTAAAAGGAGGAAACTATTATGGCATCGTCTGAGATCTTTGTAAACCCCGAGGGCATCAGAGGCTGCGCTAACCAGCTCGAATCGAAGGCCGGTGACATCGAGAACACGCTGGGTCAGCTTACAGCGAAGATGGGGAGCACCCAGGCCATCTTTGAGTCGAACAGCGCGACCGATATGAGAGACCGCTACGAGGAGCTCAAGCCCGAGCTCGAGAAGTTCTACTCCTACCTCAGAAAGGTAGCGGCCTACCTGAAGCAGAACGTCGCCGAGCCGGCAGAGGTGCTCGACCGCGTTGCTCAGCAGAATGTAGCGAACATCAAGAAGCCTCAGTAAGATATATCTGACCAGCACATCTTCTTCTTGCTTATCCTGCTCACGCAGGATAAGCAAGAACCTGTATAACAGGCAGATCACCTGCTAAATGACTGGCATCCGGATCATGAGGGGGATGTGCGTAATAGGAAGGTGATGAAACATGATCAGAAAACGCATCTTTGCGGCTTTCACGAGCGCTATGATGCTGATCTCGATGTCCACTGTCTTGACAGGTTGTGATCTCGAAAGCTTTTTTAAAGGTACGAAAACACCAACGCAAACGGCCGAGACTCCAACAGCCGCATCGAGCGACGACGGTGTGATGACCAACGGCGAATGGCTCGCGATGGTCAACGACGCATTCGGTATGCAGGTCGATGAGACTGCGGAGGATGGCGAACTGCAAGCCGCGAAGGATTGGGGCGTCATCGGAGAGGATGAGGCGGTCGACTTGTCGGCGCCCGTTACAGATGACATGGTCACGAAGACACTGGTGCGTGCCTCCGGGTTCGGTACCGTTGGCTCCAGCGATCAGGAGATCATCCGTGCTGCGGTAGACCATGGCATCATCTCTGGAGAGAATGCTTCTGTTTCAGATCCCGGTGCTGCCGCCGCGGCACTTTCCGCAGCGCAGAACGCCTGGATGCACCAGGATCTCGAAGAGCATGTTGACGTCGCGCTGGTAGACGGTGTCATCGATTACACGAATCAGATGTCTGCCAACGAGTACACGATCAGTAACGACAGCGTCACGCTCACCTCGGATGTCGCAGAGGACCTGAAGCCGGACACCGTTTTCGTCCTTCCGAAGGATCCTGAGACTGGCGAGGGCGGCGCGTACAAGACCGTCAGCGTGATCGACAACCACGACGGCACATCTACTGTACTGAGCGTACCGGCAAGCGTGGAGGAGGTCTATAAACACATCCAGCTCAAGGGTAACTTCCCCGCTGATTCTCGATCGGCAACTGCTGAGGGCGATGGCGTTTCGGTCACGGTCGGTGTCGCTGAGGATGCAGCGCATCCTGGTGAAGTAGCGCCGCTCGGCTATACGGATGATGGCGCGATCAGTCCTCTCGCGAGCGCGAGCGCAGATCCGATCAGCTACACGGTAGACCTCGGCGAAGGGTTCACGGCAACTGCCACCGTTAAGGACATTCAGTTGAACGCCGACATCGACTGGAGCTTCAACTGGGGCCTGAAGGTGAACTACATGCGCGCGACCGTCGACTATACGTCGGAGATCAAGGTAGAATCTAAGGAATTCAAGACGGAGATGACTCTGGAAGAGGCGCTCCAGAAGATGCACCACAGCAAGCCGAAGACCGATATCGGTAGCATTGAGGTCCCGCTCGGCAGTTCGCCCCTGAGAGTCAAGCTGAAGGTCGGTCTGGTCTTCGAGGCGAGCGGCAAGCTCTCCCTGACGGTCACGACAACGAACACCAAGGGCTTTGAGCTGTCGAACGGCAATATTCGCGGTATCAACGAGCAAAGATCGGAGCAGGAGCTCTACCTGGCCGGTGAGGCTGGCGTTTACCTGACGCTGGATCTGAGCCTGAACCTGAGCTACATGGTAGGCAACGTCGATCTCTTTAGCATTTACTGTGAGGTAGGTCCCAAGATCGAGGCAGAGGCGAAGGTACATACATCGTCGGATGACTCGAAGGATATGCTATGCGTCGATGCGAATGGATACCTACGAATAAAGGTAACGCTATCGCTCTTGAAGGACATCACAAAGCTATTTAATATCAACTCCACCTGGACACTATTGGATGTGGAGAAGGACAATAGCCCCATCAAGTTCCACGTCCACTTGGAGAACTTCAAACGAACGCCAGGCGATGTCTGCACGTTCGAGGAGGAGACGACAGAGGAAGCAACTGGCGCTGAGACGATCCCGGTCGGCATCTTCGCACTTGAGATGTCGTATGTATCGCTCGACGTTGGCTCGGCCTCTCAGATCAAGATCAAGTCGCTCCCGACGGGCTACACAGCCGCCGACATCCAGTGGCAGTCCAGCGATCCCTCGAAGGTCACGGTCGATGCGAATGGTAACATCTCCGCAGTCGCCGCTGGCTCGGTAGGTATCACTGCTACTACCAAGGATGGTAAATACACTGTTTCCTGCGCTGTCAGCGCGAAGGCACCCATCGTAGTCGGTGGTGCTGCCGCATCGCTCGACTACCAGAGCGCAGCCGCTTAAACACCAACGATCTCCCCTGATCAGTGTGTCTGGTCGGGGGAGATCATATGTACAAGGAAGGATCGGACTATAATGGATAAGAAAAAGATGATCGTTACACTGCTCGCCGCTACGATGATGCTCTCCGCTGCCGGATGCGGTGGGGGAACAGAGACCGCCGCTTCTATCGCTGACCCGACCGCGGATCAGACGACGGAGATGACCACTGAGGCGCTGCCCGAGACCACTGCTGCGCCTGAGACCACGACAGAGACCGTACAGGAGACCACGACAGAGGCGCCCGCAGAGACAGCCGCACCGACGACGGAGGCGGTCTCTGCCTCCTCTGGCGCTGTACCGACCTATGGTGAGGCGATCGCAGAGATCGACAGAGCCTTTGGTCTCTTCACTGACGGCTCCGATAGCGCCAACATCGAAGAGGCGAAGATCTGGGACATCATCGACGAGGATGCCGTGATCGATACATCTGCGCCGATCACAGCGGAGTTCCTGGTGGATGCCGTGATGCGCGCGACCGGCTTCGTCAACGGTGACACGCCGCAGGCAGAGGTCATCCAGAGCGCGATCGACCACGGTGTGATCACGGATGCCGACCTGACGTTGATCGATCTTGCCGATACATACGAGATCATCGACCGTGCGAAGGATGCGTGGATGCATCCCGACTACGACAATGAGATCCATGTGGAGCTCGTGGACGGCGTTGTGGATCTGACTAACGAGATTGGCACGGATGAGTTCACCATCAGCGGTGACGGTTCTGTGGTGCTGCCCTCGCGTTTTGCAGATCGCATCAAGGAGGGGACCGTCTTTGTCCTCCCGAAGGATGCGGCAGGGAATGGCGGCGCTTACAAGGCGCAGAAGGTCACGGAGAACGGCATCCATCTCGAGATCTCCTGCGTCCCTGCGGATGTGTCGGAGGTCTATAGCAGCATCAAGACCTATTGATACAGGCAGTCGCTCTATCACAGATAGCGCAGTCACAAGGCGTGTGCCATGTGACTGCGCTTGCTGTTGTGGGAGGATCGCATCAGGTCCTACAATAAAAGAAACACCTGCATCTCATAGAAACGAGATACAGGTGTTTCGAATGGATTGGGGTGGAGGGATTCGAACCCCCGACTGACGGAGTCAGAGTCCGTTGCCTTACCGCTTGGCGACACCCCAGACTTGATATTGCTGCTGTGCTTTGCAGCTTTTGTTTTTGCTGTTCTTGTCTGACAGCTTTTATATTATAGCATACTTCGGAGCGTTTGTCAAGGGTTTTTTCAAAAAAATCTAAAAAATTTTTTCGTGTGCGAGATAGTCCGAAAAATGGCGGATCTTTGCGCAGACGGCGTCGAAAAAATGTGCAGATCTCCAAAGATCCCGAAAATCGTTCGACGCTGATTGACTTTTCTAAAAAACATGCTATAATAATAGGTAGCCTGTAATGTTAAGGATATGTAAAATACAGGCCGGATGCAGCGCACTGTCCTTTGTGAGATACCGCCCCTTGGCCGGCATCCGACCAAGTACAGCGCGCAACCGCCTTGCTTTGCCAAAAGCACACGACAGCCGGGAGGGCCTCGCCTGACCGTGCTGCAAGAAAGGGATAGGTCAAACCATGATAGCTGCAAGGATCGTGGCGATCGTGATCTTCGTCGCAATGTTCATCCTCATCATCACGGAAAAATTCGAGAAGCACTATGTCACGCTGGGGTGTGGCGCGCTGACGCTGATCGGTGTGTTCGGCATCTGCCTTCGGGACGCCGTTGGTGCGTGGAAGGTCATCAACCTCAGCTCGCTGTTCACGCTGGAGTTCTGGCACACGAGCGGCGCCGAGAGCGAGACGGGCGGCGTCGACTGGGCGACCATCCTCTTCCTAGGCGGCATGATGATCATGGTCGAGGGCATGGCGCGTGTGGGCTTCTTCAACTGGCTCTGCCGCCGCATCGCCAAGCTCGTCCATTATAAGACCATCCCCATCTTCCTGGCGTTCATGGCTATGAGCTTCGTGCTGGCCATGTTCATCGATTCGATCACGGTCATCCTGTTCCTGGCATCCGTCACGATCGAGCTCTCGCGCCTGCTGAAGTTCGACCCGGTACCGATGATCATGTCGGAGATCTTCTGCGCGAACCTCGGCGGTTCCGCGACCATGTGCGGCGACCCGCCCAACATCATCATCGGCTCGAATCTGCACTATTCCTTTATGGATTTCGTTATGAACACCGGCGTCGTCGCCCTGATCTCGTTCGTGTTCATCGTGCTGTATTTCTTCCTCGTCATGAAGAAGAGCCTCACGTCCGGCGAGGCGACCGATGTGGACTATGACAAGATGCCCTCCCCGGAGAGCTTCATCACCGATAAGAAGGGCTTTTTCGTGAGCTGCGTGATCTTCCTCATCGCAGTCGGCCTGCTCGTGAGCCACAATGCCACCGGTCTGACGGTCGCTTTCATCGGCGTGTTCGTCGCGATCATCACGCTCATCACCTCCGGCAAGCACATCGCCCATGTCCTCAAGGGCGTGGACTATAAGACCCTGCTCTTCTTCACTGGTCTCTTCGTCGTGGTCGGCGGCCTGGAGGAGACGGGCGTGCTCGAGATCATCGCCGGCTTCATCAGCGATGTCTGCGGCACGAACTACTATCTCATGGTCGCCATCATCATCTGGGTATCGGCGATCGCCTCTGCCTTCATCGACAACATCCCGTTCGCGGCGACGATGGTCCCGATCATCAAGGACCTCTCTGCCGGGAGCGATCCGCTGCTGGCCACGCTGGCCTGGTCGCTCGCGATGGGCACGGACGTCGGCGGTTCTGCGACCCCGATCGGCGCCTCTGCGAACGTCGTCGGTACCTCCGCGGCTGCCAAGGCCGGTCACCCGATCGGCTGGGGCACCTACTGCAAGAAGATGGCGCCGGCCACTATCATCGTCATGGTCATCACGACCCTGTATATCTGGCTCCGTTACGTTTCGGTGCTTTGATCAGGTATGAGGCTGCCTCTTTGCACCGCAGAGAGGCAGCCTTTCGTTAAATTTGCCGGATCCACTTGACGATCTGTCTAAAAAATGCTATAATAGTATAAAAGAAAGGCGAGCCGATCGGCTCAGCCACAAGGGGGTATACCGCTCATGAATGATCAGCTCATCGTCTCCATCTCCCGTGAATATGCCAGCGGCGGTAAGGAGATCGCCCGTGACCTGGCCAAGCGCCTGGGCATCGGCTATTATGACCGCAATATGCTCGACGAGATCGCTGCCGAGCGCCTCGGCAATGTCGACCTGCTCCGCAAGTTCGACGAGGTGCCGCGGCTCTTCCTCAAGCGCACCGTGCGCGGCATGACGAGCTCCCCGGAGGAGAATGTCGCCCAGATCCAGTTCGATTATTTGAGCAAGAAGGCGGAATCCGGCGAGGCTTTCGTCGTCGTTGGTCGCTGCGCGGACGAGGTGCTGTCTGAGTATCCCGGTCTCGTGAAGATCTTCATCCTCGCGGACGAGGACCAGAAGGCCGAGCGCGTCTGCCAGCTCCGTGACTGTAACCTGGATGAGGCGCGCGGCATCATGCTCCGACACGACAAGAAGCGCAAGGCGTACCATAATTATTATTGCGACATCAAGTGGGGCGATTCCCGCGGCTATGACATCTGCATCAACTCCAGCCGCCTCGGCCTCGTCAAGACTGCCGACTTCCTCGAGTCCTACATCCGTATGCGCATGATCAAGCACGGCTGATTACTGCATAGATCGCCATGACCCAAAGGCACATCGTCGCCTTTGGGTCTTTCTATATTTTTTTGACACGCTGCAACATTCTCCTGGTCTGCAAAGTACAGTGAGTGAAAGGGGGCGATCAGATGCCCAGACCTGACCAGTCCGAAGCGGAGGCGATGATCCTCCGCTGGGGCGACACGGTCTATCGAATGGCGTTCGCACGCGTCCGCAGCCGGACGGAGGCGGACGACATCTATCAGGACGTCTTCCTGCGCTATCTGCGGCGGCGTCCGAAGTTCGAGAGCGAGGAGCACGCGCGGCGCTGGTTCCTGCGCGTCACTGTCAACTGCGCCAAGTCTCACCTCACATCGGCGTGGATGCGCCATGTCATCCCGCTCGAGCAGGACATCTTTGAAGAGCCGGAGGAGAACAGATTATCCGAAGCCCTCCTGCAGCTGCCGACGAAGTACCGCGAGGTGATCCATCTGCATTATTACGAGGGCTACAAGACGGAGGAGATCGCGCAGATCCTGCACCGCAAGCCCGCGACCGTCCGCAGTCAGCTCGCCCGTGCGAGAGAACAGCTCAAAACGATCCTAGAGGAGGAAACGCTATGAAAGAGACGTATCAGCACATGAATGATCAGCTCCACCCCTCGGCGCAGATGCAGGCATCTGTGATGAAGGAAGCACGCCGCCCGCGGCACCGCACTGCCAGGCGGATCGCCATCTCCGTCCTGGCAGCGGCGGCCTGCATGACCTCGCTCACGGTCGCGGCGGGCACGAATGAGGACTTCCGGCAGGCACTCTACGACATCTCCCCGGTGATCGGCAGGACGTTCAGCCCGGTCATGGAGACCTGCGTGCGCGACGGAATCGAGATGAAGGTCGAGGGCATCAAGCTCGAGGACGACCACGCAGAGGTCATCGTGGCGTTCCGCGATACGACAGGGCAGGGGAGAGCGGAGAGCATCGACCTGTGCGACAGCTACAGCCTCCAGCGAGGGCCGCTGCCGTTCATGGGCGAGATCGCGTCCTCCGGCATCACCGGCAGTTATGACCCGGAGACCGGCATCAACAGAAAGCATATCTACATCGACGAGCCGGAGAAGGTGGATCAGGAAGGCCAGCAGATCGTGTTCTCTGTGAAGCGGGCGGTCATTGGCGAACAGCATGCGGAGCACGTCCCAGTCGAAGTGGATCTGTCTGCCGTGGATATGGATCCCGCGACACGGAGCGCGGAGGAGACGCTTATTTTTAATGATGTGTACGGCGGCACGGGCGGCGGAGGCGCAGACTTCGAGGAGGACTTTGACTACCGGGCGCAGAGCTATCTTGTCCCAAATCGGGAGGACGTCCTTGCGGACGGCATCACGCTGACCGGCATCGGATGGAAGGACGGTCTCCTGCATGTGCAGTACCGCATCGACAAGCTCGTCGAGATGACGTGGGCAGGGTTCTATCTCGTATCGGATAATGCGGAGAGCGAGGGTGCCCAGACAGTCACCTGGAGCCCGAAGAAGGGGATGGTGATGCATGAGACATTTTTCCGAATCTCGCCGGAGGAGCTTGCCGACTACCGGCTCGAATGTAATATGGTCTATGGCGGGACGCAGATAGACGGAGACTGGAAAGTGTCGTTTACGGTCGGGGAATGAGGAAGATGCACAGATCTGATGCGGATCAACACCATATCTTTGACTTGACAAACCCTCAGAATTGTGCTATAATAAACAAGTCGCCGGTCGAGAGGGCACTCAAGAGAAGCGACAAAAACCGCATCGCAGCGTGATATTCGGTGCATACCGGAGGGAACGTCGGAGGATGTCGAGGCCAAGAAAAAGGGCATTCAAAAGACATTCGGGAGAATGAAAAACTTTTGAAAAAAACTTTTCAAAAACCTCTTGACAAACTCGTAAAGATGTGGTATAATAAATAAGCTGTCTGAGAGACGAGCCGATAAAACAGCGAGGCGAACAGAGTAGCGAACTGCATCTTGAAAACTGAACAATGCTTGAAAGGCAAGAAAAACTGGAACCCTTGTCAATGCCATCTGGAGACGGATGGTATGAAGAGAAGTCA
>CACWPL010000022.1 GCA_902762785.1 uncultured Ruminococcus sp. | reverse complement strand
GCAGAAAGAAAATAACCCCCGTGCAAAATTCACGAGGGCGAAAACGCTGGGCTGGTATTATGAGACTGAGCAGATAAAAGGACGCATCGCACAGTACATCGGCGGTATGATGTATGTGCCGAGAACGAAAGTCAGGATCGTCACAAAGAAGTCTGAGAATAAATTTGTTCAGGACGCTATTGACAGGGGCAATATGAAAGTTGCGAGTATTGCGAAGAATATCATTTCCTCATATGGAGTTGAGCCGGATCAGGTGCGTGGAGCTGCGATGGCGGCGTTTGCTGAGAGGACACATCTTGTCGGTGAGCTGAATAACATGAACACGCAGATCGAAGATTTGCAGGAAAAGCTTAAAGTCCTGAAAAAATATCGCAAACTGAAAGTGTACAGCGACGAGCTGAAAACTCTCAAAGGCGGTGCAGCAAAGAAGTATCGCAATATCAACAGTTCCGAGCTTGCAGAATATGGGGAAATCCGCAAACGGGTTTTGGAGCTTTACCCGTCAGGCGTTATTCCGAAAGTTGAAAATCTTGAAAAGCAGATCAAGGCACTTCAAGAAAAGCTGTCGCAGAAAGATTCAGAATACCGTCAGGCAGACAAAAAGTCCCGTGAGCTGTCCGAAGCAACGAGAACGATTGAGGAATACCTCCGTCATGAGCAGAGCCGAGATCAGCAGCAGAAGCGGAAACGGAATGACCTTGAATGATGATAGGCTTTCTGGCGAACGTAAATGCCCATCAAAGTAATTCAAGCTGATTATGGGAAACCTTGATACCATGAAACAGTAAAACGTTCCCAGAGTAGTCATAGAGCGTTTTACGATATACGGCATATTTCACCGAGGATTTTTTGTTATTGCTGCGTCTTGCACAAGAATTATTACAAATCTTCCGATATGCTGGACTCCGAAAATGTAGCGGAGTATATGTTCTATGACAAGTCTCAGGCAGTGTTGCAGAGCGGTACATGATGACTATGGGGACTCAAGTATCATCTGAACAAGAAAAACGGCTCAAAGATTACTCTCTAAGCCGTTTTTGATTATTTATGGTTTTTACGGAGTGATAGATTAGTCGTATCCTTTATCAGTAAGTAAGAAGTCAAACCACTTCAAGTCATATACAGTAATAAAATGTTTAAATGGTATTCTATAGGCATACTCTCCTCTTCTTACTTCATCATATATTTCCCATCTTTGACTATTAAGTGTATAGTACTCTTCATCCTGTTTTTTTGATAATTTACCATAAATTATAAATTCTGTATCATTATTACATATATCATAAGAAAGGATATTTTTAGGATTCTTTCCATTAAAAATAACAGGCATTTCATCTTCCCACATACCTTCATTATTTCCTATAATTATCCATACTCCTGCATCTGTTGTGCCTTCTGATATACAACTTGCTATATAATATTCTTCTTCACTGTTATTATTTGCTTTCTTTGTGAATTTAATTGGAAATACTGTTAAAATGATTGGTATAATAATAACAAGCCAAATTATGCGCTTTCTTTTCTTCTGTTTTTTCATTTCATACCTCACTATACCCAAAAATATGATTATTATTTAGGTGTAAATGTTTTCCATTTTCCCTTTGGGTAATTTTTGCTTCCTGAGGTAGAATATCCATGTATGTATCTCGCTTCTTGTCGTGGTGATCGACCACTATAACCCAAAATCGAGTTAATACTATCTAATCCTGGAATGGGGTTAGGATAGATATGCGTATAATCGGTTCTGTTTGTTGCAGCCTTAACGGTTCCACCAGTTGTATTTGCCCACTCTTGTGCAAATGATACATTGTTAAACTTTTTACCAGTTCTGCAAGAATAAAAAACAGTAGAAGAATTCTTAGCAAAAGACTTGCTGTTAATCTGACTGATCTCAGATGTAAAGATATTAAGAGAGTTATTGTGTTTACCAGATCCTCCATATCCAAGAGCTAAGGCATACTGATTCTTATATCCTGGATTCGAAACGCCAGGTACATCAAACGCCGTACCATGAGAAAAAAATGACATTGCTTCTATTGGATCTTTTTCTCTGTCATCTTTATTAATATAATCAAATAGTTCCTGTTTGTCGCTTATAGTCATAAAATTAATATTACGTTCTCTTGCGGTATTTCTGAATGATCTCAGCTTATGCTCGGGATAATTCCAATCTGCAACAATCCAAGTAATATCATTTTCTGGAATTTGAGGTAATCCGCCCCATTTATTAGGAGCGGCCTTCATAAGTGAATCAAATTGCCAGTCGGACACCTGTTTTAACGCTGTCTCAACAAATTGATACGGAAAGTTTTCCTCGCCATCTATGCCACCTGAAACGACAATTCTTTCATGACCATTAAAATCAGCAAAGCCTATTGGATTGTTGTGACAATAAGTATAAAGATTAAGGCTTAATGGTTCACCTATTTTTCCAACATTTGAATCTCTCGAAATAAACCTACCAGTAGTTGGAGCGTAATATCTTGCTCTCAGGTAAATAGTTCCAGTCTCATTATCGAAGTATTCACCACAGTAGCGGAAAGCGTTTACATCTGAGTCATCAATGTTCTTCTCAACGCCGAAAGCGTCATACTTGTATGTTTTAGTGATAGCACCTGTGCTGTCAGCAAGATTTACTACATCGCCGTGAGCGTTCTGGATATAATAGGTATAGTCAGATTTTACAGCATTCAGGTACCTATACTTAGCAGCAAGATTTGTTCCTCTAATGTAGCAGTCAGCCTCATAATAGTCACCATGATAAATATCTGCGATAATCTGCTGTGCTGCATTCCACACATGGTTGATTCTCTGACCGTTTACTGTCTTCTCGTATCTCAGACCGTTGGTATTGTACTTATAATAAGATGTATTATCACCATCAGAATATGCAATCAGCTGATTCAACCCATCATAGGTGTAGCTCTCTGTTTTCTGAGGAGCAGTCTTTCTAATCTGATTACCATTGCCGTCATAAGTATATGTCGTTGTTTCTGTTAATGTAGGATTTAGTAGATCATTAGTATTCTCAGAGGTTTTGACTTCTCTCTGAAGGAGTGCGGTATAATTGCCCTGTGCATCGTTGTAACTGTACTCGGTAACATAATTTTCTGTACCTGTTACTGTCATCTGAGAACGATTATCATAGTCATCGTACTCATAAGAATAGGTATCGGTTGTATTGTTGCCGATTGTTACATTTTCCTCAACAAGTCTCTTTAATGCATCGTACTCGTATGAGGTAGTTTCAACAACACCGTTCTCTGTTCTTGTCTTTGAAGCATCTGAGCCATCAAGATAGTAGGTGTAGTCATATGCAGAAATAAGTGTGTTGTTAGAATAATTCTCAATCCTGCGAATCTTATTAGCATTATTGTAAATATAATTTGAAACAACACCATTTGCAAGAGTTTCACTTGCCTTATTTCCGTTCGCATCATAAGTGTATGAAACAGTCTGGTTACCAGACTCCTTAACATTGGAGAGTCTCATCTCTGCATCATACTCATATGATTTATAAGAGTACATAAGAAGATGATTGATACCCACGATCTCTCTTTCATAATATAGAGATATGCCTATGTAAAAGAAACCTCTGAAAGATGAATAGTTATCACCTATTTCATTTTCAATATACTTTCTTCCAAGTGCATCGTACTGATATGATGTAGTCATTCCGTTGCAGGATGTGATTGTAACACGCCCCATACTATCATAAGTGTTGGATTTCGATACATTCTTGGATGTATCTGTTGCTATTGTATTCTCAGTAAGAAGTCTACCAAGAGCATCATAGGTATTTGTTGTAACGTTTCCATTGGCATCGGTAGAACTTATCACGTTACCATTCAGATCATATGTTGTTGTACCGGAATCATATCCCGTAGAGTCATAGGTGTTTATAGGTCTACCCCATGCATCGTGTGTGTAGTATGTGGTTACAAATTCTGTATCAGATTCAGAGTTTAATCCCGTATACATCATTGTCTGAATACCGGCATTATTGTAAAAATATTTTGTAATATTAATATCACTGTTCGCAGTGCCGTCACTCAAAGTAACCTTAACAAGAAGCCCCTGTGCATTATACTGATTCTTAGTAAGGCTATACTTCGGAACTGAATCATTCTCTTCCTGAACGGTTTGCTTAACCGCAGTTAGGTTTCCGTTCTTATCATAACTGTTTTCTGTGATAGAGTAGTTATCAGAAACATTATTGTTTGTACTGAACGGCACATATGTCCTTTCAAGTTTATTTAACTTGCCATATTCATACTTAGTAATATTGTCAAGTGCATCTGTCTGACGAGCAAGCTGTCCATT
The DNA here is from genome assembly GCA_902762785.1 of uncultured Ruminococcus sp. Classification (GTDB taxonomy): domain Bacteria; phylum Bacillota; class Clostridia; order Oscillospirales; family Ruminococcaceae; genus UBA3855. The sequence continues at coordinate 43,092 of CACWPL010000022.1, read as the reverse complement.
GGCATAATATCTGCTTGTACGCTTGGTTTCGCCGTTTGTTTTTTCGTATACGACATTGCCTCTAAAGTCGTTCAGTGTTTCAACCCAAACCTGCTTATCAGCAGTAATATATGTCTTCTTTGTAGACTTCAGACCATTATACCAATAATTCGTATAGCTATTCATAGCATTATAGATCTCATAATTATTGCCGACATACTCATAGAATGTCTCTGTAAGAATCTGTCTTGTGCTACCAGCAGATGCCTGAAAATAAGTTGCCTTCTCACGCTGGAGTCCGTCATACTCTGTAATATTGATTGTTCCGTCAGCATTTGTTTTCTTTGAAGTAAGACCATATGCGTTATAGGTGTATGAAGTGGTGTTTCCTTCTGCATCAGTCTGTGTCTTAACAGAGCCATTCGGATAATAGGTATAAAGCGTACCATGACTTCTGTCAGTAGAATAATTAGGGGTATATTCTGCTGTTTTTCGACTTAATAAATCGTAATCTGTAATGGTAGTTGCTGAAATATTACCTGTTCCATAGTTTCGCTCTTCAACAATATTATTAAGCTTATCGTAACTATACTCCTTAACGGAATACATATTGTCGGAAAGATCGTAACTTGTTGTCTCCTTAGAAACATGAAGCTGTGCGTTGTACTCATAGTCAACAGTATTGACGATTGTGTTGCCGTCCTTCAGAACCTTACTGCTTACAAGTCCCTTGCCCACACCGTTTGTATAATAATCGTACTCAGTGACATAGCCTTCGGGATCAGTTGTTCTGTAAATCAAACCGATCACACCACTCACATAGCTGTCGGCATAATATTCATGACTGGTAATAGCATAACTACTCTCATTAGCAGCAAGGTAAACAGCAGGATCAAAATTAGCAGCTCTTACAGTATCGATATCTGCTTGTGCAAGCGGATACAGGCTTACGCCCTGCTTAATCAGTCGAGTCCCATTGTCAGCATATGCATAGATCTTAGCATAGCCCATTTGATCCACTTCTGCGATAACGCTATTTTTGTTGTTATAGTTTGCAAATGTGTATGTACCATCCGGATTCTTGGTACTAATTACGTTTCCATTCGTATCATACTGATATTCTGTTACGTTTCCAGCTATATCATAGCTTTTGGAGATCTCATCATACTTGTTTTCGCCGTTATCAAGTCTATACTCAATCCTATCAACGGTGTATGTTGTTCCGTCCGTATCAACAGTGTTTGTCTTTACGGCATACTTTTCATCATAATCATAATGGAAAGTTTTTACAAGAGCATCACCATCATACTCCTCAACACCAGTCTGTTTCTGTGCCGAGTCATATGTATATACCTGTTTCAAACCGTCAGCGTTAACAAGCCAGTTGACAGAGCCATTCTCGTTATATACAATGCGGTCTGTGATATCATCATAGCAGTTAGTAATTTTACAAAGTCTGCCATTTGCATCATATTCGTAGGTCTCTGTACCGCCGGACACACTTGTTGCAGAGATAAGTTTACCATCCGAATAGCTAAAGGATACTGTCCTGTCGGCTGTAATATCCTTGATTTCAGTAATTCTTTTATGTTCGGTATTATCTGTGTATGTGATTGTATACTCTCTACCCGTAGAATCAGTTACGGTTTTCACATTATTAACAATGGAAGAAATAGTGAGAATATTTCCTTCGGCATCCTTTACCCAGTCCAATACGCCAGAGGAGTTAAAATGGTACTGAGACTGAGCTGCATTTGTAATTGTATACTCATCGCCAGACTTGACCATAGTGCTGTGGGCATTCAGGCATTCAAATCCGCCATTTTCAGAATCTTTAAATGTTGTGTTAGAACCATCAGGAAGAACAACCTGATAATATCCAGTTGCGGGAGTTATGATCTTGCTAACATCAATATTGAAGTCCCATCCCACACCGAATGAGCCCTCTTCGTTGTTCATGGAGTTGTAGGTCCTGATAAAATCAGATTGTACTCCGGGAGATTCTACACTCAGATCGGTAAAGGTTTTTGTAAAGTTACCTGTAGCAATGTGGACACCATCGCCTATTTCCCATCCTTTGCGATAAAGAGTGTAGTCAGGCTCAGCAGCTTCTCTGAACCACGGTCGTATCCAATAACGTTCAGGAGAATATCCACCGTCAAAGACCAAACCGAGACAGTTGCCATCTTCATCGACGTAGTCGAAGTTAAATGTTCTGAGTGTATTCGGATTCCCATTCTCGTCATAGATATAGTCAAGAGGATTGTGCCAAAGAACTGTCTGGAGTCCGCCATCGTAGCCAAGGTGAATTACATGAGTACCGGAAGAATAGATTGCCTTTGCTCCAGCGTGTTCGTTCACATTCCAGTTTGCACCTTTAAAGTAAATATCACCAGCAATCCAAATCCCTTCACAATCAACAAGCGTATTATACATCCAATTATTCTCTATATAGAGCAGATCGTTGGAATTAGTCATTATAATAGCATCATAGCAGTTTGCCTGTCCGAAATTGAAATAGCCGGTATGTATTTTACCGCCGTTCATAAATATCGTTGAGCCTTCGCCTGCATCCCAAAGGTCAGGATTGCTTGTCATGAAGTTGAACGTCTCATTTATATACAAAGAGTATCCGTCAAGATCGAGTATGGTGTTATACATACTCATGGAATCATTATAGCAGTTACCTGTCAGCGTGAGTACAGTTCCGAGATATGTTTCGTAATCTCCGGAGTTCCAACCCATGAATTCATCGATCCAGTCAGCATACCACTCATATTCCGTGGCATCGATTACACCATCGTCATTGAAATCGAGGTAATCGTAGTAATTATCCGACTGGAGGCAGGAGCCGCAATGATTCTGAAGAATATAGTTATAATCATATACGTAAATATGTCCGTCTTGATCGATGTCCAGTTCAGGAAGATAATTATCATCTCCGTCATACGAATCATAATAATTATCATCCAGTATCTGCATATCAGTCCCGTCAATAATACCATCATTATTAAGATCGTAATCAGCAACATAATCGCCAGTCGCACGTCTTGCTCCTACAGCATCATAAGCAAAAGCAAGATCATGTTCATTGATGGTCTCATCACTCCACTCATTGTTGTGGTCAGGATTATATGTTGTATCGCCCGGTATCAGAATGTTCTCGCCAAGGTCATAAGAACCATATCCCATATTGCGATAGAATCTCGGAAGGTAGCCGTTGCACTCAATCTTAACATGTGTAGCTGTGGAAGTGAATCCGGTTGCAGTAACCGAGAAGGAGCCGTCAGCATTCACATTTGCAGTGGCAATATCCTGCCAGTCGGCGTTAAAAATGATTACCTTTGCATTTGATACATCACAACCCTCAAGAGATGATACTATACCCGAAACTGTCAAGTTATGAGCGACAGTAGGGAAAGATTCCAGTGGAGAACTGCTTGTTGTTCTTAAAGGCGATGTTGAAGAGAGCGACCTTGTACGCCGTGTAGAGTTTGTGGTGGAACTCGATGAACTATCAAAATAATCAACTTCACCGATACCTTGTATGGCTCGTTCAAATTCCTCTGCCAATTCACGTTCGTTAGCTCTTGTTTTGATTTCCTCAGCAGCATAAGCTATTGTGTCTGGATGAAGAATACCTTTTGTTGTGCCATCGCCAAAGAATGTGACTTGTCCAACCATAAGTGTGGACAATACGCCGGCGATGATACGATTGTGCGTTTTTACCATTTACTAAGTCCTTTCATATAGTATTTTGAATCAAAAAGAGCATTCTCTAATCAGCTAATCATTCGCAGATAAAGAACGCTCTCTCCAATTCACTATTTTATCACTTTTAAGATTGTTTGTCAAGTATCAAACATTCGATTTTCACATTTTGTAGGCTTGCCCATTAAACGTATTGATATTCTATAATTCGTATCAAATGTAAAATATTAATACATATCTTCATATAACAGTACTACTATATTTACCGCAATATCGACTGTTTGTTTCTTTTTTCAGATCATCATTGGAGTGCCGCAATCGGCACTCTTGTGGACAACGAGAGTCCCGCTTCTTTTTTTGATCGTTTTTTTGATCAAACTTTTTTTTCGCAAAAAAAGTTTGCGGGGTCCAGGGGCATAAGCAGACGGCCAGAGAGCTTGCGAGCGCGGCCGGTCGCTTATACACAGTAGCGCCCCCTTGCCCGCCGCCCGCAGGCGGCGGAACTCTCCTTGACAGCCTCCCCCATATATGCTATAATGATACCAATAGAAAGCGGGACGACCCGCGTAAAAAGGGGAAATATGAAGATGAGATACAAGACTGCGCTCCTCACGGCGCTCTGCGTGACGGCGCTCCTCGGCACGACTGCCGCGGCGGCCGCCTACCAGTACCGCTATGGGGACATCACCGCCCTCCAGAACGCCCTCCACGCCGGAGGCACCACCGCCGCACAGGACCTCGACGGCAGCGGCGCCGTCGACGTCTTCGACCTGGGACTCATGAAGCGCATCGCCGGGACGCCCACCGGCACCGGCGAGGACGTCAGCGTCCCCGTCACCACCGAGAACGTCCTCCTCCAGAGCCGCTATGCCGTCAAGGATGGCACGCTCCACCTCGTCCAGAGCGGGTCGGCCGCCGATGCGCTCATCACCGGCGCGTCCGCGAGCGTCACGCTGACCGTGCCGTCCGTGCCGGAAAAGGCCGAGAATCGGGTGCGTGTCGGCGTCCTCGTCGACGGCGAGATGGTCCAGGACGTCCTCCTCGACAAGACCGAGACCACCCTCCCCCTCTGGGAGTGCAGCGCCGTCCGGCAGGCGTCCGTCCGCATCATGCTCCTCTCCGAGGCCATGTATGGCGGCGTGGGCGTCAAGTCCTTCGACATCCAGGACGCCGGGACCGCGCCCGTCGTACCGATGCCGAAAAAAGAGCTATGCATCGGCTTTATCGGCGACTCCATCACCTGTGCCTACGGCGTCGAGGGCGCCCAGGGCGAGAGCTTCAAGACCGGCACCGAGAACTTCGCCAAGTCCTATGCCTACCTCACCGCCGCCCAGCTCGGCGCGGACTATCAGACCTGCTGCTATTCCGGCCACGGCATCGTCTCCGGCTACACCGCGGACGGCGCCAAGAACGCCGAGTCCCTCATCCCGGACTGCTATGACGTCAACAGCAAGTTCTATCTTTATGGCGATAAATGGAATTTTTCCGTGCGGCCGCTCGACGCCGTCGTCATCAACCTCGGCACGAACGACATCAACTACGTCGCCGCCGACCCGGACACGCGCAATGCCGAGTTCATCGAGGGCTATGTCGCGTTCCTCGAGACCGTCCACACGAGCTGCCCGGACGCCGCGATCGTCTGCACGGTCGGCACCATGGGCGGCGAGGAGATCTACGCCCTGATCGAGCAGGCCGTCGCGCAGTTCCAGACCGCGCACAAGGACGCCGCCATCCTCTGCTACTTCTCCCGCACCCACACCATGGCCGACGGCATCGGCGCCGACTGGCACCCTTCCGCCAAGACCCAGCAGGACAGCGCCTATGTCCTCGCGGACAAGCTCTGTCAGGTGCTCGGGCGCGAGTCCACGCAGCTCGGCCTTGACGTCGCCGCCGACGCGGACTACCAGCTCGCCCAGGGCGACGGCGCGAACGCCGCGAGCTATGTCGGCTATGACAAGAGCTTTTGGGTCAACACCGTCACCGGCGGCACCTCCCCGGATGCCGTGCGCGCGGAGCTGCGGGGCATCGGACTGCGCAAGGGCGGCGAATATGTCCTCAGCTTCGACGTGACTGCCTCTCCTGCGCGGACGTTCCCCCTCACCATCGAGGCGGACGGGCAGTCCCTCTTCGATGCCGAGGCCGAGGCGTCCGGCGAGGAAACGCACTACGAGCTCCCCTTCACGTCCCCCGCGACCGCGGACGCGACCCTCGCCTTCCGGCTCGGCGGGGTCGACAGCGCCAACGTCACCCTCAAGAACATCAAGGTGACGAAGGTCAGCACGGCAGGGACCACAAAATAAGCCGCTATCGCATCAAAAACAGGACCGCACGCCGCGTGTGGTCCTGTTCTCTGTCAAAAAATAAAAACCCCCGCAGCCCGTAGACTGCGGGGGCGTGTCATTTCGTGACCGCCTTGCCGTCATATAGATGAATAAAACCAAGCGTCTCCGCAAGGTGGGTACCCGCCTGAAGGTCTCTTACTCCCAACGTCCGGATCCAGCAGCAAACAGCCGGAAACGGGAGGTCTGCAATCCTCGATCAGAGCATCAAGTTCCCTAGAAAAAAGTGTTGGATTATAAAAACTATAATTACTCGAACAAGGCAGTCTTATCAACGTGATCGGCGAGGTCAGGCCTCGTCATCCGAATCATCGGCATCGTCATCATCGTCGTCGCCCTCGAGCATCTCAGAGATGCGGTCGATGAAGATCTTGCCGATGCGGTCATATTCCTCGTCATTGTCGATGGTCGCCAGGAACTCCTCACCGTTCTCCTCGCCGACCTTGAGCACGACCAGCTCGGTGTCGTCCTCGATCATGGCATCGGGATCGTCGGTGTACGGAATCAGGGCATAATAGATGGTGCCGTCCAGCTCCATCACGTCCATCAGCTCGAACTCGGATTCATTGCCCTCCTCATCCGTGAGGGTAAAGATCTCGGGTGTATACTCGTCCATGGGATGTGCTCCTTTCAAGTACGCGCCTGTCACGCTGCGCCGCAGCGCGGGCGGGATGTGCTGTTTCTATGCTTCTATTATACTATACTTTCTCCAAAAAATCAAGGGGTATCCCGAAAAAAGTTAGATAAAAATGCAAGTTTTTTGTGGGAGACGGCTTAGAAGTGCCCGCCGGCCTGGTCGACCTTGTTCGACGTGGTGACGGCCACGCTCGAGAGCGCGAACAGGACGTCCGTGGCGCCGACGTTCTGGCAGAAATTGACGAGACTGCCCTGGAAATAGCGGAAGTCGGTCAGGTAGATCTTGGAGAAGGACTGCGTCAGGAAGGGCACGAGCGCGTTGCCGTAGCTGTCCTTCATGATGACGAGGACGCGGTCGTTCGGCGCATCCGCGACGTCCGCCTCGAAGATGCACTCGTCCGTGCCGATGAAGACGGTGTAGCTCGCGCCGATGGAGTTGTCCTCATGGAACATCTTGCCGCTGCGGGCGTTGGTGAAGTCGACGTTATAATAGGTACACTCGACGCTGTCGAGGTTCGCGGGCTTGTAATAGGTGAAGGTCTCCGGGGACAGGCCGCCGATCTTGTTGACGGCCGCGAACGCCCCGACATAGCCCTCGCGCTCGACCGCCTCATAGGTCGAGAGCTTCGCATACGGCACGCCCGCCACCTTCGCGAACTGCTCGGCGGCGTAGTAAGCGCCCAGCGGCTGCCAGTGGTAATCCGTGCGGGAATAGGTCGCCTCGCCGCGGTGGGCATAGAGCGCGTCATAGACCGGCACGGGCTTGGCGGCGGTCAGCGAGGCCGCGACGTTCTCATACTCCGCGCGCTGGTCGCCGTTCTTGGAGGCGAACTCCTCGGGCGTGTAGAACGCCTGCGACGTCGGCACGACCATGCACCACACCTGCACCCCGTCGCCCAGCGCCTGCTGGTACTGGTCGAGCACCCCGGCATAGCGGCTGCTGACGCTGTGGTTCCCGCCGAACAGCTCGATCGCGCGCGCATGGTCCGTCCCCTGGTTCACGACCAGGCACCCGTTCAGGATGGAGCTGGTGCCGTCCGTGGGCATGTCCCATTCGGCGGCCTCGGTGGTCGGCTCGGTAGTCTCTTCGGTCGTAGGCTCGGTGGTCTCCTCGGTGGTCGGCTCGGTCGTCGGCTCCGTGGTCGGCGCCGTGGTGGCCTCAGTGGTCGGCGCGGGCGTGGCCTTCTCCGCGGCGGTCGCGGACATGCGGTCGGACGCGGCATCCGTCAGCGCGTCGGTCCCGGCGGCAGTCTCCACCGGCGCGGCGGCCAGCTCGGACGCGCGCTCGTTCAGCTCGCTCTCGGTCATATAGACCGGTGCGCCCCCACAGGCGGTCGCCGTCATCAGGACGGCGCACAGGGCGGCCATGGCTCGATTCTTCATGTAAAACGATTCCTCTCTTTTGTTGCTCACGGCACACTGTCTTGCAACAGCGGCCTTTTTTTCTTGTGGACGATGCTTTATCGTCCTCTCTCTATGACACAACAAAAAGCCGGCATTGCCGGCCTTTTGTCATCGTCTCTCAGGTCAGTTCCATTACGGTGCGTCATAGACATCGGCCTTCTCGGTCAGGATGTCATCGAATACGTCCCCATAGTTGCCGGACGCCTGCTCGTTGGTGATGGTGCCCTTGGTGAAATAGCCGACATTGCGCGTATTGCGTGTCTCGGCGGCCACGGCGGCCTTCACGATATAGTTCTCGACGTAGATCGCCCAGTTGTAGTCGGAGGCAGAGGACACGGTACGGTTCACGTTGCGCACCAGGCGGCCGACTGCGGCGGTATTCGGATCTGTCGAGTTGACAGCGTCCTCGATGCTGGTACCGCTGGCAGGCCAGGTATAGGTGGTCACGCCGCCGGTCTCCGTGCTCGTGACAGTGAACGCGAGGTTATCGTTCGCCTCATCATACTGGATCAGCATAAGGCCTTCCATGCCGCTGTCATGCCCCGGATTCCGGTCCGCGCTCATCAGCTTCTGCACCTCGGTCTGCGATGCATTGTAGACCATCTTGGCCATATTGTTGGCCGTCTTCACGCGGGACTTCCAGTAATACGCAGACATCGTCGGCAGCAGGACGCCCAGAAGGACGCCGATGATGGCGATGACGATGATGAGCTCCATCAGCGTGAAGCCCTTGACGCGCCGTCCAATGCGGCTCTTTTCGATCGTGCTCATGTCAAAACACCCCTGTTCAAAGTTGTTATAATATCCCGAGCGCCGCTCCAGTACGCGCAGAGCTGCGCCTATTTGGTACATATGATGGTCACGGGCAGACGATAGTGATAGCTCGCCTATCGTCCCACAGTCTCTATACCTCTATTATAGCATGCCGCTATCAGAAAGTCAAGAGCCGATCAGTTCACCCAGCTGCCCGTCCCGGTGCCGGTCTTTGCGAAGACGATGGCATCCTCGAGGGTGTAGCTCGGCTGCTTCTTGTTGTTGACGTTCGGGTAGGTGCCGATGTAGGCGTCGCCGCTGCGCTTGGCGATACAGGTCGCCGTCGGTACATCGCCGAAAACATCGATCGCCCAATACGCGTCCTCTGCCGCTGCGAAGTATTCATAGATATACTTGCAGATCTTGTCATCGCTCACGATGCGGCCGCCGACATTGCTCGCGGTGGAATAGATGCCGTCCGGGATCGGATGCACGACGTCGCTCTCACGGCAGGCAGTCATGGCGGCACTGAAGAGCGACTTGGCGGACGAATTCGCGCCGGAGCACTTCGCCTTGGTGACATAGCCGAGCATCGAGGGCACAAGGATGGCCGCGAGCACGCCGATGATGGCGATGACGACGATCAGCTCCACGAGCGTGAAGCCCTTTGTGGTGTGGTTCTTTCTGTTATCGCTATTACGTTTCATAGATCGTTCCCCCCTTGGAGCGTGCCCACAAGCACGTGGACAGTGCAGAAAAGCAGCACTGCCGCTGGATATTGCGGATCGGGAGCGTCCGGCTCTCTGTCTTTCGCCGGCCGAGTGTTGGATCTTACCTTTCATCAGACCTGTCGTCCTGCGGCTGGAGACACGCCCCCCCTACCGCAGACGATTCCTTTTTCCTATTATAGCACGAAGTTCATATTTTGTCAATAGTTTTTTTAAAGTAATCTCCAAATATCTCAAAAAAATGCTTGCTATCCGGCCGGACTGGTGGTATAATAGAAAATAGGCTCCCTATGACGCAGGGAGACGCATTTTTTTCACAAGGATCGGGACGGATATGAAACAGTTCTTTTCGCGCGCTGTGTGCCTGCTCTTGGCCGCGGTGCTCTGCTTTTTGACCGGCTGCTCGCGCGGCAGGGAGGACACCGGCGCGGGCTATCTCTTCACGGTGACGCTCCCGGACGACCCCGGATGCCTCGACCCGCAGTTCACAGAGGACCCCGAGGCGCTGATGCTCCTGACGAACATGACCGAGGGCCTGCTCCGTCTGGACGCGGACGGCACGCTCGTCCTCGGTGAGGCGGAGTCCTACACGGTCTCCGACGACGGCCTCGTCTACACCTTCACGCTCCGCGACGACTGCTGCTGGTTCGCGAAGGGCATGGACATCGACCGTCCCATGCGCGTGACGGCGCGGGACTATGTCTTCGCGTTCCGCCGTCTGGTGGACCCGGCGATGCGTTCGCCGTATGCGGAGCGGTTCCTCGCGCTGCACAATGCCAAGGCGATCCACGAGGGCCGCATGGACGCGCAGAAGCTGGGCGTGTCCGCGCCGGACGCGGTGACGGTCGTGATCGAGCTGGACTACCGTGACCCGGAGCTCCCGCTGCTGCTCGCGCAGACCTATGCGGCGCCGTGCAACGAGGAGTTCTTCCGTGAGACGAACGGCCGCTACGGGCTCGATGAGGACACCGTCCTCTGCAACGGCCCCTTCTACCTGTCCCAGTGGGCGTATGATGCCTACAGCTCGGGCAATTTCCTGACCTTCCGCAAGAATCGGCTCTATCACGACATCGACAACGTCTACCCGAGCTCGCTGCGCTACAACATCCAGCACACCCGCGCGCAGGCCGAGCAGGACTTCGCGGACGGCACGGCGGACATCCTCATGACCGACCATTTCCCCAAGGCGTACCTGGACGACAAGCGCTACGAGGTGCAGGCGATCCGCGGGGAGACGCTGGGGCTCATCTTCAATTTTGAGAACACGAACCTGCAAAACGCCGCGCTCCGTGAGGCGCTCGCCGCAGGCATCGACCGCAGCGCCCTCGCACCGCTCCTGACGGAGGACGTCGAGATCGCGAGCGGCGTGATCCCGCCGTCGATCCGGCTCCTGGGGCGGTCCTACCGGGAGCTTTGCGCAGACGAGCCGCTGGCGGACCCCTACGACCCCGTCCATGCAGCACAGCTCTTCGACACAGCGGCCGCGGAGCTCGAGCTGAACACGATGAACACCATGCAGATCATGGTCTCGAGCAGCATCGCGGATACGGACGCGCTCCTCGCGATCTGTCACGAATGGCAGCAGATCTTCGGCTACTACATCGGCATCGAGACGGTCTCGCCGGATGAATACGACCGCCGACTCGCCGCCGGGGAATACGCCCTCGCGCTCTACGCCGTCCGTCCCACGCGTGAGAGCTGCCTCGGCGCGCTCGAGGCCTACACCGAAGACGGCCGCTATCTCGGCATCACGTCCGAGGAGCTGCGCGCCCTGACGAACCAGCTCCGCACGGCGCCCGATGCCGCCGCGTCCGTCGCCCTCTACGGTGACGCCGAGCGCGCGCTCCTCTCCGCCCACCGCTTCATCCCGCTCTTCTACAAAAATAGCTACCTCGTCACCACCTCCGGCAACACCGACATCGCCTTCCACGCCGCCCCCCTCTCCGCCGACCTCCGCCCCGCCAAGCACTTTTAAATTCCATCCGGAGGGCACGGCGCAGCTTTAAGTCCCATATGGGCGGCACGGTGCTCTGCTTTTGAGATACGATAACACCCTCCCGGCGCGTGCTGGGAGGGCGTTTTTTTCAAAGGGTATAGCCCATCTCGCGGAAACGGTCGATCAGGTCGCCGAGGATCTGGGCGTTCGTGGACGAGACGGAGTGGAGGAGCAGGATCTCGCCGCCGTGGGCTTGGGCGGTGAGCTTTTCGAGCGCGGCCGCCGGATCGGGCTGACGGTCGACGATCCAGTCGACGTGCGCACCGCTCCAGAACACCGTCCGATAGCCAAGCGACTGCGCGAGCCGGAGCGTGTCCTCGGAATACTCCCCGCACGGACAGCGCAGATACTGCATCTTGTAGCTGTACCGCTCGATCATATAGTCATGCAGCGACCCGATCTCCTCGAGCGCCGCCGCCTCGGTGAGGAGCGGGAGCGAGGCGTGGGTCATGCCGTGATTGCCGAGCATGTGGCCCTCAGCGATCATCCGCTCGACCAGCTCGCCCTCGCGCTTGGCATAGTCGCCGGTGAGGAAGAAGATCGCCGTGACGTGCTTTTCCTTCAGCGTGTCCAAAATGGACGCCGTATAGCCGTTCTCATAGCCCTGGTCGAAGGTCAGGACGATGCGGCTGCGGTCGGGCGTGGTGGCGTAGGCATCGTATTTTTGATAGGCCTTGTCGAAGTCGAGCGCCCCGAGCGGGACGTTCTGTGCGTCCGTCTGCGTGCCCTGTCCATAGCCGATGGCCGTCCCCGCCGCGGCAGGGAGCGCCGGGACGTGCAGCAGGAGCACCGCGCCGAGCAGGGCGGCGCAGCAGCGTTTCAGTTTCATAGTCATCCCTCATTTCTGCGGCATCGCCGCACCATAGTGTGTGCCGTTCGAGGGGATGCTATGCCTCGTGAGCAGAAAAACGCCCGCTCTCCCATCTCGGGAGGGCGGGCGTCGTCTGCAAAGGGTCTGAAAGCCAGGCCCCCCGCTGTGTGGGGCAGCGGGGGAAGGCATGATGAAAGGATGCCGGTAGGTGAGTACCGGCTGGAGCCGTCTTCGTCAGCGGGACCTCTCCCGTCAGTGCTTCAGATAGGAGCGCACCAGTACCTGCAGGAGCTCATCGCGGTCGATATGGCGGATGAGGTTACGGGCATTGTTATGGGTGGTGATGTAGGTAGGGTCCTCAGACAGGATGTAGCCAACGATCTGGTTGATGGGGTTATATCCCTTTTGCAGGAGGGCATCGTAGATGATCGTCAGGGTACGTTTGAGTTCGATCTCTCGTTCATCGTTCATCGAAAAGGTCATCGTTTTATCGAACATGATCATTCCCCCTTTCGGAGATCGGTGTTACCTCTTCTATTATACCCGATTTGCCGGCATATCTCAATAGTTTGCGTCTCATTTCTACGTTTTGTAAGATCTTGAACGCGCGGATCTGTGCAGAATGACAGCGTCTTGCGCGGTCCGTATGCGGATGCGAGCGAGAAGAGGGGCCGCGACCCGCACGATCGGCGGGCGGGGGACGGTCGGGCGGTCACTCGAACTTCGCGTCCGGGTCGGCCATCGAGGGATCCGGCAGGCTGCCCACGGCGCGCACGATCAGGTCGGCGCAGCCCTCGATCCCGAGGACGCCCGTGTTCAGGCAGAGGCCGTAATTGAGCTTATCGTACCAGTTTCCGCCGGTATTGATATTGTAGAACTTCTCGCGGCGGCTGTCGATGCGCGGGAGCACGGTGTCGATCTCCTTCTCGGTGACGCCGTAGGTCTGCATGGCGTACTTGATGCGCCACGAACGCGGGGCATAGAGGAAGGTGCTGAACCGATGCGGATCGTCGCGCAGGATCCAGTTGGCGCAGCGTCCCACGATGACGCAGCTCCCCTGCTCGGCGAGCTCGCGGATGATCTGGGTCTCGGTGATGTAGAGCTTATCGGAGACGGGGATGTTGTCCTCCATGGTGCGGGCGGGGTTGGAATTGATGAGGAGGGCATAAAGGAAGCTCTTCGGCGAGGATTCCTCGGCGCCCTCGAGCTTGGAGACCGGGACCTGCAGCCGCTCGGCGGCCATGTCGAGGATCTCGTGATTATAAAAAGGGATGCCCAGCTCCTTGGCCACATGCTTGCCGACGATGCTGCCGCCGCTGCCGTATTCGCGTTCGATGGTGATGATCGGATGTTTCATTGGATCTCTCTCCCTTCTGTGTGTCATCATTTGGATCGTTTGAAAAGTGCTATATACTACAGTATACCACATTTCACAAAAAAATGCATCCTCCTTTCTGAAAAAACAGGCAGTTTATCGGAATTTCTGCATTTTGAACAATTTCGAGAGACGAACTTTATGCACATTTTCGGATGACGGGCGGGCAGATGTGCCTGCATCTTTCCAAAAAAGCGTCGAAAAAGCATTGCCTTTTTGATAAAAGTGTGGTACAATAGAGATAAGGCCTCTGCCGGGATGCCGGCGGGGCACAGGATCGAACGTAAAGGAGAAAGACCATGTCTGTATTTCGTGTTTATGTGGAAAAGAAACCGGCCTACGCTGTGGAGGCACAGTCTGTGCTGGGCGATGTCCGCACCGCGCTGCGCCTCGATGTCACCGGCCTGCGCATCCTGAACCGCTACGACGCCGACCGCCTCACCGAGGAGGACTTCCGTCTGGCCATCCCGACCGTGTTCTCCGAGCCCGCTGTCGATGATGTCTACGAGAGCCTGCCCCATCTGGAGCCGGGCGAGCGCATGTTCGCCGTGGAGTACCTGCCCGGCCAGTTCGACCAGCGTGCGGACTCCTGTGAGCAGTGCATCTCCCTGCTGACCAAGAAGGAGCGCTGCCGCGTCCGCAATGCCCGCATCTACATCGTCACCGGCGACCTCTCCGATGCCGATATGGCGCGCCTCAAGAAGTACCTCATCAACCCCGTCGAGAGCCGTGAGGCCACCCTCGAGACCTTCAAGACCCTCGACACGAACTACGACATCCCCACCACCGTCGACACCCTCGAGGGCTTCATCCGTCTCAACGAGGCGGGCCTGAACGCCTTCATCAAGGAGTTCGGTCTGGCGATGGACCTCGATGACATCCGCTTCTGCCAGGACTACTTTAAAAATACCGAGCACCGCGACCCCACCATCACCGAGATCCGCATGATCGACACCTATTGGTCCGATCACTGCCGCCACACCACCTTCCTGACCAACATCCAGGACGTCGACATCCCCACCGGCTACATCCGCGAGACCTACGACCAGTACCTCGCCGACCGCAAGGCCCTCGGCCGTGAGGACAAGCCCCTCACCCTGATGGACCTCGCGACCATGGGCGCGCGCGTCCTCAAGGCACAGGGCAAGCTGAAGGACCTCGACGAGAGCGAGGAGATCAACGCCTGCTCCGTCAAGGTCAAGGCGAACATCGACGGCGAAGAGGCCGACTGGATCCTCATGTTCAAGAACGAGACCCACAACCACCCGACCGAGATCGAGCCGTTCGGCGGTGCTGCCACCTGTCTCGGCGGTGCCATCCGCGACCCGCTGTCCGGGCGTTCCTATGTGTACCAGGCGATGCGCGTGACCGGCGCGGCCAACCCGCTCGTGCCCGTCGAGGACACCATCGCCGGCAAGCTGCCGCAGCGTAAGATCACCGTCGGTGCGGCCAACGGCTACAGCTCCTACGGCAACCAGATCGGCCTTGCCACCGGCCATGTCGCCGAGGTGTATCATCCCGGCTACGTCGCCAAGCGTCTGGAGATCGGTGCCGTGCTCGGTGCGGCTCCCGCGGAGAACATCCGCCGCGAGGCGCCCGTCCCCGGTGACGTCGTGATCCTGCTCGGCGGTAAGACCGGCCGTGACGGCTGCGGCGGTGCCACCGGCTCCTCCAAGAGCCACACCCTCGAGTCCCTCGAGAGCTGCGGTGCCGAGGTGCAGAAGGGCAATCCTGCCGAGGAGCGCAAGCTCCAGCGTCTGTTCCGCGACCCGTCCGTCACCCGCATGATCAAGCGCTGCAACGACTTCGGCGCGGGCGGCGTGTCCGTCGCGATCGGCGAGCTGACCGACGGCCTCATCATCGACCTGGGCGCCGTGCCGAAGAAGTACGACGGCCTCGACGGCACGGAGATCGCCATCTCCGAGTCCCAGGAGCGCATGGCCGTGGTCGTTGCGCCCGAGGATGCCGAGGCGTTCATCGCAGCGGCCGCCCGTGAGAACCTCCAGGCCACCAAGGTCGCCGATGTCGTGGCCGAGCCGCGTCTCAAGATGCACTGGAACGGCAATACCATCGTGGACCTGTCCCGCGAGTTCCTCAACTCCAACGGTGCGACCAAGTATACGAACATCACCATCGAGGATCCCGCCCTGCCGAACACCGAGGTGCCGTCCGACGCGCCCGAGACCTGGACGGATCTGATGAGTGACCTCAACGTCTGCTCGCAGAAGGGCCTCGTCGAGAAATTCGACTCGACCATCGGTGCGGGCACGGTGCTCATGCCCTACGGCGGCACCTACCAGATGACCCCCTCGCAGGCCATGGCCGCCAAGCTCCCCGTCCTCACGGGCGAGACGACCACCTGCTCCCTCATGGGCTGGGGCTACGACCCGCGGATCAGCTCGCGGAGCCCGTACCTCGGCGCGATGCTGGCCGTGATCGATTCCGTGGCCAAGGTCATCGCTGCCGGCGGTCAGCGTTCGCACTGCTGGCTCACCTTCCAGGAATATTTCGAGCGCACCCAGAACGACCCCAAGCGCTGGGGCAAGCCCCTCGCGGCGCTGCTCGGTGCGTATAAGGCACAGCTCGAGCTGGGCTGCGGCTCCATCGGCGGCAAGGACTCCATGTCCGGCACCTTCGAGCACATCGACGTGCCGCCGACGCTCGTCTCCTTTGCCGTCTCCACGGCGGAGAGCGGCGCGGTCGTGTCCACGGAATTCAAGGCCGCGGGCGACAAGGTCATCCTGCTGACGCCGGAATTCGACGGCAACGGCATCCCGAACTTCGACAGCATCCGCAGGACCTTCGACCAGATGGAGAAGATCATCGCGGACGGCCGTGCCAAGGCCGTTTGGACGGTCGGCTACGGCGGTGTGGCCGAGGGCATCGCGAAGATGTGCTTCGGTGAGCGCATCGGCTTCCAGTTCGCAGGACGCCTCTCGCCCAGCACGCTGTTCACGCCCGGCTACGGCGCGTTCCTCGTGGAGCTGCGCGGTGACGCGGCGCCCGGTGAGCAGGTGATCGGCGAGACCATCTCCGACTACAAGATCTACACGATCGACTACTCCGTCTCCCTCAAGTCGCTCGAGCGCGTTTGGGAGGAGAAGCTCGAGAGCGTCTTCCCGTGCCGCATCAAGACCACCAAGGAGACCCCGCAGACCTACAGCTACGAGGCGACCTCCCGTCCGGCGCCCACGATCCATGTGGCCAAGCCGCGCGTGTTCATCCCGGTATTCCCCGGCACGAACTGCGAGTACGACACGGCGCGCGCCTTCGAGAAGGCAGGGGCCATCGCGGACGTCCTGGTGCTGCGCAACCTCTCCGCGCAGGACATCGCCGATTCCGTCAAGGAGGCGGCCGCACGCATCGCGAACGCACAGATCGTGATGATCCCCGGCGGCTTCTCCGGCGGTGACGAGCCGGAGGGCTCGGGCAAGTTCATCACAGCCTTTTTCCGCGGGCCGCAGATGAAGGAGGCCATCCACACGCTCCTCCAGCAGCGTGACGGCCTGATGCTCGGCATCTGCAACGGCTTCCAGGCGCTCATCAAGCTCGGTCTGGTGCCGTTCGGCGAGATCGTCGACATGACGGACACCTCCCCGACACTGACGTTCAACACCATCGCGCGCCATCAGAGCATGATGGTCAACACGCGGATCGCGTCGAACAAGTCCCCGTGGCTGGCGGACGCGAAGGTGGGCGACATCCACACGATCGCCATCTCCCACGGCGAGGGCCGCTTCGTGGCACCGGACGACCTCATCCAGCGCCTCGCGGCGAACGGCCAGATCGCGACGCAGTACGTCGACCCGACCGGCAAGCCGAGCATGGACATCCGCTACTGCCCGAACACGTCCATCCAGGCCATCGAGGGCATCACCTCCCCGGACGGCCGCGTCCTCGGCAAGATGGGCCACTCCGAGCGCAAGGGCACGGACATCTGCAAGAACGTCCCCGGCGAGAAGGACCAGCACATCTTCGAGAACGGCGTCAAGTATTTCCAGTAATATCGCACAAAAAGCCCCCGGCCGGATGGTCGGGGGCTTGGTTTTTTGGGGACCTCCGCCGCCTGCGGGCGGCAAAGCTGTCCCCTTATCGCGCGATGACAGAGAGCCCGAGTCCCGCGGCGTCCATGCCGGTGTGGCAGCAGACGGAGCAGGAGAGCGGGTCGTAGCGGACCTCCTTGTCCGGGAAGGCCTCCTGCACCTGCTTTTGCCAGGCGGCGGCGTTCTCGGGAGAGGCGAAGGAGCCCGCGGTCGCGATGTGGATGCGGTCGGCGGGGATGCCCTTGAACCGGCCGTCGAGGTCGGCGCGGACGGCGTCGAGGATGCGCGCGCGCGCGGCCTGCATCCCGCGTACCTTCGCGAAATTGTCGAACTTGCCGCCGAGCGTGCAGAGGACGGGCTTGATGTTCAGCACCGCCGCGATGGCCGCCGCCGCGGGCGTGACGCGTCCGCTCTTCTTGAGGTATTCCAGCGTGTTCACGGCCAGATAGATCACCGACTCGCCGCCGTTCGCCTCGAGACGCGCCTTGATCTCCGCGGCGGTCAGGCCCTGCGCCGCGTCTGCGAGGGCATCGAGCACGCACTCGCGCTGGGTCACGGAGATGCGCTTGGCGTCCGCGACCTCGACCTTGCCGTCATAGTCGAGGGCGATGGCGGCGGCGGCAGCGCACGAGCCGCTCAGGCCGCTGGACATGGGGATGTAGACGATGCCGTCATAGCCCTGTGCGAGGATGCTGTCCCAGGTGGCCATGACCTCGCCGACTGCCGGCTGCGAGGTGGCGACGTCCTCCTTGGCACGCATGGCCGCATAGACGTCCTCATGCGTGACGTCCACGCCCTCGAGGTAGTCCCGGCCGCCGAGCATCACCGGCATCGGCTGCACGAAAAGCCCCATCCCGCGTCCCTCCTCGACGGAGATGCCGCTGTTCGTGTCGGTCATGATCGCGATCTTTGCCATTTCTGTTTCCCCTTCCTGCCCCGCATGGGGCGCTTTTTTAACATATCATACCTATTATAACACAGATCACGGACGACTGTCAAGCGTGCGGGAGCCTTGACGATCGGCCGATCTTGTGATATGATAAAAGTGACCATCATCGAAAGGAGGGATCTTCTATGGATCTCCAAGATCACAAGAAGTCCGATTCCCCCAGAGAACTGTTCCCTTCTCTAGAAAAGGCCGCGCCTCCGCGCCCTGCGGCCTATGACGGCGACGCACCTTTCGTGTTCCTCAGCTATGCCCATGCGGATGACGAGACGGCTTTCCAGATCCTCCGCGCGCTGCGGCAGGAGCGGCTCCGCATCTGGTATGACGAAGGGATCCGCTCCGGCGTGAAATGGGCGGACTACATCGCCGAGAAGCTCGAAGGATGCAGCTATCTGATCGCGCTCGTGACTCAGCGCTATGTCGACTCGCACAACTGCTGTGCCGAGCTCAACGCGGCGATCCACCAGGATACGCCCTATCTGGTCGTCTATCTGGAGGATGTCCAGCTCCCGCGGGGGCTCCGGCTCTATTGCAGCATGGAGCAGGCCATCTACCGCAGCAATTGTAAGAGCGAGGACGAGATGTTCCAAAAGATCCTCGCGTCAGAGGGCATCGACATCTGCCGCGATGCCATCCGTTATGACACCGATACGCCCCTCCAGACCCTCGAGGAGGCTGCGCAGGAGGGCATACCGGACGCCTGCACCGCGCTTGGGATGTGCTATTACCTGGGGCAGCAGGTCCCGCAGGACTCGGCGCGCGCCGCTGCGCTGTTCCGCCGTGCTGCGGAGCAGGGGCATCCACAGGGCCAGCAGCTCCTTGGCTATTGCTATGAGAAGGGCTACGGCGTCCCGCTCGATCTCGATGCCGCGCTCACATGGTACTGCCGCGGCGCAGAGGCTGGCGACATCAAGTCCATCCTGAATGCAGGACTGCTCTATGTCCAAAAAGGCGACCTCGCCCAGGGATATGCGCTGCTGTGCCGTGCTGCCGAGGCAGACGACCCTGTCGCGCTCTACCAGATCGTGACCATCGGCAATATCCTCCGTGATCGCCTTGGGATGGCGCCGCTCTCTATGATGGAGTTGCGCGAGATGCTGTGGCGCGCCTGCAAGCAGGGCTATGGCCCTGCCCGAGACCTCTACAGCGATCTGTTCGAGATACCCGAGATCTCTTACCGCACCAAGCTATCCGGCGACTTCCACTGATGAGGCCGCCGCTTGCTTTTTTCCATATAATGTGCTACAATAGAGATGATACCCAGAGCTTGCTCCAAGGAGGCGTTTTATATGAAAGTATGTCTGCTCAACGACACGTTCCCCCCGATCATCGACGGGGTCGCGACCACCGTGCAGAACTATGCCCGCATCCTCACCGAGACCGGCCGCGCCGAGGTCATCGTCGGGACGCCGCGCTATCCCGAGGGGGACTATTCCGGCTACCCGTACCGCGTCGTGCCGTATACCAGCTTCGATGTCTCCGACCTGGCCGTCGGCTACCGCGCGGGCGACCCCTTCTCCATCAAGGGACTGAGCGAGATGGCGCAATTTGCCCCGGACATCCTCCATGTCCACTGCCCCGCCGTCTCCGCCGTCATGGGCCGCATCCTCCGCAACGAGACCGATGCCCCCATGATCTTCACCTACCATACCAAATATGACCAGGACATCGCCCGCGCCGTCAAGTCCCGCCACATCCAGAGCGAGGCCGTCAAGGCGATGATCGCCAACATCTCCGCCGCCGACGAGGTCTGGACCGTGAGCCGCGGCGCCGGTGACAACCTCCGCTCCCTCGGCTACGAGGGCGAGATCCGCGTCGTGCATAACGGCGTCGATTTTGAGCGCGGACGTGCGGACGACTCCCTCGTCGAGGCCGCGGTGAAGGGCTTCGACCTGCCCGACGGCGTGCCGGTGTTCCTCTTCGTGGGACGGCTCATCAACTATAAGGGCCTCCCCCTCATCGCCGAGGCCGTCCGCCAGCTCTCGGCCGAGGGCATCGACTACCGCATGCTCTTCATCGGCGCGGGGCTGGACGCCGAGTCCCTCCAGCAGACGATCCGCGAGTACGGCATCTCCCTCGACATCCGGCAGGAGGACGGCACGATCACGTCCGAGCCGGGGCGCCTAAAGGCGGGCAAGGTCATCTTCACCGGCCCCGTCTATGACCGCGCCATCCTGCGCGGATGGAACACCCGGGCGGACGTGTTCGTCTTCCCCTCGACGTATGACACGAACGGCATCGTCGTGCGGGAGGCAGCGGCGTGCGGCCTGGGGAGCATCCTCATCAAGGGCTCCTGCGCCGCCGAGGACATCACCCACATGCGCAACGGCTTCCTCGTAGACGAGAGCGCGGACGCCATCGCCGCGATGCTCCGCGAGCTGGCCGCCCATCCCGACATCATGCACGAGGTCGGCGAGCATGCCATGCGCGAGCTCTACATCTCGTGGGAGGAGAGCGTCCTGGCGGCGGCCGACCGTTATCAGGCCGTTTTGGAGATGGCGCACGCGGGCACGCTCAAGCCCCGCCGCGCGGGCAAGTCCGACAAGTTCCTGAGCGTCACCACGGAGGTCCTCAACGGGATCTATGACGTGTTCCATCTGCCGAAAGCGCTCTGGCACGGCACCCAGGACGTGGCACAGGGCAGCATGCACTACCTCCAGGAGGGCTTGCAGCGTGTGCAGGACAGTCTGGTCGGCATGCAGGAGAACTTCGCGGAGGCGGAGGCCTATCTGCGCCGCAAGCGTGACGAGCTGCGTGCCGGATACGAGGCATGGGAGGCGGACGTCCGCGATGCCGGACGCGGCCTGAGAGAGGAGCTGAAGGACAGTTGGCAAAAGCTGAATGGTACAAGGAAATGAGCTTTTACCAGGTCTGGATCCGGAGCTTTGCCGACGGCAACGGCGACGGCATCGGAGACCTGTACGGTGTCTATGACAAGCTCGACTACATCCGTTCCCTCGGGGTGGACGGCATCTGGTTCTCGCCGCTCTACCCCTCCCCCAACGCCGACCACGGCTACGACATCTCCGACTATCGCGCCATCCACCCGGACTACGGCGATCTTGACCAGTTCAAGCGCGTCCTCGACAAGGCCCACCGCCTGGGGATGCGCGTGCTGATGGACCTGGTCGTCAACCACACGTCCGACGAGCATCCCTGGTTCCAGGCGAGCCGACAGAGCCGGACGGGGCCCTATGCGGACTATTATTTCTGGCGCGACGAGCCGAACGACTGGGACTCCCTCTTCGAGGGCAAGGCCTGGACCTATGACGAGGTGCGCGGGCAGTATTATCTGCACCTGTTCTCCAAAAAGCAGCCGGACCTCAACATGGACAATGAAAAGGTCCGTGAGGAGGTCAAGGACATCATGCGTTTTTGGCTAGACATGGGCGTCGACGGCTTTCGGGAGGACGTCATCAACTTCATCTCCAAGCGCGAGGGACTGCCCCGGGGCATCCCCTTCGTGCCGCTCGTCGGCGGGATGATCCACTACAAGGACGGGCCGCATATCCATGAATACATGGCCGAATTCCGCGCGGTCGCGGAGGAGTACGGCGCGGTGCAGATCGGCGAGGGTCCGATGACGACCGTCCGCTCGGCGCTCAACTACCTGACCGGCGCGACCAAGTCCCTCGACATGATGATCTCCTTCGACCACATGTTCGCGGACTGCTTTTACATCGAGTATCTGCATCTCCCCTTCCGCCTGACGCGGTTCAAGCGGGCGGTTTCTCGCTGGCAGAACGCGCTCGCGGGGCGGTCGTGGAACGTGCTGTATCTCGAGAACCACGACCATCCGCGCATCATCTCGCGCTACGGGTCGGAGCGATTCTGGCGCGAGAGCGGGACGATGCTCGCGGCGAGCTATCTGTTTTTGCAGGGGACGCCGTTTATTTATCAGGGCCAGGAGATCGGCATGACGAACATCCGCCTGCCCGCGATCGAGATGTATGAGGACATCGCCAGCAAGACGAACTACGAGCGTCTGCTGCGGTTCGAGTCGGCGGAGAAGCGGCTGCGGCGGATCCATCTTTCGAGCCGTGACTCTGCCCGGACGCCCGTCCAGTGGACGGCGGGGCCGAACGCAGGCTTCACGACCGGGACGCCGTGGTTCCACGTCAACCCGAACTACAAGCGCGTCAACGCCGCCGCCGAGGCGCGCGACCCCTACAGCATCCTGAATTTTTACCGGCGCTGTCTGCGTCTGCGCAAGCGGAGCCGGACGCTCCTCCACGGGCGCTACCGGGAATATTTTCCCCACCATCCGCATCTGTTCGTCTATGAGCGGACACTCGGGCGGACAGCCTATCTGATCGTGTGCAGCTTCACGTCGAAGGAGGTCGTCATGTCCCTCCCGCCCGCGTATCAGGGGCATCATCTGACCCTCATGCTCTGCAACTACCCCGCCACCGACGGCACCGACCCCGTCCTCCGGCCCTATGAGGCGCGGGTCTATCGGACGCAGATGGGGAAGGACGCGCGGTAGACGAGGCCCCGTCCCTCTATATAACACCCAAGAAAGGACACCACCCATGGACTTTATCGAGATCCTGAAAGCCATCATCATCGGCATCGTCGAGGGCATCACGGAATGGCTCCCTGTGAGCAGCACCGGCCATATGATCCTCGTCGATGAGTTCCTCCAGCTCGACGTCACGGAGGAGTTCAAAAAAATGTTCGACGTCGTGATCCAGTTCGGCGCCATCCTCGCGGTCGTCGTGCTGTATTTTCCCAAGCTATGGCCGTTCTGCAAAACGAGCGACCCCGCGCATTTCTCCGCCTCCGGCATCGGCGCCGTCGTCAAGAAGGAGACGTTCCTGATGTGGGTGAAGGTGCTGATCGCGTGCGTGCCTGCGGCGATCGTCGGCCTGGCGTTCGACGACAAGATCGACGAGCTGTTCTATAACCCCTGGACGGTCGCGGTCGCGCTGATCGTGTTCGGCGTGGCGTTCATCATCGTGGAGCGCTGGAACAAGGGGCGCACCCCCAAGATGGACAGCATCCCCGCCCTGACCTACAAGGCCGCGTTCCTGATCGGCATGTTCCAGCTCATCGCGGCGGTCTTCCCCGGCACCTCCCGCTCCGGCGCGACCATCGTCGGCGCGCTGCTGATCGGCGTATCGCGCGTGACGGCGGCGGAGTTCACGTTCTATCTGGCCGTGCCGGTCATGTTCGGTGCGAGCCTGCTGAAGCTCGTGAAGTTCGGCCTGCACTTCACGGCGTTCGAGGCCGTGGTGCTGCTGACCGGCATGGTCACGGCGTTCGTCGTGTCGATCATCGTCATCCGCTTCCTCATGGGCTACATCAAAAAGCACGACTTCACCGTCTTCGGATGGTACCGCATCGTCCTCGGCATCCTCGTCCTTGCCTATTTCGGGATACGGGCGATGGGATAAATTTTTATCGAAATAGGGAGGATAACGCCCCTCCGGTCTCGCGGCCGGGAGGGGCGTTTTTCTGCACATTTGTACAACCAGACCGTCCAGTACCCCCCCTTTGTGCATGTATACGAATATCATCAAGATGCGCTTTCTGCATATTGACTTTTTCTACATACTGTGCTATCATGAAGATGGTAAGAAACACCCTCGCACCTGATGAAAGGAGTGACAAGTATGAAAAACAAGAGAAAGACCGCCAAGCGCCTCCTGGCGGCGCTGCTGTCCTGCTCGATGCTGATGGGGCTCGCGGCGATGCCGGCAGCGGCTGCGAATCTGCCGAGCTTTGACCTCCTTGTGGTAGGCATCACGAACGAGGACGACCCGGACTATATCTTGGAGGAGATCTACTCGTCCGAGGTCAGCGTTTACGAACACGCGCGACTCCCGCAGTCCGTGCTGGATTCTCATATCGAGGGGCAGTTCCGGCCGGAGATCGGTGACGTCCTCCACTTTGAGGGGCCGTGGGTCTTTCAGGGTATCACATGGCCTTATATCGTCACCTTTGAAGACAACTATCCCGACCTCGTCTCTACCATTACGGACGGCGGCCACTCCGAAGACTACTATGAGAAACAGCGTCTTGCCGAAGAGGGCGAGCAGACGGAATACATCGCCGTGATCGGTTCGAGGTCTTTGAAGTTCACTGCCTCGCCGTATGTGGGGCATGTGGATCGTGCACTCTACTTTACCGGCTTTGAGAAGGCAGATGCCCGCGATGATGTCAAGGCACAGGTGCTGACCGTCGGCGACCTCGACGGCAGCGGTGAGGCTGACATCATGGATGCGATCTTGCTGAACAAGAGCCTCGTCGGCGGCCTGACGCTGACCGACGACCAGAAGGCAGCCGCCGACCTCGACGGCAGCGGCAGCATCGACACCACCGACGGCCTGCTCCTGCTCAAGGCAGTCGTTGGCCTCGCATGACATTTCGCATCAGAACAGACGGCCGTCCCTCCGCGTGGGGGGACGGCCTTTTCGTGTTGGCCGCGCCCTGCCGCAGTTGACTTTTTGGGGGGAATCTGCTACAATAGAAGAGACACAAGACCGCCTCGCGCGGGAAAGGAGCCAGACATGAAAAACACATTCGGACAAAGCGTCTCCGTGACCATCTTCGGCGAGAGCCATGGGGAGGCGATCGGCGTCGTCCTCGACGGCCTCGCACCGGGCATCCCGGTCGACCGCGATCTGATCGACGCCCAGCTCACGCTGCGCCGCCCCGCCGGGAGGATCTCCACGGCCCGGCAGGAGCCCGATCATTACCAGATCGTCAGCGGTGCCTTTGAGGGACACACCACCGGCACGCCCCTGACCATCGTCATCCCCAACACCCAGACCCGCAGCAAGGACTATGCCGCCACCCGCGCCCTCGCCCGTCCCGGCCATGCGGACTACACCGCCCACGCCAAGTACCACGGCTTCGAGGACTACCGCGGCGGCGGACATTTCAGCGGCCGCATCACTGCCGGACTCGTCGCGGCCGGTGCGGTCGCACTGACGGCGCTGCGCGGCAAGGGCATCGACCTCGGCACGCACATCGCCCGCTGCGGCGGCGTGGCGGACCGTCCCTTCGGCGACCTCGCGCAGGACCTCGCGGCGCTGCGCACCATGCCCTTCGCCGTCCTCGACGAGGCGGCAGGCGCGGCCATGCAGGCCAAGATCGAGGCCGCGGCCAACGAGGGCGACAGCGTCGGCGGCATCCTCGAGACCGCCGTCACCGGGATGCCGGTCGGCGTGGGGGAGCCGTGGTTCGACACGCTCGAGGGCGTCCTCGCGCACGCGCTCTTCTCCATCCCTGCCGTCAAGGGCGTGCAGTTCGGCGGCGGCTTCGACATGGTCGACGACCCCGGCAGCGTCTACAACGACGCCATGCACATGGAGGACGGCCGCGTCGTCCTCGACACGGACCACAACGGCGGCATCAACGGCGGCATCACGAACGGCGCGCCGATCTGGTTCCGTCTGGCCGTCAAGCCGACGCCGTCCATCTACAAGCCCCAGCGCACCGTGGACTTCCTCAAGGGCGAGGACGCTGTCCTCCAGATCCAGGGCCGCCACGACCCCGCCATCATCCACCGCGCGCGCGTGGTCGCCGACAGCGTGACGGCGCTCGTCCTCTGCGACGTCCTCGCCGGCCGCTTCGGCACGGACTGGCTCGCCCCGGAGGCGCCATGAATCGGCGGTATCGCGCCCCGGCGCTCTTCTATGCCGGCCTGTTCCTCGTCTGGGGCATCTATGAGATGGCCGTGCTGCCGGCGCTCGGCCTCTCCGACCGCGTGTCCTTCGCCGTCTCCGAGTGCATCAAATGCGCCGTCTGGGTCCCCCCGGCGCTCCTGCTGCTCCGCCGCACGCCGGAGCCGTTCGTGAAGCAGCTCTTCCAATGGCGGATCAACTGGTGGCCGTACCTCGGCGCGGCGGCGCTGCTCGTGGTCTACCACGTCGTCTCCTGCTTCGTGCGGACGCATACGCTCGCGATCGTCCCGGAGTTCTACCCGGAGACCATCCCCCTCTCGCTGATGGTCGGCTTCTCGGAGGAGGTCGTCTTCCGCGGCTATCTCCTCAACGCCACGATCGACGAGAAGTCCCCCTGGAAGGCCATCCTCATCAATGCCGCGATGTTCCTCCTGATCCATTTCCCCATCTGGATCCGCACAGGGGTGCTCGCGATGTACCTGCTCCGGCTCGTCTTTATGCAGATCGTCATGCTCAGTCTGCTCTTCACATGGGGCTTTTGGAAGAGCCGCAGCATCCTGCCCGCCGTGCTCCTGCACACCGTCTGGGACATCGCGGTCTTCGCGCTCGTGGGGTGATAGGATATGGATAAGAAACGCACGCTCGATCCTATTTGGCACGAGATGGATCACGCCGCGCGGCGCGTGCCGGGGCGCTATGGCAGCATCGAGATCATGATGGACTACGCATCCGGCCGGATCGTGACGATGGATAAGCTCACGCCGGAATGGTGGATCCGCTAGTCCCGGAAAGGAGCCGATGACATGACCTTCCCCTACCAGGGGCGCGACATCCCCTATACCCTGACCCGGCGGCGCAACATGAAGACCATGCGCGCGAAGGTCATGGCCGACGGCACGATCGCCGTCTCCGCGGCGCCGCGCGTGCCGACAGCGGAGATCGTGCGGTTCCTGACGGCCAACGCCGCCTCGCTCCTCGAGATGCAGGCGCGCGCACTGGCACGCCGCGCCGCCGCCCCGACCTTTGCCGACGGCTCGACCGTCCGCTATCTGGGCGGCGACCTCACGCTCCGCTGGCATCCCACGCCCTGCGCGGCCGAAAGGGAGGGCGACGTCCTGACCGTGTTCGCCCGCACGCCGGACGAGGCGCGTCTGGCATGGGAGCAGTGGCAGATCCGGGCGTGCGTCGCGCTCTACCGTCAGCTCAATTTGGAGGTATATCGCCATTTTCACAGTGCGGGCTACGACGTCCCCCTCGCCCGCATCGAGATCAAGGACATGGTCTCGCGCTGGGGGAGCTGCACGGCGGCGTCCGGGCGGGTCTCCATGAACATCCGCCTCATGGCCTACCCCGTGGAGACCATCCGCGGCGTGTTCTACCACGAATATAGCCATTTTCTGCATCAGGACCACTCGAAGGCGTTCTACGCCGTCCTGCGCGGGCTCTATCCGGCATATGACCGGTGGGACGCGCTGCTGAAGAAATGATGTCATCTCAGAAAGGAGCCATCCACATGAAAAAACGCATCGCTGCGCTGTTTTTGGCGCTATGTACGGCACTCCTGACGGGGTGCGGCGGCCTTCTGGCCACGGAGGTCACGGAGGAGACCATCCCCACCGCGAGCATCACCATCGTCCTCGACGACGATGCCGAGGGCAAGGCCGCGCTCGAGGCCTCCTGCCCCGCCTGTGAGGGGTGGTCGGAGGAAACGACCGTCCCCGAGACCGTCCCCGAGACCGATGTCCTGACCGAGACCGATGAGACGGACGAGACGGACGAGGCCGCCGAGACCGACGCGCCCACCGACCCGCCGACCGAGGCTCCCACGACCGTCCCGGAGGACGACCCGGACGTGCCCTCCGTCGAGAAGGACGGCAGCTACACGACCCCCGAGGACGTGGCCGCCTACATCCACACCTTCGGCACGCTCCCCGGCAATTTCATCACCAAGAAGCAGGCGCAGAAGCTCGGATGGGTCAGCTCGGAGGGCAATCTCTGGGACGTGGCCCCGGGCAAGAGCATCGGCGGCGACTATTTCGGCAACCGCGAGGGTCTGCTCCCCGACGGCGATTACCGCGAGTGTGACGTCAATTACGAGGGTGGATTTCGTCAGGCCGAGCGCCTGATCTACGGCGCCGACGGCAGCGTCTACTACACCAACGACCACTACAAGACCTTCACCCAGCTATATTGAAAGGAGCCGCTATGACCGATGTTTACGAGCTGGACGGCGCCGCGCTCCGCGAGCTGCCCGCCGCCCATGACTACCTCCAGCGCGTGCTGGGATTCCCCGACTGGTACGGGAAGAACCTCGACGCGCTCTTCGACCTGCTGACCGAGATCTCGCGGGAGACCATCCTCTGGATCTCGGACGCCGACGCCGTGGAGCCGCGCCTCCTGCGCACCATCCTCGATGCGGAGGACGCCGACCCCTATCTGACCGTCATCCTCTCCGAGGACGCGGCCGACGAGGCATCTACCCCCGATGACGACTACCGCCCCGACGACGAATGACTGTCTGCAAAACGATGACGCCCCTGCACCGAGACTGGTGCGGGGGCGTCGCTTTGTTTAGCCGATCTTGTCGACGGACTTGCCGGAGGCGTGGAAGTCCGCAGGGTTCTGGAAGGTCGAGGACAGCGCGATCAGGTCCTGGTGCTCCCCGTCGAACTCGATGGCGAGGTAGTAGCACCCGCTCTCGCTGCTCGGGTCGTCGATGAACCAGATGACGAGGAAATAGCCGTCCTTGTAGTGGCCGTAGATCTGGAGGGCGTCGTAGCCGCCGGCGGTGACGGTCGCGCCGGTCAGTCCCTCCACGTCCTCATTGGACTGCATGTAGGCGAACATGCTCTGGGCGGCGGTGCTGTAGTCCATGTCGGCGTAGTGCTGGAGGGTGAGGATGTTGGTGCCGGTGCTGTCGCTGTACTGCACGAGCCCGTCGACGCCCTCCTCCTGGAAGGGCAGATACCCCAGCGGCACCTGGAGATACCCGTGGTCGTCGTCGCCGACCTGCTGGGTCTTGCCGGTGAAGGCGAACTTGCCCTCATCGTCCGTGATGGCGCCCTCGGGGATGGCCGCCGTCTCGGCGGGGGCATCCGTCTGGGCGAGGGCGGCGCCGGGCGTCTGCGCGGCGGGGTCGTCCAGACCGCCGCAGCCGCCCATGCCGAGCAGGACAGCGGCCAGTGCGGCGGCGATGATACGTCGTTTCATGCATCCTCCTTGTCTGCCGGGGCGCTCGAGCCCACGGCCTGGTCGATCTGGAGCAGCAGCTCCGAGAGATACCGCGGCGACACCTCGCCCAGCGGCAGGGGCTTTCCGATGTGGTCGGGACGGGTCACGGTCAGGCCCTCGACCTGGACATCGTCCATGCCCTCGTAGAATCCGCCGATGTACATGCCGGAGAACTTCAGCTCCGCATGCCATCCCTCGCGGCGGAGCGTGCCGTCGGCGGCCTTCTCCTGCCGCGCGATGTCCGTGCGGAGGAACTCGTAGAACATGCCCGCGTCCTGCGCGCAGCCCTTGTCCCACCCGGCGCGCGTCATGCGGCCGAGGAAGGTCATCGCGGGGAGGTCGAGGTCGCTCCAGCGGGAGAGGACGGTCCTGCCGCGCTCGTCGTCCGTGAGCGTGCAGATGCGGCGGGAGAGCTGGTCGAACGGCTGTGTGATCTCGTAGTCCGCGAGCTGCTCGCGCCACGCGGACAGTGTCTCGGCGTCCAGCTCGATGGGATGGACGAGGCCGATCATCGCACCGTCCGGGAGCGTGTACTCGTCCTCGTCGACGGTATTGAACGAGCCGTCCTCCATGTAACGGAAAGTATCCGTCAGCTTACCGTTCGTATCATATACGCCCCAGATCAGTCCGATCGCGAAGCAGTGCATCACGGGCTTTTCGATGAAGAGCGCACGCCACGCGTCCGCCGTCCATTGGCGCTCGCAGAGGAGGACGTGCTCGAGGCGCTCGCGCTGACTCTGCACGGCGGCCTTCATCTGCTTTTTCATCTCCTTAAAGTCGCGGACGGCGGCGGCGGACTTCTCGGGGTCGTCCTTGACGCCGGGCTTGGGGAGATTTTTCAGCTTTTTCTCACCCTCGAAGATCTCCAGCTCGAGCGCGGGGGTGAGGTAGACGGTGAACTGCCGCGACCCGAAATCGAACGTCCGGGAGAGGTCGCGGCCGAAGCCGAGGTCGGGGACGATGCGGTCGGCCAGCTCCTCGCTGGTGATGCCGATGGCGTCCGCGGCATCCACGAGCGCCTTGGCGGCGGCGGCGCGCACCTGCTTGTTCTTGTACTTGCGTGCCATGGCGTCGACGGCCATGAGATAGAGCGAGCTGCCGTTCATCGCGATGGCGCGGACGGCGTCGGTCGCGATGGCGCCGCGGGAATTTTCCGACCATTCCTTGATGGCCGCGCGCAGGGCGTCGAGCATGTCCGCCCCGCCGTGGACGGCCGCCGCGAGCAGCACCCACTTCTGCTTGGCGGGCGCGCCCTGTCCCATCCACCGCCCATAGACCTCGGTGACGAACGCCGCGAGGTCGGCGGGGTCGAGGGCGGCGGCGAGGGTGTCGGCGGCGGCACTGCGCTCCCCGGGCATCCCGTCCGCGTAGGCGAGCAGGAGGGCGCTTAGGTAGACGGCATCGGCCTCGGTGCCGTCCTTCTTGTGGACGACGGGGAGCGCCGGCTCCGTCACCCACGCGAGCTTGCGGACCTTGGCGCCCTTCGTCAGCGACTTGACGAGGTCCTCCGACCCCGCCGGTGCGGACTCGGTCGGCGCGACCGTGCCGCCGAGGAGGCCGGTCAGCTTGACGCGCAGCTTCTCGGACTTCTCCTTCTCGAGCGCGGCCTCCACGGCGGGACGCAGGCCGTCCGTCAGACCCGTGCGGGCGATCAGGTCGATCGCGGCCTCACGGCGGGTGGCCTTCTTGGCGCCCAGCATCGCGGCGATCTGGTCGTCGTAGCCGGTGCCGGGGGCGGGCAGGACCTCGTTCAGCACCGCGCGGACGACCTTGCTCCCGTCCTCCGTGGCGAAGAGGGCGTCGGCGTAGGTCGGCATGTCCTCGGCCATCAGGCGCAGGCGCCATCCGCGCGACGGGACGTTCATCTTGGAGACGTCCGCCGCGGCGATCTCGGCGCGCCGCTCGCGCAGACGCGGCAGAAAGGCAGCGGCGCGCTCCTTCGTATACTGGTCATTGGAATAGGAGACGGCGAACGCGAGCTGCTGCGGGGCGGGGACATCGTACTTCTCGAGCAGATCCCAGATATTGGCGCCCTCCGTGTCCTCGTTGATGCCGGGGACGAAGCGGAGGGTGTAGGTGTCGAAATTGACCATCGCCTGGAACACGACACAGCGCTCCGCGAAATCGTCCATCCCGAACAGCTTCACATACGGCACCTGCGATGAGAGCCAGAACCGCTCGTCCTGCGGCAGACCGAGGGCGGCGATGGCGGCGGCGTCGGACCGTCCCTCCAAAAATGCCGATACCTCGGGCTTTTTGTCGGGATAGTTGCGCGTCAGTCCCTCGAGGCAGGCGTCCTTGCAGGCACGGTGGACGGTGCCGCGCACGGCGGGGTCGTCCTCGGCGAGGATGTCCTCGATGGCCTTGGCGGCGGTGTGATCGTCACCGAGGAGGGCATCGAGCGCCTTGCGGGCGTCCTCGGGAAAGCGGCGGACGAGGTCGGGCAGGGTGGCGGAGACGGCCTGGCAGGTCTCGGTCTTGTGCATCTGCCCGGCGATGGCGACATGGCGGAAATACTTCGGCGGCAGGCCGGGGAGCGTGTTCAGGACGGCGCAGACGCGCTCCGCATGGAGGTCCGTCCAGGCGATGGCCTGCTCGAGGACCTGGTCGGCGAAGGACGCGGCGTTCTGCGGGAACTGCGCGGCGATGGACTTCGAGAACGGCACGGCGAGGGCATACGCGATGGTGAGCAAGGTGCCGTACTCGGGGTGCGCCTTGTTCCCGGCGGACGCCTCGGCGAGCAGCTCGAGCGTGCGGGCGACGAGCGGATCCTTCTTGGCAAGGAGCCCGCCGAGGACGCCGGACTTGGGCGGCGTCAGGCCACCCAGGGCGAAGATGGTAAGGGAGAGGCGCTCGCCGTAGCCGTCCACGAAGTCGGCGGCACGCAGGGCGAGGGCGGGCTCGGGCGCCTTGAAGCCGCGGAACGCATAGTTGAAATAGCGCCACGAGCGGAACGTGACGTTCTGGGCGAGGCGGACGGCCTCGGCATCGTCCCCATAGCGGGCGGTGAGCGCCTGCATCAGGATGTCCTCGAAGCGGTCGTTCCCGAGGACATCGGCATAGCCGCCGCCGGAGACGGTCAGATGCACCGCAGTCGCCCCTGCGACTGCATCGAGGTAGAGGAACCAGCGGATCAGCAGCTCATCGGACTTTTTGCCGACGATCTCGCGGATGAAGGCCTTGCGGAGCTGACCGGCGGCGCGACCGTAGTTGCTGAAGGTCTGGCGGTCGGCACGGTCGAGGATGGTGAGGTCGCGGGGCTTCTCGAGGTCGAGGAACTGCGGCAGGAGCGCGATGTTCTCCTCCTTGACACTGTACAGGCGCAGCGCCTCGGCAACGGTCGGAAATCCGGCATCGGTATCGTTCTGGTACAGCATGGGTCGTTCCCTCCAAGTCTCCGCCGCGGGGGCGGCGGTCGTATTTCTGTGAATCCATTATAGCATGATCTTTGGGAAATTGCAAGCGCGGCACAGATGTTCACATTTTCATTGACACGGGCACGGGGGATGTGGTATAATGGTGATATGTACGGATATTTCGTCGGATCACGGCGGGTATTTTGGACGATACGCACAAAGGAGGGAGCGCCGTGGGCTTCACGATCAAGGGCAGTATCCTCATCAAGTACACCGAGGAGCCGGGGGTCACGGAGGTGACGATCCCGGAGGGCGTGACGGTGATCAGTGCGCGCGCGTTCGCTTTCTGTAAGAGCCTGACCTCGATCATCCTCCCGGCGGGCGTGACGGCGATCTGCGAAAGTGCGTTCCAGTGCTGCGACAGCCTGACCACGATCCTTCTCCCGGACAGCCTGCGAACGATCGGGGAGAGGGCGTTCCTGCTCTGTAGCCGCCTGTCCAAGGTCAGCCTCCCGGCGGGCGTGGAGGAGATCGGCGCCGAGGCGTTCTGGGGCTGTGATGGCCTGACCGCGGTTTCCCTCCCGGACAGCCTGCGGACGATCGGGGCGCAGGCGTTCCAGCGCTGCGGGCAACTGACCGCGATCCATCTGCCGAAGGGCTTGGTGTCGCTCGGAGCGTACGCGTTCGAGAGCAGCGGTCTGACGGCGGTGCGCCTCCCGGAGGGCGTGACAGAGATCGAAAAAGCAGCGTTCAGCATCTGCAAGCGCCTGACGTCGGTGCAGCTCCCGGAGCGCCTGCGCACGATCGGCGCGGAGGCGTTCAAGGATAGCACATGCCTGACCACGATCACGATCCCGGACGGCGTGAGCAGGATAGAGGAAAATGCGTTCTCCGGCTGTACGAGCCTTGCGACAGTGGACCTGCCGGCAGGCTTGAAGACGCTTGGCGGATCCGCGTTCTCCAGATGCACGAGCCTGTCTGCGGTGCATTTGCCGGCAGGCTTGGAGGTGATCGGGGGCTTTGCGTTCTCCGGCTGCAAGCGCCTGACCGCAGTCGACCTGCCGACGGGATCGCCGCAGTATAGCAGATCGTCCTTTCACGAAACGCCGTGGCTCCACGCACAGCGGCCGCGGCTCGTGATCAGGGAGAGGACGCTCCAGGCTGTGCTGGGCGATCCGGAGGAGGTCATCGTCCCCGATGGCGTGGAGACGATCGGGGACGGTGCGCTCTACGAATGCATGAGCCTGACCACGATCACGCTCCCGGACAGCGTGAGGGAGATCGAAGCGGATGCGTTTTCCAACTGTAGGCATCTGCGGTCGGTCACGCTCCCGGACGGCCTGCGGACGATCGACGCGAACGCGTTCGCAAGCTGTGTGAGCCTGACCGAGGTCACGATCCCGGATAGCGTAGGAACGATCGAGATGTATGCGTTCTATGATAGTGAGGCCCTGACCAAGGTCATCCTCCCGCGCAGCGTGAAGATCGGATCTTACGCATTCGAAGAATGTACGAGCCTGACCGACATCACCCTCCCGGATCAACTGGAGCAGATCAGCGGGCTGGCGTTCCTTGGCTGCGATTCCTTGTCCACGGTCACCCTCCAAGGGGAGAGGGCGTCCCGTATCCCCGCGCCTTCGCAGTACAAGGGCCTGTTGGGGGAGGCGCTCTTCGAGATGTGCCGTCTCTTCGACGATGGTTTTCGGCGAAATGGTATCTCGAACGAGCTGAGATACCACATCCTCTGCACCCTGCTCGTGGGCGGCTATCAGGACAAAGCGTTCCTCGCGGCCGTCAAACGCTCCCGCGCCCGTCTGCTGCGCTGCGCCGTCGAGCATGACGATGTCCTCGCGCTCCGTCCGCTCCTTACGATCGGGACGATCACCGATGAGACGCTCGAGGCCGCGGTCGCCCGCGCGGCAGACTGCGGGGCGAAGGAGAGCTACCTCATCCTCGTCAACGAGAAACAAAAGCGCGGCCTCCTGACCGGGGACGAAAAACGACTGTAGTCTATCAAAAGGAGGGACTGCCATGGGCTTCACGATCGAGGGGCATATCCTAACGGCGTACACCGAGGAGCCGGGGGTCACGGCCGTGACTGTCCCGGACGGGGTGCGGACGATCGGGTGGGGGGCTTTCAGGGAACAAACGGCGCTGACTGCCGTCACCCTCCCGCCTTGCGTGGGCACGATCGGAAGGAGCGCGTTCAAGGGATGCACGAGCCTGACCGCGGTCAGGATCCCGGGGACCGTGGTGGAGGTCGGGCCGAGCGCGTTCGACGGCTGCACGCGCCTTGCTGCCCTCCGCCTCGGGGATGGCGTGGAGATCATCGGCAAGTGCGCGTTCGATGGCTGCACGAGCCTGACCACGGTCACCATCCCGGAGAGCGTCTGGCAGATCGGGGTCGGCGCGTTCGCGCACTGCACGCGCCTGCGCTCCGTCACGCTCCCGGAGCGCGTGTGGGAGATGGGGCAGTTCGTGTTCTCCGGCTGCACGCGCCTGACCACCCTCCGCCTCCCGGCGTGGCGGGTCGGGCCCTATCCCACCCCCGCCCTGTATGCGAGCCTCTCCATCGAGGACCAGATCGACATGTACCGCCTCTTCTCCCACCGCCTCCAGGAGAACGCCATCTTCCCCGAAACGCGCCTGCGGATCCTCTGCGGCCTCCTTGCGAGCGGCTACCGCGAGGCGTCGTTCCTCGCTGCGGTCAGGAGGAGCCGGCCGCATCTTTTGGCATATGCCATCAGAAGCGACGACGTCCCCGCGCTGCGGGCGATCCTCAGGGACGCGCCGCTCTCCGATCGGGATCTCGAGACGCTCATCGTCCGCGCCGCCGAGCAGGACGCGAAGGCGTGCTACATCGTCCTCGTCGGCGAAAAGAAAAAACGCGGTCTTCTTGTGGACGGCGAGCGGCGGCTGTGACGTGTCATCATCATCAAAAGGAGGGAGCGCCATGGGCTTCACGATCGAGGACGGTGTCCTGAAAAAATGTGAGGCGCTGCCGAGGTACACGGGCGTGCAGGTGCCGGACGGCGTGACGGTGATCGGGGAGCGCGCGTTCGCCTACAGCGACCACCTGACCTCGGTCGTCCTCCCCGCGAGCGTGACGGAGATCCGCGGTGGGGCGTTCTGGGGATGCGAGCATCTCAGAAGGGTGTACCTTCCGGACGGTCTGCGGACGATCGGGAGGGATGCGTTCCGGCTCTGTAGCAGCCTGACCGAGATCCGCTTTCCAGAGGGCTTGGTGACGATCGGAGTGGGCGCGTTCTATGGCAGCGGTCTGACCGCGGTGCGCCTCCCGGAGCGCGTGACGGAGCTGGGCGCGCACGCGTTCTCCTACTGCGAGAGCCTGACGGATGTGCAGCTCCCCCCGCGCCTGCGCACGATCGGGGAGGGCACGTTCGCACATTGCAGGCGCCTGTACACCATCACGATGCCGGAGCGCTTGCAGATGGTCGAGAACGGGGCGTTCTTCAACTGCGAGCGCCTGTCTGCGGTGCGTTTCCCGGAGAGCGTGGGTCTGATCAAAGAGGATGCGTTCTCCGGCTGCACGAGCCTGACGGCGATCGAGCTGCCGGAGGAGATGGCCATGCTCGAGGCCCTTGCGTTCTCCGGCTGCAAGCGCCTGATCACAGTCCGCCTGCCGGTGCGTTTGCAGTCTCTCAGCCGGGCTTCCTTTTATGATACGCCGTGGCTCATCGAACAGCAAACGCGGCTCGTGATCCGGGAGGGGACGCTGCAGGCCGTGCTGGGCGATCCGGAGGAGGTCATCGTCCCCGCCGGTGTGGAGACGATCGGGCACCATGCGCTCTACGGCTGCACGCGCCTGACTGCGGTCACGCTCCCGGACGGCGTGCGGACGATCGAAGAGCGTGCGTTCGCCAAATGCACGCGCCTGACTGCGGTCACGCTCCCGGACAGCGTGCGGACGATCGGTGCGAGCGCATTCGAGGGATGTGGGAGCCTGACTGCGATCTGCCTCCCGGAGGGGGTGGCGAAGGTCAGCGCGCATATGCTCCAAAATTGCAGGAGCCTGACGTCGGTCATCCTCCCGGAGAGCGTGAAGGTGATCGGGTATGGCGCATTTGCCGACTGCACGAGCCTGCCAGCGGTGCGCCTCCCGGCGGGCGTGGAGGAGATCGGATGGTTCGCTTTCTCCAACTGCGGCAGCCTGACCGCCGTCACCCTCCCTGGGCGCATGATGCTGATGGGGGACGACGTGTTCGAGCACTGCCATCACCTGACCACGCTCGAGATCATCGGGGAGAACGCCTCCCGTTTCCCCACGCCCGCGCAGTACAGGGGCCTGCACGGGATGGAGCTGATCACGATGCTCCGACTGTTCACCAGCGGCTACCAGCGAGAGGACATCCCCACCTTGACGCAGTACCGCATCCTCTGCACCCTGCTCGGGAACGGCTATCGAGAGCCGGGATTCCTCGCTGCCGTCGAGCGGGCCTGTCCCCTCCTGATGCGCTACGCCGCCTCCGGGGACGCCGCCGCGTTCCGTGTGCTGCTCGCTATGGTCACGCCCTCCGATGAGGAGCTCGAGAC
Source organism: uncultured Ruminococcus sp. (assembly GCA_902762785.1). Lineage (GTDB taxonomy): Bacteria > Bacillota > Clostridia > Oscillospirales > Ruminococcaceae > UBA3855. Next base: position 5,599 of record CACWPL010000022.1, on the reverse strand, counting down.
GCTCCTCGCCCTCGCGGCCGAACACGACGCGAAGGAGAGCTACCTCCTCCTCGTCAACGAGAAGCAACGGCGCGGCCTCCTCACGGAGGGCGAAAAACGACTATAGTCTATCAAACGGAGCGATCACATGGGCTTTCAGATCAAGTTCACCACGCTGGTCAGATACACGGAGGAGCCGGGGGTCACGGCGGTGACGGTGCCGCGCAGGGTCAGGACGATCGAGAACTACGCGTTCTTTGCGTGCCATAGCCTGACCTCGATCGTGCTCCCGCCGCGCGTGCAGTCGATCGGGACGATGGCTTTCTCGTACTGCACGGGACTGACGTCCATCAACATCCCGCGGCGCGTGACGCAGATCGACAGGCTCGCGTTCGACAACTGCACCTCCCTGCCCATGCTCACGTTCGAGGGAGGCCCCGACCGGCCGTTCCCCCTCCCGGCACAGTACAAGAGCCTGTCCATCCGCGAGCAGATCGCCCTGCACAGCCTCTATGTCGACCGATTCCAGAAGGGCAGCATGACCATGGTGACGCTGTACCGCATCCTCTGCACCCTGCTCGGGAACGGCTATCGGGAGCCGGGATTCCTCGCTGCCGTCGAGCGGGCCTGTCCCTTCCTGATGCGCTACGCCGCCTCCGGGGACGCCGCCGCGTTCCGTGTGCTCCTCACGATGGTCACGCCCGACGATGAGGAGCTCGAGGCGCTCCTCGCCCTCGCGGCCGAACACGACGCGAAGGAGAGCTACCTCCTCCTCGTCAACGAGAAGCAAAGGCGCGGTCTCCTCACGGAGGGCGAAAAACGACTATAGTCTATCAAAAGGAGCGATCACATGGGCTTTCAGATCAAGTTCACCACGCTGGTCAGATACACGGAGGAGCCGGGGGTCACGGCGGTGACGGTGCCGGACGGGGTGCGGGCGATCGGATGGGACGCATTCAAGGGATGCACGAGCCTGACCTCCGTGACGATCCCTGCGGGCGTGGAGATGATCTGGACGAGCGCTTTCTCACATTGCACGCGCTTGACTGCGGTGGACATCCCGAACAGCGTGACGTCGATCGGGCAGTGCGCGTTCAAAGACTGCACGAGCCTGACCTCCGTGACCCTCCCGGCGGGCGCGAAGAGCATCGGAGATCGGGCGTTCTTAGGCTGCACGAAGCTGACAGCGCTCACGTTCCGCGCGGACGCCGACCGCCCCTTCCCCGTGCCCGCACAGTACGCGCGCCTGTCCATCCCCGATCGGCTCGACATGCAGCGTCTATCCCAAAACAAAAAAGACGTCTCCACGGAGACGCGGTACCGCATCCTCTGCGCCCTGCTCGCGGGCGGCTATCGGGACGAGGCGTTCCTTGCCGCCGCCGAGCGGAGCCGTGTCCCCCTGCTGTCCTACGTCATCGAGCATGACGACGCCCCCGCGCTGCGGGCGCTCCTCGCGATGCGTCCGCTCACCGACCATCAGCTCGAGGTCGCGCTCGCCCGCGCGTCCGCACAGGGCGCGAAGGCGTGCTATATCATCCTCGTCAATGAGAAACAGGCGCGCGGTCTTCTCACGGAGGATGCGCAGCGGCTGTAGACCATCATCATCGTAAAAGGAGGGAGCGCCATGGGCTTTGTGATCATAGACGGTGTCCTGAAACGATACGGAGAAGAGCCTGAGACCACGGAGGTGACCGTCCCGGACGGCGTGACGGAGATCGGGAACAATGCTTTTGAGGACCGCAAGCGTATGACTGCGGTGGTCATCCCGGCGGGCGTGACCGTGATCGGAGATCGTGCGTTCGATCTCTGCACGAGCCTGACCTCCGTGACCATCCCGGCGGGCGTGAAGGCGATCGGTGCGTGGACGTTCATGGACTGCACGCGCCTGACCACAGTGACTGTCCCGGAGGGCGTGGAGGTGATCAAAATGCGCGCGTTCGATCACTGCACGAGCCTGACCGCGGTGACGCTCCCGGCGAGCGTGACGAAGATCGGATCTGACGCGTTCGCGGACTGCGAGCGCCTGACCACGGTCACCGTCCTGGGGGAGAGGGCGTCCCGTTTCCCCACCCCTGCGCAGTATCAGGGGCTGACTGGGGAGTACCTCATCAACGTATTCCGTCTGCTCTGCCGCAGCTTTCGGGTCACTGACGCCCTATCCGAGCTCACGCAGCGCGATCTCTGCACGCTCCTTGGCAATGGCTATCGGGACGAAGCGTTCCTCTCTGCCGTCGAGCGCGTCCATCCCCACCTGCTCCGCTATGCTGTCGTGCATGACGACCCCCTCGCGCTGCGGGCGCTCCTCGCGATGGCGCCGATCAGCGATCGAGATCTCGAGGAGGCCATCGGCCTTGCCTCCGAGCACGGATCCAAGCAGGGCTACATCGTCCTCGTCAACGAGAAGCAGCGGCGGGGACATATCGCAGGGGAAGAGATGCGGCTATAACGCTTACATTTTTACACCATGCCGAAACGGCATAGAAGGGAGAGACCATGCTGTTCATCACCGAGGATCAGGCGCTCGTCACCATCCTGCCCACACCGGACGACCCGCCGGAGATCGAGCTGACCATCCCGGACGAGGTGCGGGTGCTCCGGCACAAGTGTCTGGCCGAGCTCAAGGACGTGGTCAGCATCACCATCCCGCCCGGGGTGGAGGCGATCGAGAGCGGTGCGGCCGCGGAGCTGCAAAAGCTCCGCGAGGTCCGTTTCCTATGGGACGGGGACCGCGGCACGCGCGAGATCGGGGCCGGTGCCTTCGCGGACGCCGCCTGTCTCACCGACCTCGTCCTCCCGGACACGATGCGCCGCATCCATGCCGACGCCTTCGCGCACTGTCCCAGCCTCCGACTGGTGCGGCTCCCGGATGCCCCCTGCGCCATCGCAGGGACGGCGTTCGCCGGATCCACGGTCGCGGCACTGACGATCCCGCCGCGGCTCGAGAGCGTGGCGTTCCTGAACACCACCCGGCGCGTCGACGCCCTGACCATCCCGGCCGAGCACCCGCGCTACACCGCGATCGGCGACGCCGTCTTCACGAAGGATCTCATCGAGCTCGCCGCCATGCCGATGTACGGCCCGACGGTCACGCTGCCGCCCACGCTATGCAGGATCGACTCGCTCGTGCTGACACGCCTCGGGCTGCGCCGCGTGGAGAGCGCCCCAGGCAGTCAGATCTTCCAGGCATCAGGCAATGTGCTCGTCAACTGGGAGACGCGCACGGTCGAGAACATCACCGCCATCAAGCCCGGCGCCCGCGTCATCGTGCCGGACGGCATCCTCCATATCCACCCGCGCACGCGGGGACTGACCGAGGAGGCGGCGACGATCAGTCTCCCGCCCGACGTGGAGCTGCCGGAGATGTCTCTGTTCCGAGGTGGCGACATCATCGCGCTCCGCTGCCCGGAGGTGACGGTCTACTGGCCGTTCGACCTGCCCTCCCGCCTCTTCTACGAGAGCACGTTCGGGGCGATGCTCCGGCTCGCGCGGGAGAGGAAGCGCCGCGACGCCGAGCGCGTGTTCCGGCAGTCCCTCCGGCTCGACCAGCAGATGGCGATGGCCGTGCCGCTCGCCATGCGCTTCGACAGCAAGGAGATCCGGGAGTTCATCGTCTTCTATGCCGACTACATGATCGAGCGGATCTGTCAGCAGCGCGACCCGCTCTGGCTCCAGGCCTTTCTGCCCTTCGGCATGACGGCGGAGAACGCCGTCACGCTCTGCGAGACCGCCGCCCGCTCCGGCGATACGGAGATGCTCTCCATCGTCCATGACTACCGCGGCGCGCACTTCCCCTTCGGCGGCGAGATGCGGCTGTAACGTGTCAAAAAAACGACGCCCGCCTCCTTCCCGGAGACGGGCGCTGTATCATTTGGGGTTCCCCGCCGTTACGCGATGGCGACGACCTCGTAGCCCTTGGCGGTCACGGCGTCACGGAGGACGGCGTCATCGGCCGCGGCGGTGAGCGTCACCACGGCCGTCCCGTTCTCATGGCTCACCTCTGCGGACGCGACGCACTCGAGCGCCTCGAGCGCCTTCTTGACGTTCGCCTCACAGTGCGCGCACATCATCCCCTTGATCTGCATGGTCTTGGTCAACAGTATCACCTCCCTGCGTGGGATAGAAAACAGCGGCCCCGGATGGAGCCGCTGTCCTTGCTTGTGGGAACAGTCCTAAGCAGCGATCACTTCAGCTCAGCGAAGTACTTGATGGTGCGTACCATCTGGCTGGTGTAGGAGTTCTCGTTGTCGTACCAGGAAACTACCTGTACCTCGTACAGATCGTCAGCGATCTGAGCGACCATGGTCTGGGTGGCATCGAACAGGGAGCCGTATCTCATGCCGATGACATCGGAGGAAACGATCGGATCCTCGTTGTAGCCGAAGGACTCAGAAGCGGCAGCCTTCATAGCGGCGTTGATGCCCTCCTTGGTAACGTCCTTGCCCTTAACGACAGCGGTCAGGATGGTGGTGGAGCCGGTCGGTACCGGTACACGCTGTGCAGAGCCGATCAGCTTGCCGTTCAGCTCCGGGATAACGAGGCCGATGGCCTTGGCAGCGCCGGTGGAGTTCGGAACGATGTTGGCAGCGCCGGCACGAGCTCTTCTCATGTCGCCCTTGCGGTGCGGGCCGTCGAGGATCATCTGGTCGCCGGTGTAGGCGTGGATGGTGCTCATGATACCGCTCTGGATCGGAGCGTAGTCGTTCAGAGCCTTTGCCATCGGAGCGAGGCAGTTGGTGGTGCAGGAAGCCGCAGAGATGATGGTGTCCTCAGCGGTCAGGGTGTTCTCGTTGACAGAGAATACGATGGTCGGCAGATCGTTGCCTGCGGGAGCAGAGATAACGACCTTCTTGGCGCCGGCGTCGATGTGCGCCTGTGCCTTCGCCTTGGAGCAGTAGAAGCCGGTGCACTCGAGAACGACGTCAACACCGATCTCGCCCCACGGCAGCTCAGCGGCGTTAGCCTGTGCATAGATCTTCAGGGTCTTGCCGTCTACCGTGATGGTGCCAGCCTCGTCGTCAGCAGTAACGGTGTGCTTGTTCTCACCGATCACGCCGGCGTAGCCGCCCTGAGCGGTATCGTACTTGAGCAGGTTCGCGAGCATGGAGGGCTTGGTCAGGTCGTTGATGGCAACTACCTCGTAACCCTCAGCGCCGAACATCTGGCGGAAAGCCAGGCGGCCGATTCTACCGAAACCATTGATAGCAACTTTTACGGACATTGGAAAATACCTCCTATTTTTTCCGGAGCACTGCACACGGCTGCGGCTCGCGAGAGCTTTGGCCGAGACGCCCGGCACGGATGTGCCCGTCCCTGCGCGCACAGGACCCCTAGTATCTTTATTTTACACCAAAATGAGAAAAAATGCAAGGGCTTTGATAATAAAATATCAGCTTTTTTGATCTCTATGGAGACATTCTACATTTTTAACGATCAGGGTCCGCTCCATTTGGTCAGATCGACCAGCATCCCTGCGGTGCGGCGCGGAGGGGGACGCGCCGGCGGACGGACATCTCCCCCTTGCTTGGGAGTGGACAAGTCGCGAATATTATGGTATAATAAGAGGGAGCCAAAAAGGAGGCGGAGCACAATGAGAAAAGCAACAGTGGATGAAAAGAAACGG
>CACWPL010000021.1 GCA_902762785.1 uncultured Ruminococcus sp. | reverse complement strand
ATGAAGGAGGTCTCCGGCATGAAGAATGTCGGTGAGATGGCCGCCATCGTGGCCGAGCGTGCCAAGAAGTGATTCAAGCTCCCCCGTCACCGCTCCGGCGGTGACGGGCTTTTTTCTGCCATCCTCAGCAAAGGAGATCGAGGATCGGGACTCGCTCGAGCACATCGACCTGATCGCTGCTGAGGACCTCAAGATGCGTTTCACCATGAAGGAGGTCTCCGGCATGAAGAATGTCGGTGAGATGGCCGCCATCGTGGCCGAGCGTGCCAAGAAGTGACCCAAGCTCCCCCGTCACCGCACACGCGGTGGCGGGCTTTTTTCTGTCCCGATCGGCGGTCATTGACGATCGAGCGGAATTATGGTATACTGAAAGTATCACAGTGAGGGTCGGCCTCGCTGCACTTAAGATGAAATACGGGCAGTCTCCTGCCCTGATGAGGTGATCGTTCATGCAGATCAAACGCCTGCTCCCCCTGCTGCTCGCTGCCGCGATGCTGCAGCCGCTCCCTGTTCGCGCCGAGGAGGTCACGGTGTCGCCGACCTATCTCGGCACGGCTGAGTTCCCCGACATCGGCTGGGTCAATATCCACTTAGGTCGTGACTTCTACGGTACCGACATCGAGATCTTCCAGTCCACGCTCGAGGGCGAGCTGCTCTTCTATTCCTACGAGGATCATGGTGAGTTCGACACCGTCCTGCGCTGCCGTCTGCGTGAGGGGAACTATCGGCTCGTGGCCGCTGTCCCGTCTGCACAGGAGGTCGGCACTGAGGTGCATGAGTACGCTTTCAGCATTCAGGATCCCGACATGGACATCGAACAGCGCTTCGACCTGACCGAGCTGCACATCTACCTCGCGATGGATGCCACGCTCGAGTCGGACACCGCCGAATCCGGCCTCCCGGAGATCATCGACCGGGTCGTGACCTATCCCATCCACTACACCATCGCCCATCCCCACCTCGTCCTTGGCGACCTGGACGGCGATGGGGACGCCAATGCTGCGGACAGCTCCATGATCCTGGTCGCCTCGACCTTGGTCGGTACCGGCCACAGCAGTGGGCTGACCGGTGCGCAGACGATCGCTGCCGATGTCGACCGAAGCGGCGATGCCACTGCCACGGACGCCTCCTACATCCTCTCGTATTCTACAGAGAAGGCGACCGGACACTTCACCGGCGACCTTTGGAGCTTCGTCTCTCCCGAGATGACCGATCAAGGAGGGTGATCTGCTATGAACGAACGTTTTCGTGACCCCACGCTCTCCCCTGCTGCGCGTGTCCGCGACCTGCTCTCGCGCCTGACGCTCGAGGAGAAGATCTCGATGCTCTCTACCCACGCCCCCGCCATCGAGCGTCTCGGCATCCGGGAATGGTACATCGGGCAGGAGATCGCCCGCGGCATGGTCAACCGTGAGGACGACTGCCCCACCACCGTCTTCCCCCAGCCCATCGGCATGGCCGCCAGCTTCGACCGCGACATGATGCGCCAGATCGGCGAGACGGCCGGTCGGGAGTGCCGTGTCTACTATAATACATGGCCGCATGGGCGCCTCATGGTCTGGGGGCCGAAGGTCGACCTTTGCCGCCATCCGCTCTGGGGGCGCGTGGAGGAGTGCTACGGTGAGGATCCTGTCCTTGCCGGTGAGCTCGCGGCCGCCTATACCCTCGGACTGCGCGGGAAGGAGTCCGTCTGGGCGACCATCCCGACCCTCAAGCATTTCTGCGCCAACGACCACGAGGAGGGGCGTGCCTCCGACAACGCCGACCTCTCGCCGCGTCTGCGCCATGAGTATTACTATGAGGCGTTCCGGCGTCCCATCGTGGACGGCGGGGCCCATGCGGTCATGACAGCGTATAATGAGGTCTGTCATGTGCCCGCGGTCATGATGCATGATCTGCGAGACGTCCTCAAAAAGCAGTGGGGACTGGGCTTCGTCGTGACGGATGGGGCGGACTTCACGCAAAATGTCGCCGCGCACGGCTTCGATTCGCTCGCGAAGTCCCTCCAGTGCTGCCTCTATGCCGGTGCGGACATCATGACCGACACCGCGCCCGCTGTCACGGCTGCCGCGGAGCGTGCGCTCGCACAGGGACTCATCAGTGAGTCCGACATCGACGAGGCCGTCGGCAACATGCTCGAGAGCCGCGTCCTGCTCGGCCATTTCGACACCGAGACGCCCTATGACCATCTGACCCGCGCCGACGTCAACACCGACGCCGACAAAGCGCTGAATCTGCGTGCAGCGCGCGAGGGCTTCGTTTTGCTCGAAAATGCGTCCGATACGCTCCCGCTCGACCCCGCTGTCCATAAGCATATCGGGCTCTTCGGGCCGAACGCCGACTGCATCCTGCGCGACTGGTACACCGGCATCTCGACCTACCAGGTCACGGTCAAGGAGGGGCTCGCTGCGCGCGGCTGTGACATCGTGCATGACCTCGGCTGGGACATCGTGACCGTCCAGGCGCCCAACGGCCGCTATGTCTGCATCGGTGCAGAGGACGTCCTCACGGCCGATGCCGACCGGGAGGATGCCGCGCAGTTCTATCTCTGCGTCCATGACGAGGAGGAGCGCTGGGTCGACCTGCGCGAGGTACAGTCGGGCCGCTATGTCCGCATCGACGGCCAGGCCGTGCATCTCGGCGGGCAGGAGGTCTATGGCTGGTTCACGAACGAGACGCTGCGCCTCGGCCGTACCGAGTCCGACCGCAGCAAGGCCGTCCTCTCCGACTATCTCCATGGGAATCAGCTCACGGTCGGCACGGACGGGAAGCTCTCCGTCCGCCGCCGTGCCAGACGGGACAGCGGCGTCCTTTTCACGCTCACCACCGTCTCCGTCGGCACCGAACGCCTTGCCAAGGCCGCGGCCGGATGCGATGCCGTCGTCTACTGCGCGGGCAACGACCCCATGCAGGTCGCCCGCGAGTGCTACGACCGCAGGACGCTCCGTCTGCCTCCTGTCCAGACGGCCTCGCTCCATGCGCTGCGCACGGCCACGGACGCGCCGGTCGTGCTGATGATCGTCTCGAGCTGTCCCTATGCGCTGGGCAAGGCGCGGGACGATGCGGACGCGATCCTCTGGACGAGCCATGCAGGACCTGAGCTCGGCCATGCGGCGGCTGACATCCTCTTTGGCGATGTCTCGCCGTCCGGCCGTCTGCCGATCACCTGGTACGCTGCGGACGAGGACCTGCCGTCCATCAAGCGCTACGACATCATGACCGAGCGCCTGACCTATCTCTGGTTCGATGGCGAGCCGCTCTATCCCTTCGGCCACGGGCTCTCCTATGCAAAGCTCCGCTATGAGGGAGCAGAGTGCAGCCTGACCGACGAGGGGATCTGTGTCCGCGCGACGATCTCGAACACGTCTGACCGTGATACCGATGAGGTCGTGCAGATCTATGCGCACGCCTGCTCCACGCGCATCGAGCGGCCGCGGCGGCAGCTCGTGGGCTTCACGCGCGTGACCGTCCCGGCAGGACAGACCGTGACGTTCTGCGAGACCGTGCCGCTCGACGAGCTGCGGATCTGGGACGTGTCGCGTGACCGTTTCCTCGTAGAGGCGGGGCGGTACGACATCCTCCTCGGCCGCTCGAGCGAGGACATCTGCGCCGCCTGGACGTTCGACATCCCCGGCGAGACCGTCCCGCCGCGTGACCTGCACACGGAGACCCCTGCCGACCGCTTCGACCGTCAGTTGGACACCGAGATCTACACCGACCCGCTCACCGGCGTCACCCACGTCCGTGCGCTCCACTGGAACAGCACGCTGACCTTCCAAAGCTGCGACCTGACCGGCGCCAAGGAGATCGTGCTCAAGGCGGCCTCCATCTTCGACTGGCGCTCCATCTGGATCCACGCGAACGGGCAGGACTGGGAGGCACCCGTGCCGCCGTCCGACAGCTTCACCGACTTCCAGACCGTCACCGTCGCGATCCCGGAGACCGGCATCTGTGACCTCGTGATCGAGCTGCCGGAGTGGTGCAGCCTGCGCAGCATCCAGATCCGCTAACGCTGTCACACATCTTCGCCTGCGTCATACTATGTACTATGGAACGGCCACAGGGGCCGCTCCCCGATACGCTTTGACAAAGGAGAATGTGTTATGAACGGTTGCTTTGATGGGAACTGCTGCTGGATCATCGTCCTGATCCTCATCCTCTGCATGTGCTGCGGCAACAACGGCTGTGGCTGCAACAACGGCTGCGGCTGCAACAACGGCTGCGGCTGCTGATCCGCTCACCGACCGATGAAGAACGCCCCCTCCTGTTGCGGGAGGGGGCGTTCTCGTATCACTGTGCGTCCGTGTCGTCCTTCTTCGGAGCGGCCTGGGGCGTACCGCATTTGTAGCAGAACTGCGCATTCTCGTTGACGAGCTGCGCGCCGCAGAAACGGCAGAAGCGGCGCGGTGCCGCGGGCTCTGCGGACGTCTCCGGTACGACCGGATCTGCGGTCTCGGGGACGTCCGGCGTCTCCGGCACGGAATCCGGGGTCGTCTTTACAGGTGTGGGAGACGGTGCAGGGGCTGGCGCAGGTGCGGGGGTCTCGTCATAGACAGGCGTGGGTGCATCATTCACAGAAGGCGCATCGTACTGCTCGATGGCCGCTGCACGCGAGGCACGCTTATCCGCGACATGCCCCGCGATCTGATTCCAGACCATGCCGAAGAGGAAGATGACGACGCTCCCGGCCGCACCGAAGCCGCCGGTCATGAGCGGCGCCTTGCGCAACATCGCGAACGGCTCCTGGAGCCACGCGAGCCCTACGCCCGACAGGATCGGCCCGGAGAGCAGGCTCACCACGACCAGGAGCACGCACGGGATCCCCATGACGAGGCCGATCGTCACGAATGCGTGGCCGACATGACGCTGGCCGCGTACCTCGATGAAGATCAGGCGAATCACCAGCAGGAGCATCAGCACGCCCCCCACGATCCATGCCACCGGCGTAAAGCACCAGCGCAGCGAGATCGACTTTGCATCCTTGCCAAGGAGGGCGAGCATGGTGTCGTTGAGGCTGGCGACAGGCGCCTCGAGGTCGCCGAGGAGGCGGGTGCGGTCGGCGCTGGAGAAGGTGTAGCCCTCACGCTCGAAGAGCGCGGCATTGCGGTCGACGTCATGGGCGAAGGAGATCGGTTCGAGCTCCGGGAAGGCCATCTCGGCGTCCTCCCCCTTGAGATACCGCTCGTATGCCCAGACGCGGCTGCCGCAGGAGACTGCGAAGTCACCGTCACGCAGCACGTTCGCGATCTGCTCCTCCGTCAGGCCGCTGTTAGGCAGCCAGCGCTCGCCGATGTCCGCAGCGAGGGTCTTATCCCCCATGCCGTCGTGCCAGGTGATCTCGTCGAAATGGACGGCCGCGGCGGCCTGTCCGACCGTGTGCTCGCTGTGATGCAGCACCATATGTCCCGTCACGCACAGCAGCAGCGCGATCGCCAGCACGAGCCCGACGATCACACAGAGCAGCGTGTGAAAGAACACCTTGAACTTTCCATATGCTTTTTTCGCCATCTTACATCCTCCATTTCTATCTCTGTTCCTGCCTGATCTGCCGTCCTGGGACGGCAGATGCCGCTCAGCTGCGGCGTTTGCCGCGCGGCTTCTTGTCCCCGACCATCGTCAGGGAGATGCGGCCGCGCTTGACGTCCACGTCCACGACCCAGACCTTGACCACGTCCCCGACCTTGACGGCCTCGAGCGGGTGCTTGATGAAGCGGTCACAGATGCGGGAGATGTGGACGAGCCCATCCTCATGGACACCGATGTCCACAAAGCACCCAAAATCGACGATATTGCGCACCGTGCCCATCAGCTCCATGCCCGGGACGAGGTCCTTGAGCTCCATGACGTCGCCGGAGCGCAGGAGCGGCGGCGGGAGCAGGTCGCGCGGGTCACGGCCGGGCTTGCGCAGCTCCGCGACCATGTCGTCGAGCGTGTAGGTGCCGATGGACAGCTCCTGCGCGAGCGTGCTGCGACCGACCTTGCGGACATCGTCAGCGAGCTGGTCGAGATGGCCGGCATCGGTCGCCGTATAGCCGAAGCGCTTGAGGAGCGCACGGGCAGCGTCATAGCTCTCGGGGTGGACGGACGTGTTGTCGAGCGGCTCCGTGCCACCGGGGATGCGCAGGAAGCCCGCGCACTGCTCGAACGCCTTCGGGCCGAGCTTCGGCACCTTCAGGAGCTGGCGGCGCGTGGTGAAGGCGCCGTTCTCCTCGCGGTACTTGACGATGTTCTTGGCCACGGCCGCAGAGATGCCCGCGATGTGGGAGAGGAGCGGTGCGGAGGCCGTGTTCACGTCCACACCGACCGCGTTCACACACTTCTCGACGACGCCGTCGAGCGCGGTCTGGAGGTCGTTCTTGGGCATGTCATGCTGGTACTGCCCGACGCCGATGGCCTTGGGATCGATCTTGACGAGCTCCGCGAGCGGGTCCTGGAGACGCCGCGCGATCGAGACTGCACTGCGCAGGGAGACGTCGTACTCCGGGAACTCCTCCGCGGCCAGCTCCGATGCCGAATACACCGAAGCGCCTGCCTCCGACACGACCATGTAAGAGACCTTGTGCGGCAGAGACGGCAGCAGTCCGGCGATGAAGCTCTCGGACTCGCGCGACGCCGTGCCGTTGCCGATGGAGACGGCTGTGACACCGTAGCGGCGGACCATGTCCGTCACGATGCGGCCTGCCTTCTGGAGGTCGGCATGCGGGAGGGTGGCGTGGATCACGCCGGTGTCGAGCACCTTGCCGGTGCCGTCCACGACCGCCAGCTTGCACCCGGTACGGTAGCCCGGGTCGAGGCCGAGGGTCACAGTGTCGCGCAGGGGCGGCTGCATCAGGAGCTGCTCCAGATTCGAGGCGAACACCTTGATCGCGTCCTGGCAGGCCTTGTCGAAGAGCGCCGAGCGGACCTCGCGGATGGCCGAGGGGATGATGAGGCGCTTGGCGGCGTCACATGCTGCCTCAGAGACGCGCTGTCCGGCGGGCGAGTCGTTCTTGACATAGCGGCGCGTGCAGATGCGCTCGGCCATCCCCTCCCCGACCGTCAGGTCGACCTTGAGCACGCCCTCCTTCTCGCCGCGCTGGAGCGCGAGCACCTGATGGCCGTGCAGGCGCACGACGGGCGAGGAGAACTCGAAATAGCTCTTGTAGACGCTGTCCTCGGGGGCATCGGCCGCGGGGGCGGCGGTGAGGGTCGAGAAGCGGCCGTAGAGGTCGCGCATGTCCGTGCGGATGGCGGCATCATCGGAGATGTCCTCGGCGATGATGTCCATGGCGCCCTGGAGGGCGGTCTCGGCATCCGGCACCTCGAGCTCCTCGTTGATGTAGGCCGCGGCCTCGGCGAGGGGATCGGTGGCCGTGTCCTGCTTGAGCAGGATCTCGGCGAGCGGCTCGAGGCCGCGCTCACGGGCGACCGAGCCGCGCGTGCGGCGCTTCTCCTTGTAGGGACGGTAGATGTCCTCGACCTCGACCATCGTCATCGCGGCATCGAGGGCGGCGGTGATCTCGTCGGTCAGCTTGCCCTTCTTCTCGATCGACGCGCGAACGGCCTCCTTGCGTGCCTCCAGGTCGCGGAGGGCCTGCAGGCGAAGCGCCATGCGGCGGATGGTCTGGTCGTCGAGACCGCCGTGCAGCTCCTTGCGGTAGCGGGCGATGAAGGGGACGGTCTTGCCGTCATCGAGGAGCGCGACGACGTTCTTCGTCTGCTCCGGGCGGACGGAGAACTCCTCCGTCATGATCTGTAAAATATCCATGTAGACCTCTTTTTTTACTATGTGACGTCACACGCCGGCACCGGCCGCCGCATGATCGCGGATGACTTTCAAAAATGCGTTCCCGTACTTCTCGAGCTTGACGCGGCCGACGCCATTCACGGCCAGGAACGCGCCGTCGTTCGTGGGCTTTTTGCGTGCCATGTCGATGAGCGCGGTATCCGTGAAGATGAAGTACGGCGGCACGCCCTCGCGCTGGGCGAGCTTCTTGCGGCATTCGCGCAGAGCGGCGAAGAGCGCGTCGTCCACATCCTCCGGGACGGTATTCGCCCTGGACGCGGCAGGCTTTTCCTCCTTCACGACGTTGATCGTGAGGGTCGGACGGTCCCGCAGGAGCTGGGCGGAGCGCTTGTTCAGGCGGAGCGTGCGGTGCTCGTTCTCGATGCCGATCCAGTCCTCGCTGAGTAGATACTCGATCATCTGCACGATCTGGCGCCGTCCCGTGCCCTTCATGATGCCGAAGGTGGAGAGCTTGCCTTCAAAATGGAATTTTTCGTACTTCTCCGCCTGGCTCCCCATGAGGATGTCTGCGATGCCCGTGGGACCGAAATGGAGCCCCAGCTTCTCGAGGCGGTAGACGCAGGAGACGATCTTCTGCGCGTCCACGGAGATGTCGCGCCGCTCGTAATTGCCGCGGCAGGCGCTGCAATTGCCGCATCCTCCGCCGACTTTTTCGCCGAAATAGCGCAGGATATGCTCACGCAGACACTCGTTGCGGGTGCAGTAGAAGGTCATCTGCTTGAGGCGCTCCTCGTCACGGCGGCGGATCTCCTCGCGCATACGGTCGTCGAGCTGGTCGTTCTCATTGTCCTTCGAGATCATGAACTGCGCGAGCCGGACGTCCGCCGGACCGTAGAGCAGGATGCACTCCGCAGGACTGCCGTCGCGTCCGGCACGGCCGGCCTCCTGATAATAGCTCTCGATGTTCTTGGGCATCTGGTAGTGGACGACGAAGCGCACGTCTGATTTGTCGATGCCCATGCCGAAGGCGTTCGTCGCCACGATGACGCGCACGCGGTCATAGAGGAAGTCCTCCTGGTTCCGGCGGCGTGCCTCGTCGCCCATACCTGCATGGTAGGGCGCGGCGGAGATGCCGTTCAGGCACAGATCCTCCGTCACCTGCTCGACCACCTTGCGTGTCGCACAGTAGACGATGCCCGATTCCTCGGGGTGGCGCTGTAGGATCTCCATGAGCGCGGCCATCTTGTCCCGCGGCTGCATGACGCCGAGGTAGAGGTTCTGGCGGTCGAAGCCGGTCGTGATGGTGAAGGGGTCGTGCAGCGCGAGGATGCGCAGGATGTCCTCTGCGACCTCGGGCGTGGCCGTGGCCGTGAACGCCGCGATCGGCGGACGGTACGGGATCTCCTCGATGAATCGCAGGATCCGCAGATAGCTCGGCCGGAAATCCTGCCCCCACTGGGAGACACAGTGCGCCTCATCCACCGCGATCAGCGCGATGCGGATGTTGTGGGCGATGCGCAGAAAGCTCTGCGTCTCGAGGCGTTCGGGGGCGGCATAGAGGAGCCGCACCTCGCCGGAGAGCACGCGGGACAGCGTTTCCCGGTAGGTCTCCTCGTCCAAAGAGGAGTTGAGGTAGGCCGCGGGGATGCCGTTCTGCCGGAGCGCCCCGACCTGGTCGTGCATCAGGGAGATGAGCGGCGAGATCACGACCGTGAGCCCCGGCAGCAGCATCGCCGGGACCTGATAGCAGACGGACTTGCCCGCGCCGGTCGGCATGATGCCGAGCGCGTCCCGCCCGGAGAGGACGGCACCGATCAGCTCCCGCTGTCCGGGACGGAAGGCATCGTAGCCGAAATATTGCGATAGGATCTGTTCGGGTGTTATGGTGTCTCGCCCTCCTTCAAGCCGTTCCAAAGATACACAGACAGGTCGACCGTCCCGTCCTCGCGTGTGGTCACGCCCTCTTCGGCTAAGAGACGGCGCTGGGCGCCCTCCCCGCCAAAGGCGAAGGCCGGTGCGAGCCGTCCGCTGCGGTCGACGACGCGGTGACACGGGATCGTCCCCGGCTCCGGGTTCGCGTGGAGCGCATAGCCCACGACCCGCGCCCAGCGCGCGTTCCCGGCAAGGACAGCGACCTGTCCATAGGTCGCGACCCGTCCGCGCGGGATCTGCCGTACCACGTCATAGATGCGTGCAAAGGTGTCGCCCATGCGGATGCCTCCTGTCTGACTGACGGATCTGATCAATAACTGACGCGCGCGATCGGGGGTACACCGTCTACACGCGCTCCTTACATTATACTACAAAAACGCGCGGAAAGCAAGGGCTTTCCATCGTTTTTGTATGATCTATACCGTTTCTCCACCAGTCGCGGTGGGATCCTTGGGAGGCGCGGCAGGGGGTTGATTTTTTCCGCAAGATGTACTATAATGATAGAGTATCGTCGCCCGTCCGCGGGCTCCGCCATTCGCCACCGAAAGGAAACGAGAACTATGAGATTCAGCAAGATGCATGGGATCAGCAATGATTATGTCTATGTCAACGGCTTCACCGAGCAGGTGGACGATCCTGCCGCCGTTTCGATCTTCGTCAGCGACCGCCGCTGCGGCATCGGGTCGGACGGGCTCATCCTCATCCTCCCCTCCGACAAGGCCGACTGCCGCATGCGCATGTTCAATGCCGACGGCTCCGAGGGCATGATGTGCGGCAACGGCATCCGCTGTGTCGGGAAGTATGCCTATGACCACGGCATCGTGGACACACCGCACCTCTCCGTTGAGACCAAGTCCGGCATCAAGTACATCGACCTCCAGATCGAGGACGGCGTCGCGGTCGGCGCCACGGTCGACATGGGCAAGGCCATCCTCCGTCCCGCCGACATCCCCGTGCTGGCCGACGGCGAGACCTTCGTCGCCCGTCCCCTCGAGGTGGACGGCAAGACCTACGAGGCCACCTGCGTCTCCATGGGCAACCCGCACTGCATCCTCTTCATGGAGGACGACCCCATGGGCCTCGACCTCGCCGCCATCGGGCCGCATTTCGAGAATCATCCCCTCTTCCCCGAGCGCATCAACACCGAGTTCGTCCGCGTCATCGACGACCACACGCTCTTCATGCGCGTCTGGGAGCGCGGCAGCGGCGAGACCTTCGCGTGCGGCACAGGCGCGTGCGCGGTGGCTGTGGCGGCCGTGCTGAACGGCATCTGCCCACGCGGGGAGACCATCACCGTCAAGCTGCGCGGCGGCGACCTCCAGATCGTCTGGAAGGAGGACGGCACCGTCCTCATGACCGGCCCCGCGACCCATGTCTTCGACGGCGAGATCGTCCTCCCCTGACCCCGCGCCGAAAGGAGTCCACCCATGGATAAATGGTCTATCTTCCTGACCATCGTGCTGGTGCTGCTGCTCATCTGGCTCAGCTACCAAATGTTCCTCGCGCCGGAGTGGGACACGAAGACGATCGCGAAGCTCGCGGTCGTGATCGTCGGCTATATCGCCGCGATCGCGCGGCACCACATGACGACCCGCAAGCGGGATGCGGCCGTGTCCGAGCTTGCCGGCTCGACTTTTTCAGATGACCCGGCCTCGCGCCATGCGCTGACGAAGGCGCTCCTGCTCATGAGCCGCGCCAAATTCGAGAAAGCGGCCGAACGCTTCTCTGCGCTCCAGGACAAATGCAAGACCAATGACGCGCACGCGATCCTCTACATGTACGAGGGCATGTGCTACAAGGGCATCGACCGGGACATCCCAGCACGGCGCGCTTTCGAGAAGGTCCTCGAGCACGACCCCACGAGCAGCATGGCGCATTTTTACCTTGGCACGCTCTGCGCCCGTGCGGGCGACGTGGCGGGGACCTTCCGGGAGTACAGCGACGCCGTCCGGCTCGACCCGGAGAACGCCGCGGCGTGCTGCAACCTCGCGAACCTCTGCGTCCGCGCGGGCAAGGCCGAGGAGGCCGTCACGCTCGCGAAGCGTGCGCTCCTGAAGGACCCCACGCTCTACCAGGCCATGAGCGCGGCGTGCATCGGATGTGCGATGCTCGGGCGCTCTCGCGAGGCGCTCGAATGGCTCGATCGCTACAGCCAGAACGGCGGCAAGCGTGCCGACCTAGAGGCCGCCCTCCGGGAGGTCTCCGCACAGGTGCCGTCTGTCGATGAGGCCGTGACAACGGAGGACGACGACGAGGCGTCTGAGGGCATGACCGCCGTCCAAGGTGGAGAAGAATGAAGAAAAGCAGCGTCCGTGCAGGGCGCTGCTTTTTTGATGTAAGGGATCAGATTCGGTCCACCCACGAGAGGCCGAGGCCTTCCACGGGGCCATCCGTGCGGGAGAGATAGCGGATCTTCCGGATCGCTACGACCGTCATGCAGATCTCCAGGATGAGGAACGCCAGCAGGAACACGCCGCTCTCCATCGTCAGGCAGAAGTCGAAGGCGCCGTGCAGGAGCGTCGGGACGAGGAGCGCGAGGCGCAGGAAATGGCGCGCGCCCTTCTCGTCATTGTAGGCATGGCAGCGGCGTGCGCGGCCGTAGTAGTAGCCCATGAACACGGAGAAAGCGCAATGTCCCGGCACCGAGATCACCGCACGCAGGACCGCCGTGCCGACGCCGTTCATGAAGACATACATGATGTTCTCCACCGTCGCGAAGCCAAGCGAGGCCGCCACGGCATAGACCACGGCATCGAACGTGTAATTGAACTCCGGGTGCTTCCACGTCACCTTGCGCAGGACGACGTACTTGCCCAGCTCCTCGATCAGCGCGACGCCGATGAAGTTCTCCACCAGCGTATACAAGACGCCGTCACCTAGGATGATGCCGAACAGGGCCTCCGCGCCCAGCTCCAGGATGATCGCCGAGATGACCGTCAGCGCACCGAAGCCGAAGAGTTTCGCCAGCAGGCCGAAGGGCTCCTTCTCGACCGTGTCCTTTTTCCAGATGTACCACATGAGCACCGCGCTGGGTGCGACTGCGAGCACGAAAAGCAGCTTCATCAGTTCGTCTCCTTTCGTATGTCGGCCGGCAGGTGGACGTCGAGCTGCGGGTACGGGATGCCGATGCCGGCTGCATCCAGTGCCGTCTTGATCTGCTCGAGCATGTCATAGCGGACAGACCAATAGTCCGCATGAGTCGTCCAGACGAGGACGTCCAGCACCACTGCGCTATCCTCGAGCGCGGCCACGCGGACGGTGTGCTTTTGCGTCTTGGACGTGAGCGGGTGCTTGTCGATGATGCCGCGGATCAGCGTCTTCGCAGCCTCGAAGTCCGATTCGTAGCGGATGCCGAAGCGCAGGTCGACGCGGCGCGCAGGGGTCTCATTGTAGTTGAGGATGACGGCGTCCGTGACCTTGCCATTCGGGAAGAAGACCGTGGTGCCGTCGAGGCGGACGACCTTCGTTTGCAGGATGCCGACCGCCGTGACCGTCCCCTCCACGCCCTCGATCTTGACGAAGTCGCCGACCTTCAAGGGCTTCGAGAGCAGCAGGAGGAAACCGCCCGCCACGTTCGAGAGGCTGTTTTGCAGCGCTAGTCCGATGGCGAGGCCCATGGCGCCGAGCACCGTGATGATCGACGTCATCGGCACCTGGAGCACCGAGAGCACGATGATCGCCACGATCAGGTAGAGGAACACGCCGATAAGCTGCTCCAGGAAGCTCGCGGCCGTGCGGTCGAGGCGGCTGCGCTCGAGGGTGTGGTGCAGGAGGCGCTTGAGGAGCTTCACAGCGACCATGCCGCAGACGAACACCAGCAGCGCCCCGCCCAATGCAGGGAGCTTCGAGATGGCCCAGTCGCCCAGGCGCGTCATGAGATCGTTGACGTGTGCGGTCTCCTCGGTCAGGGCGGTGCCGAGCACGGTATCAGTCGCGTCCATCCGTGTCCTCCTCGGTCAGCATCTCGAGCGCGGCTGCAAGGGCAGGATCGTGCTCGGGATCGGCGTCATTGACGACCGTATCCTCGTCCGGCTCGACGATGAGGTCCGGCTCTAGGCCGACGCCGTTGTAGCAGTCAGAGCGGGTGGTCTGGTAGGTGGCCACGGTCAGCTTGAGGCCGCCGCCGTCCTCCATGCGGCGCGTCACCTGCATGACGCCCTTGCCATAGGTCTGGGTGCCGACGAGCTTGGCGTCCTTGAAATCACGCAGGGACGCGGAGAACAGCTCCGCCGCGCTCGCAGTGCCGCCGTCCACGAGGATGACCATGGGGAGCTTGATCTCCTCGGCATCCGAATAGACGACCGTCTCGGTGGTGCCGTCCTGATAGGTCGCGGTCGCGATGACGCCCTCGGGCAGGAGCGGGTCGAGCATCTTCTCGAGCGCCTCCAAGAGGCCGCCGCCGTTGCTGCGGACGTCGAAGAGCAGGCTCTCCGCGCCGCCGAGCACCATCTCGTCCACGGCCGCGCTGAACTGCTCTGCCGTGTTCTCGCGGAAGCTGCGGATGCGGATATAGCCGACCCCATCGTCCATGAGCTGGGCGCTGACGGTCTTGACGTCGAAGCGGGCGCGGGTGATGTGGAAGGTCACGGAGCGGCCGGCACGGTCGAACGTCAGGACGACCTCCGTCCCCTCGTCGCCGCGGACGCGGTCGATCGCCTCCTCATAGCCCAGCTCCTCGACGGTCTTGCCGTCCACCGAGGTGAGCACGTCGCCCACCTGGAGACCGGCCTCGTCTGCCGGGGAATCCTCATAGATCTCGACGAGCTCCGGCATCCCGTCGTCGTTCTGCGTCACGCTCACGCCGATGCCGACGGACTTGCCAGATTCCTTCTCGTTCTGTGCGGCATACTCCTCCGCGGTCATATAGGCAGAATAAGGGTCGCCGAGACCCGCCACATAGCCCTTGAGGATGCCGTCCATGACGCCCTCCTCGTCGATGTCGGCGAGGTAGTAGTGCTCGCGGACATAGAGGTCGAGCGCTTCGAGGCGCTCGTATTTCTCGGCCTTCTCCTTGACGGCCTGCACCTTCTCATTGAAGCTGCGGAGCGAGAAGAATGAGGTGATGATGAAGGTGAGTGCGCAGACGATGGCGCAGATGCTGATGGTCACGCCAAGACTGATCTTGTGGTTCATGCACATGCTCCTTTCTACGGGAATATGGGTGCGCCGCGGGGGACGCACCCATCAAGATCAATAATTCAGATACCCGCTCGGGTCGACGGCCGTGCCGTTCTTGCGGACCTCGAAGTGGAGGTGCGGGCCGGTCGACCAGCCGGTCGAGCCGACATAGCCGATGACATCGCCCTTGTTGACATAAGCGCCGACAGAGACGGTGATGCTAGACATATGGCCGTAAAGCGTGGAATAGGTGCCGTCATCGTGCATGATGATGACATGGTTGCCGTAGCCGTTGCCGCAGCAGTTCGAGCTCTTGCCGTAGTTATGCGTGCAGCTGTTGACCGCACGGATGACCTTGCCGGAGCGCGATGCCACGACGTTCGCGCCCTTGTTCTGCGCGATGTCGATGCCCTTGTGCATCGTTCCCCAACGGCTGCCGAAGCCAGAGGAGATATAGTAGTACCCCGGACACGGCCAGCCGAACGCGGAGTCCGAATAGCTCGCCTGTGCCTCCGTCGGTGCCTGCGTGGGCGCCTGGGTCGGAGCCTGAGTCGGTGCTTGGGTCGGCGTGGGGGTCACAGCCTGCGTGGGAGCCGGTGCCTGCGTGGTCTGGTTCAGGTCGGCGGCACGCTTGGCCTCCTCAGCGGCCTTGCGCTGTGCCTCCTCCTCGGCGGCCTTTCGCGCGGCCTCCTCGGCTGCCTGCTTCTCAGCGGCCTCGCGAGCGGCCTTGAGCTGTGCCTCGGCGGTCGCCTTCTTCGCGGCCTCCTCAGCGGCCTTCTTCTTGGCCTCCTCGGCTGCCTTGCGCTTGGCCTCCTCCTCGGCACGGCGGATCTGCTCCCGGATCTCGGCCTCGGCCTCGTCCGCGAGACGGTTCTTCGCCTCGAGTGCCTCGATGGACTGGTTCGCGTTCTTCTGTTCCTGTGCCAGACGCTGCTGCTCGGCCTCGGACTGTGCATACGAGTCGCGCAGGTCGACCATGGACGCCTGCATCTCGGTCTGCTTGCTCTCCTTCTCGGCCTGTGCCTGCTCGGCGAGCGCCTTCTGGTCCTCAAGGGTCGCCAGATTGGTGTGGTACTCCTCGAGCTCTTGCTTCAGGCCGTTGACGAGCTCGTCGTCATGCCGTGCCACACAGGAGATCAGCTCATACTTCGAGAGCAGGTCGTAGAAATCCGTGGCACCGACCAGCGCGGACGCCAGCGAGTCGTTCCCGTTGACATACATCGCACGCAGACGGAGCTTGAACTCCTCGAGCCCCTCGGCGATGTCCACCTCCTGCTGGGCGATGGTCGTCTCCATGTGGGCGATGTCGTTGTCGAGGTCGAAGATCTGCTCCTTGATGGTCTCGAGCTCGGTGTCGAGGATCTGCATGTTATTGCTGAGCACGGCGATCTTCTCGTTCAGTGCCTCCTGATAGGCGGCCTCCTTTTTCTGGGAGTCCTGGAACTGCGCGAGCTTGGCCTCGTACTCGGCGATCTTCTTGTTGTTCTCGTTCTTCTGTGCCTCCAGCTCTGCGATGGTGGCCGCAGCGGCGGTCATCGCGGGCCTCGTCTCCTGACGGGACACGAGCCCCGTGCAGCAGAGCACGGCAAGAACGGCGGCAGTCAGTCTGCCGAACGTATGCTGTCTCATAGTACGCATGATGCGTCAGATCACTTCCTTAAAAATGGCGATATACTGTGATGTCTCGCACTTATACGTTGATATACTTGCGCGTGCTGATCGCACTGCCGATCGCGCCGATGGCCGCGCCGCCGAAGATGTACGCGCAGAGCACCGGCAGATAGATGCTGCTGAACTGGATGATGCTGCCCAGGCCGATGATGCTCAGGAGCGCCACCTGGTTCTGGAGCGTATTCACCACGGCGTCATAGACGAGCCAGGTGATGACGACCGCGCAGATACTGGCGAAAAAGCCCGTGATCATGCCCTCGATGAAGAACGGGATGCGGATGAAGCTGTCGTTCGCGCCGACATACTTCATGATCGCGATCTCCTCGCGGCGGGCATAGACCGAGGTCTTGGTCGTGTTCGAGATGATGACCAGCGATACGACCACCATGGCCGCGATCAGAGCGCCCATGACCCACGTCAGGATGCTGCGGAGCTGGACGAGGATGTTCACGAAATCATAGGGTGCGCGGATCGAGTAGATGTGGTCGAGGTCGCGGATGTGCGTGATGGTGTCGGTGATGTCGTCGAGGTCGCTGACCTTGATGCGGTAGCTGTCGACGAGCGGGTTGTCGTCGCCGAGCGACTCGAAGAGCACCTCGTACTCCGCCATGCTCTCCTTGAGGGACTCGAAGGCCTCCTCCTTGGAATAGAACCGCACCTCGGTGACGTTCGGCATGGTCTGGAGGGCGGCGCCGATCTCGAGGAGGGCTTCGTCGTCTGTGTCGTCATCGAGATAGACGATGACCTCGTTCTTCTGCTCGATACCGCCGATGATGGAGGTGACGTTCAGATACGCGAGCACCGAGATGCCCACCAGCAGCAGCGACACCAGCAGCACGCAGAACGAAGCGAACGCCATCATGCGGTTCTTCCAAACATTATCCACGCCCTTTTCGACGAGGTATTTGAAGCCACTAGCTTTCATCGGCGCCTCCCGTCTGCACGGGAACGAGCTCCTCGGAGCCCTCGATGATGTCGTCATAGACGATCTCGCCCTGGGTGATGTTGATGATGCGTCCGCCGAAATGGCGCACGAGATCGTGCTCGTGGGTGACCATCAGGATGGTCGTGCCGCAGGCGTTGATGCCCTTGAGCAGATCCACGATCTCATAGGAGAGCTCCGGGTCGATGTTGCCGGTGGGCTCGTCCGCGATGATGAGCTTGGGGTCGTTGACCAGCGCGCGGGCGATGGCCACACGCTGCTTCTCGCCGCCCGAGAGCTCGTCCGGGTAGTTGTTGGCCTTGGCCTGGAGGCCGACCAGACTGATCACATACGGCACCCGCTTGCGAATGTACTTCGCCGGCGCGTCGATCACGCGCAGCACGAAGGCGATGTTCTCATAAACGGTCATGGTGGGGATGAGGCGGAAGTCCTGGAACACGATGCCGATGGTCCGGCGCAGCTCCGGGATCTTACGGCGGCGCAGCTTCGAGAGGTCGTAGCCGTTGACGATGACCCTGCCCTCCGTTGCGTCGATCTCCTTGAGAAGGAGCTTGATCATGGTGCTCTTGCCGGCACCGGATGAGCCGACCACGAAGGCGAAGTCGCCGTCGTTGATCTTGAGGCTCACATGATTCAGCGCGTCCACGCCGCTCGAATACGTCACGGACACATCCTTCAATTCTACCATATAATAGGATCGCACCTGTCTTTCTGTTTCTTACAACTATCTTTTTGTCGCTTTATGTGCAAACAGTGGCGCGCACATAAAAACTGCCTGTGCCGGAGCCCCGCTCCGGCGACAGGCGGTCGCTAGGTTTAGAACTTGGTGGGGTTTGCCTGGAGATATTTTTTCACCATCAGCGCGATCTTGAAGATGATCGCATGGTCGAACTCGCGCAGGTCGAGGCCGGTCAGCTTCTTGATCTTCTCGAGACGGTACACCAGCGTGTTGCGGTGTACGAACAGCTTACGCGACGTCTCGGAGACGTTCAGGTTGTTCTCGAAGAACTTCTGGATGGTGAAGAGCGTCTCGTGGTCGAGCGACTCGATGCTGCCGCGCTTGAACACCTCATGCAGGAAGGTCTCGCAGAGGGTCGTGGGCAGGTGGTAGATCAGGCGGGCGATGCCCAGATTGTCGTAGCTGACGATGATCTTGTCCGTGTCGAACACCTTGCCGACCTCGAGCGCGGTCTGCGCCTCCTTGAAGGAGCGCGCCAGGTCCTTGACGCTCGTGACGGCGGTACCGATGCCGACGTTCACGCGGGTGTAGAACTCGCTCGAGAGCGTGTCCGCGATGGAGCGGGCAAGCTTCTCGAGGTCCTTGCTCTCCACGGTGCTCTTGATCTCCTTGACGAGGACGATGTCGCTCTCCGTGATGTTGAAGACGAAATCCTTGTTCTTGTCCGGGAACAGGTTCTGGATGACATCATACGCGGAGATGTCGTTGCTCGACACGATGCGGATCAGCAGCACCACGCGGCTGATCTCCGCGTTGAAGTGCAGCTCGCGCGCCTTGATGACGATGTCACCGGGCAGCACATTGTCGAGGACGACGTTCTTGATGAAGTTGTTGCGGTCATACTTCTCGTCGTAATACTGCTTGATGTTCGAGAGGGTGATGGCCAGGATGCTCGCGTACTTGGACGCATTGTCATCCGTTCCCTCGACGAAGACGGCATAGTCCGGCTTCTGGTGTGCGCCGAACGGCTTGTAGGTGTAGCCGTCGCGAATGAAGATGTCATGCGTATCACTCAGATCCAGAGAAACAAACTCATTGGTCGTGCCGACCTTCGCGAGGTCGCTGCAAGCGATAATGGTCGCGTTCTCGTCCACAACGCCGATGGTGGCGTCCATGGTATCGCGCATCTGGTGTACCAATCCCTGGAACAGTCTGTTGGACATAAGCTAACTTCCCTTCTGTAAGATCATTGGTCTGTCGATATGGGTGATAGGCACGCGGCCGATGCCGCGCAGGCGTGAAATGCCTTGTATATTACAAATAGTAACATATAATTATGGACATAATATGAACGAACTGTTAATTTTCCTTATTTTTTCGTTAAAACGGCGAATTTTTTTAGACCGCTTTGTGTATTCGTCACAAACCCTGTTTCCAAATCGTAACAAACTGGTAACAAACGCACGTTACATGCGCTCCGGGCAGTCGATCTTGAGGATGCCGAGGGCATTGCGGAGGGTCTGGGCGGCCGCGCGGCACAGGTCGGTGCGGGACTCGCGGAGCGCCGGAGTCTCGGCATTCTTGACGCTGCATGCGTCATAGAACTTGTGGAAGAGCGTGGCCAGCTCCGTGGTGTACTTAGTGATGCGGGACGGGTCGCTGACGCGGGCGGCGGCGGCGATGACGGCCGGGAAGTCCGCGATATGGCGGATCAGCTCGCGCTCCTGCGGCGTCTCACCGACGGGCAGCTCACGCAGGGACGTGCCCTCGGTATAGAGCCCCTCCTCGCGCAGGGTGCGCAGGATGGAGCAGATGCGCGCGTGGGCGTACTGTACATAATAAACAGGGTTCTGGGAGGACTTCTCCACGGCAAGATCCAGGTCGAACTCGAAGTGCGAATTTGCCTCGCGCATGTTGAAGAAGAAACGCGCAGCATCGAGCGGGATGTCCTCGAGGAGCGTCACGAGGCCGATGGCCTTGCCGCTGCGCTTGGACTGCTTGGCAGGCTTGCCGTTGCGCAGGAGCGCCACCATCTGCATCAGCACGACCTCGAGGCGGTCGGTATCGACGTCGAGCGCCTTGAGTGCGGCCTTGAGGCGCGGCACATAGCCGTGATGGTCGGCGCCGAGGACGTTGATGGCCTTGTCATAGCCGCGGGTCACGAGCTTGTCGATGTGGTAGGCGATGTCCGGGACGATATAGGTCGGGATGCCGTTGGCGCGGCGAAGGACGAAGTCCTTGTCCGCACCGAACTGCTCGGCCTTGAACCAGATCGCGCCCTCCTGCTCATAGGTGAAGCCGCGGCGCGTCAGCTCGTCGATGACCCAGTCCACGCGGCCGTTGGCATGGACGGTGGACTCGTGGAACCAGTTGTCGTACTCCACGCGGTAGCTGCGCAGGTCGCGCTCGAGGCCCTCGATGTTCAGCGGGAGCGCGTAGGCGCTGAGCGCCTTGCTGCGGGTCGCCTCATCGACATCGGCCAGAGCGGCGCCATTCTGCTGATAATAATGCAGCGCATGGAGGATGATGTCCTTGCCGAGGTAGACGTCCTCGGGCATCGGGAAATCGTCCGTATTCCCGTTCTCCCCGTAGACTGCATCGGCCACGCCGTCGTCATCGCCGGGATAGGCGGCGATCACGGCCTGTCCCTTCTCGCTGCAGAGCTGCTGGTAGCGCAGGGACAGCGACTTGCCGAACTTCTCGACCTGGTTACCGGCGTCGTTGATGTAGAACTCGCGCTGGGTGTCCCAGCCTGTCCACTCGAGGAGGGCTGCGATGCCATCACCGAGCGCGGCGCCGCGGGCATTGCCGACGTGCATGGGGCCGGTCGGGTTCGCGGAGACGAACTCGACGAGCGCACGCTTGCCCTTGCCGCTGTCGGAGCGGCCGTAGTCGGCGCCCTCGGTCAGGACGGCCTGCACGGTGTCCGCGAACCAGGACGTCTCCACAAAGAAATTGAGGAAGCCCGGGCCGGCGATCTCCGCGCGGGAGAAATACGTCCCATCGAAGCGCATCGCGCCGACGAGGAGCTCTGCGATCGCGCGGGGCGCCATGTGCAGTGCCTTGGCCGAGGCCATCGCGATATTGGTCGCAAGGTCACCGTGGGACTTGTCCGCGGGGACCTCGATCTTGAATGCAGGAATCGGCTCTGCGGGGATCTTCCCCTCGGCGACGAGCTGCCCCAGCGCCGCCATCAGCAGCTCGCGGAGCTCGGCCTGTGCCGTTTCCATCATGTTCGTCATATCCATTCCTCCTGTGGGGTAGTTTCGCAATCTCAAATACAGATCTTCTCGAGATGGAGCAGGATCTCGTTGTCGGAGAGCAGCGTGGAATTGGCATCCACGGTATAGCGCATCTCGAGATCTCCGCCCTCATCCGTCAGCGTGCTGTGGACATAGCGTGCGGAGACACCGACAGTGAAGCCGCCGAACGGTGTATCATAATGGCAAAAATGCTTGACGCCCTTCTGCACGACGAGATGCGTCTCGTAGGTGCCGGTGCGCAGGATGCTGACCATGCCGTCCGGCGAGACACGCAGCTCTGTGCGGGAGCCATCCATGCCGGTGGTCTCGGATTCCTCGTACACGATGACCCGGTCACCGCTCTCCTCAGTCGTATATAAGACCTCGGTGTCGAGCGTGGTATCGGACTGGTCTTTCTCCTCGCGCTGGATGCTGCGGAGCGTCATGACCCATTGTTCTTTCAAGCTGAAAACTCCTTTGCTATAGGCGGCTCAGATTCGCGAGCTGAACACCTGGCCGTTGACAGCGTCCTCCAGAAAATGTCTGGCATTGTCGCGGAACATCGAGACACTGTCGGACACATAATAGACATTGTGCCCCTGCTCGGTGCTGTCGGTCAGCAGGTCGTGTTCCTCGAGGGTCTGCTTGGTGAACTTGGCTGCCTCCTCGCTCGCAGAGATCAGGCGGACGCCATCGCCCATGATGTCCCCGATCGTATCGGCGATGATGGGATAGTGCGTACATCCGAGGATGAGCGTGTCCACCCCGGCGCTGCGGATGGGCGCGAGGTACTCCTCTGCTGCCAGGCGCGTGATGGGGTCATTGCGCTTCGTATAGCCATATTCCACCAGATGCACGAAGAGCGGACAGGCCATCGCCGTCACGTCCACGCGGGGATCGACATTGTGGATGGCGGTCTCATAGCTGCCGCTGGCCACGGTCGCCGGCGTGCCGATGATGCCGACACGGCCGTTCTGCGTCGCAGCACAGGCCGCGCGTGCCGCCGGGTAGACGACGCCGGTGAAGGGCATGTCGTCCACGGGGGAATCGGCGCCGAGCATCGAGCTGACCGTACCGCAGGCCGCGATGATCATTTTCACGGGATGGCGCCGCAGGAAGGCGATGTCCTCCTTGGTGTAGCGCTGGATGGTCTGGCGGCTGCGCGTGCCATAGGGGATGCGCGCCGTATCGCCAAAGTAGATGATATTCTCATGCGGCAGTATCTGGTTGAGCACCTTGACGGCCGTGAGGCCGCCCATGCCGGAATCAAATACGCCGATCGCATCTCGATCCATTTCGTACCTCCTCAAATGTCCTCCCCGTGGCGCGGGGAGGACGATAGACGTGTCGTTAGCAAGCGCGGTCGTTGCTGTCGAGCGCCTGCTCGATGAGCTTGTCGACGAGGTAGGCGGGCTTCATGCCGAGGTGACGCATCAGCTTGGGATACATGCTGATGGAGGTGAAGCCGGGCATGGTGTTGATCTCGTTGAGGATGATCTCATCCTTCTCGGTCAGGAAGAAGTCCACACGGGAGAGGCCCTTGCAGCCCATGGCCTTGTAGGCCTTGACGGCGACCTCCTGGAACTCGCGGTTCTTCTCGAGGGTCAGCTCGGCCGGGATGGAGAGCTGGGAGCCGTCGAGGACGTACTTCGCATCGAAATCATAGAACTCCTTGCAGGACGAGATCTCGCCCACGAAGGACGCGAACGGCGCATCATAGCCGAATACCGCGACCTCCAGCTCCCTGCCGACGATGCATTCCTCCACGATGACCTTCTCGTCATGGGAAAAGGCCTCGCGGATGCCGTCGAGGAGCTCCTGCTTGTTCTCGGCGCGATGGACGCCGATGGACGAGCCGGAGTTGGCAGGCTTGATGAAGAGCGGGTAGCCGAGCTCGGAGGCGATCTGCTCGCAGCGTGCCTCGAGATCGTTCATCTCGTATTCCAGGAGCATGCGCCACTTTGCCGTGCGGATGCCGTTATAGTCGAGGATCGTGTGGGTCACGGCCTTATCCATGCAGCACGCCGAAGCGAGCAGACCGCAGCCGACATACGGGATCTTCGCGAGATCCAGCAGGCCCTGGACCGTGCCGTCCTCGCCGTTGCGCCCGTGCAGCACGGGGAACACGACGTCGATGTTCTTGACGGACGCTTCGCCGTTCTCCATCGTGATGAAGCCCTTGTGGAGGGGATCCGGGGAGAGGACAGCGGAGGCGCAGTCGGGATTCCGCTCCCACTCGCCGGTCGCGATGGCGCTGATGTCGCCGGGATAGTAGAGCCAGCGGCCTTTTTTTGTGATGCCGATGCAGATGACATCGTACTTATCCTTCGGGATGTTCTCGATGACGAAGGTCGCGGACTTCAGCGAGATGTCGTGCTCGCTGGAGGCGCCGCCGAAGAGGACTGCCACACGTGTTTTTGCCATGATCGTTACGCTCCTTACTTATTCGGGTCATCTGCACACGTCCGTGCGCAGATATACATTCTTATTGTACCATATATTTAGGAAAACTGCAAGGGTTTTTTCAAAAAAACTGATCTTCGTGAGGATCCGAAGATCTTGTTCCCCCTTTGGGGGATCATATGCTGCGGATGCCGGGATCTATGCAAAAAGCTGCCGCCCCTCCGAAGAGGGACGGCAGCAGGCAGATCTTACATTATTGGCCGTCATCGACCAGCTCGGAGTCGACATGAGGCGGCTCGTCACCGGCGGTGAGCTCCGCAGCACGCGCGGCCGCAGCGGCCTCGATGTCCTTGCCCAGGAGCTCCGGGAGCTCCATGCCGGCCTGCTTGAACAGCTCGTTGAGCGGCGGCACGGCCTTCATCATGCCGGAGATGAAGCCGGCAGTGGAATTCTGGCCGTCCTCATGCTGCCCGCTGTCCCAAACGGTGACCTTGTCGATCTTGATGTTCTTGATGGCCTCGACCTGGATGGCGACCAGATCCTCGAGCTTCTCGGCGATCAGCAGCTTCACGGCCGCGTTCGCATCGCCGCCTGCTGCCTCTACGATGGCACGCATACCTTCTGCCTGACGGGTCAGGATCTCCTGCTGGCCCTTTGCCTCGGCCTCCATGCGGGCGAAGATCGCGTCTGCCTCGCCTCGTGCCTTGCGGCGGATGACCTCAGCCTCCGCCTCAGCGTCGATCTCGGCCTTCTCCTTGGCGATCTGGGTCTTGACGATGACGTCGGCCTTCTGGGTGGCCTTCTCGAGCTCGGCACGCGTCAGCTCGGCCTCCTGCTGTGCCGTGTAGGCCTCCTGCTTGGCCTTCGCCTGCTGTACGGCCTCGGCTGCGACCGCTCTGCGGGTCGCCTCGGCCTCGCGCTCACGGCGGGTCGCCTCAGAGTCGGCAACGGCTACCTTGGCCAGGTTCTCGCCCTCGATGGCCGTCGCATTGGCCTTGGCGACCTGCACGCGCTGCTCCTGCTGGGCGTTGGCCTGACCGATCTCACCGTCACGGTTCTGCTCGGCCACGCTGCGCTTCGCGTCGTTCACGGCCTTCGCAGCCGCTTCCTTACCAAGGGCGTTCAGGTAGCCGGACTCGTCGGTGATGTCCGTCACGTTCACGTTGATGAGGCGCAGACCGATCTTCTTCAGCTCGATCTCGACGTTCTTGGAAACGGCCACGAGGAACTTGTCGCGGTCCGCGTTGATCTCCTCGATGTCCATGGTCGCGATGATCAGACGGAGCTGACCGAAGATGATGTCCTTCGCGAGCTCCTGGATCTCGATCATCTTCAGGCCGAGCAGACGCTCAGCCGCGTTCTGCATGACGCCCGCCTCCGTGGAGATGCCGACCGTGAAACGGGACGGCACGTTGATACGGATGTTCTGCTTAGACAGGGCGTTGCGCAGATCGACGTTCATCGAGATGGGCGTCAGGTCGAGGTACTGGTACGACTGGATGACCGGCACGATGAACGCGGCGCCGCCGTGGATGCACTTCGCGCTCCGCGGGTTGCCGAACTCATCCGTCCCGACCTTACCGTAAACGACCAGGATCTTGTCGGAGGGGCACTTGCGATACCGCGACAGGATCGCCACGATCGCTGCGAAGATGATGAGGACGATGACACAGATCGCCAACAATACTCCAAATCCCATGATAGTTCTCCTTCTTGAATGATGTTGTGGATAGATATGTCAGCGGACGTCCGTCCGCGGGGATACGAGAGATCACGTTCACGGCGTCTCCACGACGAGCGCGTCACCAACGACGTCGGTCACGACGACCTGCGTGCCGGTCTTGAGGGGGGCCTCCCCTGCATTGACCGCGTCGAACTCGCAGAAACGGCCCTGGAGCTGCATGGTGATCTTGCCGCTGCCGCCGTTCTTGGGCGGTACCGTCAGGTAGACGGTCGCGGTCTCGCCGATGGCGTTCTTGAGGTCGAGCGCGCCGTTCTCCACGAGCTTGCGGGACGCCTGGACCATCTTGGCCACGAGCAGCATCATCGCTGCGCCGCAGACCGCGCCGATCAGGACGCTCAGGATCGTCGTCATCCCGGCGCTCACGCAGATGATGGACACCCAGCCGAACACGGCCAGGAAGGTCACGATCGTCTGCACGGTCAGGAGCTTGAAGCTGCCGAAATCGCCGGGGTCAGCACCACTCGCGAGCTGGCTCGCATCGGTCTCGAGCGCATCGGGGATGCCGTTGCCGTCGAGGTCAAGGCCGCCGTCAAGGCCGTCGATGCCGGACGTGTCGGAGATGTCCACGTCTCCGCCGCCATGCCCGCCGATCATCGTCAGCAGGAGCTGGAGCACGAGGACCAAGGTCGCGGGGATCGTGATGCAGTACAGCACGCGCAGGATGTCGCTCAGCTCGTTCCACCATTGTTGGATGCCCATCATCGTACATGCCCCCTTCTACGATATGGATGCGGGCGATGGGATGTCGTTGCCCGCGGTGTGTAAATTTTATTTACTGAAAACATGATACCACATTTTCGTCCGTTTGTCAATAGGTTTTGACGAAATTTTTCAGAAAACGGCGTGCAGATGTGTCCGTTTGGGACATCCTACTGTCGTATCGCCGTAAATATGACGAGAGACGGAGCATTTGGCAGCCATTTCTCGGTACAATAAGATAAAAAAGACTTTCATTTGAAAAAAATTTGAAAAAGGGGTTGCATTTTGCGGCGGGATATGCTATAATGAGTTCAGAACGGTAAAACATATTTACGCAGACCGCGTCTGGTAGATCTGATAGAGCCTGGGAAAACGCTCTTGACACGTCACCCTCGCGCCGCCACAAGGCCGGGCGCACCTGCCAGCGCACAGACGACCGCCTTTTTACATTATTAAAGGAGATGATGCTATGGACAACGCAGAGCTGGGCAGACGCCTCAAGGCCGCCCGTCTCGCCAAGAAGATGACGCAGAGCGAGGTCGTCGGCGACTTCATCACACGCAACATGCTGAGCCAGATCGAGAGCGGGACGGCCACGCCCTCGATGAAGACGCTCGAATACCTGGCCAGTGTCCTGGACCTTCCGATGGACAAACTGCTCGCCGACAGTGGTGAGACGACCGTGCAGAGCAGCATCACCGTGCTCCAGGAGGTACGCCAGCTCATCCGCAGCAAGCGCTATGCCGAGGCGCTCGCGGTCGAGGACGTCTCCGGCACGATCGACGACGAGCTCCATGCCCTGCGCAGCATCGCCCACCTCGAGCTCGCACGCCAGATGGCCGCGAGCCGTCACACCGAGCAGCTCCAGATGGCCGTGATCCACGCGCGCAGCGCCGCACAGGAGGCCGCACTCGGGCTCTATGCCAACGCCGACCGCGCCGCAAAGGCTGGCCAGATCATCGCGGAGGCCGCGCAGTACCTCAGCAGCTACTACCAGAGCCTCGCCTCCGGGTCAGACCCCGCCATCCCTCCCCCGTCGTCCGGCGGTCCGAACGGCGTGTGAGCCTTATTTTTCCAAAAAAATATCCCAGAATGACGAAAAAACGCTTGACAAAGCCCCGTGATCGTGCTATAATAGTAGTACCTCTTCACGGGGTACTTTTTTTGTGCTTTGGAGTCCCCGTCATCCGAGGGAGGCAAACGACCTAAAACGGCCGCGCAGCGCATGGGACGGCGTCCCTTCCCTGCCGGACGAACTAAATTATCAGGAGGTGCCGATATGAGAGTTAAGGTGACTTTGGCCTGCACTGAGTGCAAGCAGCGTAACTACGTTACCAAGAAGAACAAGAAGAACGATCCTGACCGCATTGAGATGAAGAAGCACTGCAAGTTCTGCAGAAAGCACACTATGCATAAGGAAACTAAGTGATCGGAGGTCGCTGGCATGGCAAAGGACAAGAAGAACCTGTCTACTGATGCTGACGAATCCGCAGCAGAAAGCAAGAAAAGCACAAAGAAGGCAAAAAAGTCCGCAAAGACTGAGACGAAGCAGAACGTCTTCCAGAAGATCGGCAAGTGGTTCCATGACCTGAACGTGGAGTTCCGGAACGTGACCTGGCCGACCAGACAGACCGTCGTGGTCAACACGAGCGTGGTGCTCAGCGTCATCGTCGCTGGCAGCGTCATCATCGGTCTGATGGATGCTGGTCTGCTCAAGCTGATCCAGTATCTGATCTCGGTCGCACAGGGCTGACGCGGCATCGCCGCTTCATCCCCAACAATCAGAAATGGAGGCCGGCACGATGGCAGAGGAAAAACGCGACGAAAAGTCCATGAATATCGGCAAACTCGGCTGGTACATCATCCACACCTATTCCGGCTACGAGAACAAGGTCGAGCAGAACATCCGCAAGGTCGTTGAGAATCGCGGTCTGCAGGACAAGATCCAGCAGGTGCTCATCCCGATCCAGAAGGTCGAGGAGATCAACGGCGCTAAGAAGCAGGTCATCGACCACAAGATCTTCCCGGGCTATGTGCTGGTCAAGATGGTCTACACCGAGGAGACCTGGGCCGTGGTGCGCAACACGCGCGGTGTCACAGGCTTCGTAGGCCCCGGATCCTTCCCTACCCCGCTGACGCCTGCCGAGGTCGCAAAGATGGGCATCGAACAGCCTATTGAAAAGGTGACCGAGGTCAGCTTCAAGGTCGGCGATCGGGTGCGTATCACCTCTGATTCTATGAACGGCTACATCGCTGTGGTCGAGAGCATCGACATCGAGAAGAACGAGGTCGAGGCGATCGTCCAGATGTTCGGCCGCTCTACCAAGATCACGCTGCCGCTCGATCAGGTCGAGAAGTACGAGGACTGAGTCTCGCCGTTTCTGAACACACACGATCAACCTGCGCTGCGTCACGGCGCAGCCAAACGTGGGAGAGCAGACAGGGCCCCGCTCTGCTGTTCGCCTTACCACATTATGGAGGTGCAATATTATGGCACAGAAAGTAGTTGGCTATATCAAGCTGCAGATCCCCGCAGGCAAGGCTACGCCTGCTCCGCCGGTCGGCCCTGCCCTGGGTCAGCACGGTGTCAACATCATGGCATTCACCAAGGACTTCAATGAGCGCACGAAGGGCGACATCGGCCTGATCATCCCGGTCGTTATCACCGTTTATGCAGACCGCTCCTTCACGTTCATCACCAAGACCCCGCCTGCTGCCGTCCTCATCAAGAAGGCCTGCGGCATCGAGAGCGGTTCCGGCGTGCCGAACAAGACCAAGGTCGCGAAGATCACCAAGGCACAGGTACAGCAGATCGCCGAGACCAAGATGAAGGATCTCAACGCCAGCTCGATCGAGTCTGCGATGAGCATGATCGCTGGTACGGCTCGCTCGATGGGCGTTGTCGTAGAGGACTGAACACATACACCAACGTGGGAGGAACCATTCCGCTAACCGGCAGTGCGCCGACAGCACGCCGGTACTACCACTGACCAGGAGGAAATAATATGAAACACGGCAAGAAGTATGTCGACAGCCTCAAGACCCTCGAGGCTGGCAAGGTATATGAGTCTACCGAGGCGCTCGACCTCGTTTGCAAGAATGCCAAGGCAAAGTTCGACGAGACCGTTGAGGTACACATCCGCCTCGGCGTCGACTCCCGTCACGCTGACCAGCAGGTCCGCGGTGCAGTCGTTCTGCCGAACGGCACCGGTAAGAAGGTACGCGTCCTCGTCTTCTGCAAGGAGGACAAGTATGAGGCCGCACAGGGCGCCGGCGCTGAGTTCGTTGGCGGCCAGGATCTCGTTGACAAGATCATGAAGGAGAACTGGATGGACTTTGACGTTGTCATCGCTTCCCCGGACATGATGGGCCTCGTTGGCCGTCTCGGCCGCGTGCTCGGTCCGAGAGGCCTGATGCCGAACCCGAAGGCCGGCACCGTTACCCCGGATGTCGCCAAGGCTGTTACCGAGGCCAAGGCTGGTAAGATCGAGTATCGTCTCGACAAGACCAACATCATCCACTGCCCGATCGGCAAGGCGTCCTTCGGCGCTGAGAAGCTCGACCAGAACCTCGCGACCCTCCTCGAGGCCATCGTGAAGGCAAAGCCGGCTGCTGCCAAGGGTACTTACCTGCGCTCCTGCACCGTTGCGTCTACCATGGGCGTCGGTGTTCCGGTCGCTACCGCCAAGTATGGCGTCTGATCGCGACTGCGCATCGTAGAACGATATGCCCCGCACCTGTCTTGTAGGACTGGTGCGGGGCATTTTTGTGCCTTTTCCTCTCGCTGAAAGTCTGTCTTGCTGTACGATGCTGTATTTCCCTAAAAAAAGCATAAAAACTTTTCAAAACCGCTTGCAATTTAAGTAAATATCTGTTATAATTTAAATAGATGGCACCGTGCTGCACGGCGCCGGCAACAAATGGGAAAGGACAAACAGAAGATGGCTAAGAGCGTGAGAATGGCGGACATCGCCGGAAAGCTGGGCGTCAGCGTGGTGACGGTGTCCAAGGGCCTGCGCGGCAAGGACGGCGTGAGCGAGGAGCTCCGTGCCCAGATCCTGCACACCGCCGAGGAGATGGGCTACGAGGTCCGCGGCGGCCGTGAGGATACCAACAGCTATGTCATCGGGATCGTGACCTCTTCGCGCTATCTCGAGCGCGGGTCGAGCTTTTACTGGAGCCTCTATGAGCGCCTGCTCACGCATCTTTCGGCAGGCGGCGATTTTGGGTTCCTGGAGGTCGTCTCGCCCGAGGACGAGGAGGGATGCGTCCCCCCGCGGATCGTGCAGGAGGGACGTGCGGACGGCATCATCATGATGGGGCCGATGCCTGCGGACTACATCCGTATGCTCGACCGTCTGCCCGTGCCGTTCACGATGCTCGACACCTATGACACGAGCCTCCCCTTCGATACCGTCATCTCAGACGGCTATTTCGGCATGAGCGCCATGACCGAGCACCTGATCGAGCTCGGCCATCGCAGGATCATGTATGTGGGGACGGTCGGCGCCACGAGCAGCATCACGGACCGATACTTCGGCTACTGCCGCGCCATGACTGAGGCGGGGCTCACCGTCACGCCGGACATGGTCATCCCTGACCGTAAGGACAGCAGCGCCCTCGACGTCCATCTGCCCAAGGACATCGCCCAGCGTGCGACCGCGCTCGTCTGCAACTGCGACCTGACGGCCTATCAGGTGCTCCACCAGCTCACGGCGATGGGCCTGCGCGTGCCCGAGGACATCTCGCTCGTGGGGTTCGATAACTATGCCCTGCCCGATGTCGCCGGGATCCGCCTGACGACCTACGATGTCGACCAGGATTCGATGGCCAAGGCCAGCGCCCAGCAGGTGCGCGACCGCATCCGCGACCCGCTCGCCAAGCGCGACGTGCGCACCATCGTCGGCGGCCCGATCCAGGGAGAGAGCGTCCGTCCGATCGTGCGGTAAGGCATCCCCTTTCATAGATACACGAAGCCCCCGGAGGTCTCTCCGGGGGCTATCTTTCGTTGTTTTTGCCGTCACTTCAATGGCTTGTAGAGCGTGTCGAAGACGGCGCCGTTGACGATGCGGCCGCTGTCGGTGAAGTCCGGGACAGGCCGTCCGTCCTCCATACGAGTCGCCACGAGGACAAAGTCTCCCTCCCCATGATCGAGGCCGGGACGATTGCCCTTGAGCACGGCCTTCTCGCCGTAATCCACCTCAAGGGTGAAGGTCGTGTCCTTCGGGATGCGGATGCCGGCGAATACCGTATCCAGCTCCACGGTCATGACCTTCTGCGGGACATCGGTGATGTCCTCCGGGGCGATCTGGTACTTGCGCAGCGCACCCTCGCCGATCGGCCACATCTCCCCTGCTGCGCCGGTCACGACGTAGCCGGTGGTACCGACCTTCTCATAGGAATCCTCAAGGATGTTGTAGACATAGCCGGGGTGCTCGGGGACGTTGTAGACCCTGTTCGGGTCCGCGGTCTGGATCTGCGCTTCATAGGAGCGGTTGGTGAAAAGCATCCACTTTTCGGGACATTCGGTGATCCAAAGGATATCCTCGCTGATGTTCATATGGTCCCTCCTAAATGATGGCGACGCGCCGATCGGCGCATCTGGAATGAACGCCGCCGGCAGAACGTCGGCGGC
This sequence comes from uncultured Ruminococcus sp., assembly GCA_902762785.1. GTDB lineage: Bacteria > Bacillota > Clostridia > Oscillospirales > Ruminococcaceae > UBA3855. The sequence goes on along the minus strand of CACWPL010000021.1, from coordinate 16,516 downwards.
GCGGATCAGCAAAAAAACAGGCAGCCATGTCAGAGTGGTAAGGCTCGATCAGATCATTGCCGCTGCATCAAAGATGCGGGCGGCGATCGCCCCCCATGGGAGCGAGATGTGAACGGACGTGACGCTTCGCTGCCGGAGGCACTCCATCATCCTCATCCATAATGCCCATGCTCTCAGCAGCTAGGGAGCCTAGCGTGCATCCATCATGAACACCTCACATACATTGACCAGCTAACGAACGATACACACGGCACAAGGCCCAGTGGTTCGGCGCACGCGCCTACTGACTGCAAAGCTCTCACAGAGGACTGCCTGTCACCATCTCTATTGTAACACATCGCGGATGCGTTGTCAAGAGCTGGAGCGCTGTTTTCCAGTCGTTTTCGGGGATGGCGTTAGGGGCGAGACGAGATCGAGGACGAGCCGGCGCTCCTTATCGAGGCGCGAGCGTGAAAAGCCCAGATGTGCGGCGGCATACCAGTAAGAGAAAGCCGGGGCACCGTCGGCCTCCCAGTCCTCGAGCAGCAGGAAGAGCAGGGTCGAGGCACGGGCGAGCAGGGAGGCGATCGCCGTATCGCAGTCCTCTGCCAGCACCAGCGCGTTCCGCATCCGCTCGGGCAGCGCGTCGATCAGCGCCCGATTCGGCTCCTGCGGATAACGGAAACGCCATGCGACAAGGAGCAGATCCGGAAGGAGCAACTTCGCTTTCGTGGGATCCTGACAGAGCTGGACGGCCTTCTTACGGACCGTCTCGTAGCCGTTCGTCCATCCGATGAGGAAGTCGCGCGTCCGCTCGACTTGTTCCTGCGTGGGAGTCTGACCGCCGCGCACCGTGGCAAGGATGTCCCCTGTGGACTCCGCGAGCGCATGGCAGAGCTTGCCCATGGTCGCACGATAGGAATCGTATGCCTTGGCGATGGTACGCTTGGCCGCCTTGCCCATCTGCCCGCAGAGCAGCGCAGGGTCGGCGTCTCCAAAGGTATACCGGCGCTCGAATGCCTCCTTGGGCCGGACGACGCCCTCCGGCAGACGTTCGATCAGGGACGTGACACGGAGCGTCGGGGCGGCCTTCTGGAAGAACACGGCGATCATCTCCGGCGTGAGGCCGTAGAAGGCTTGGTCCGTCTCACGGATCCGCACGCCCCTGTCGATGCGGTCGAGCGCAGGCAGACGGAGCCCCGGTGGGACCGTGACCGCTGCCGGATCGGTGAACAGGAAGGTGATCGAGCTGCCGCTCTCTGTCGGCTGACGGACAAGGTGGGCATGGAACACGTCCAGGCACGATTCCATCGTCTTGGGCGAGCTGACTGCCATGAGCGCACGGCCGGTGCGGCCGTTCTCGAAGCGGATGCGCCGCATCGTATCGGGCACGTCCGTCTCAGAGAAAAAGCGGTGCGCTGCCGCGTCCCCCTGCGCCAGTCGCCGCGCATAGTCGACGGCCATCAGCAGGACGGCCTCGACCCGCCGGTATCCCGCCATCTCGACAAGATCCTCCGGGGACGGCGGCTCGCGGAAGCCGCGGGCATACCATTCGGTCTCAGCGAGCGCCGTGAGCTGGGCGCGCCAGAACGTCTCGGCATCGCCGCCGGGATAGCACTGTTCCTGTCCGCCGGCGAGGGGCAGCCTCTTCGGGTCCGGCCAGACCTGCCTGCTGTCGAGCGGTCCGGCATGTGCGGCATCGGCGAGGATGCATTCGAGCGGGTAGGTCTCGTCATACAGCGGCACGCTGTAGTCCTCCGCGGTCAGGCGAAGGGTCGAGGCGTTCGTGATCGGCTTGCCGCTCAGCGCCATGAGCGCGCCCTGCAGGGTCGCGATCCATTCGAGCATGGCCCGTCGGGTCTCCTCCAGCGACATCCCCGCCGTCTCCCGTCCCGGTACCTGATGATGGAACAGGTAGTAGCGCGCGAGGATGACGAGCTGGGACGGGTAGAACTGCACATCGTCATCGCTGAGCTTGTCCTGCTGGTAGCGGAAGGCGTTGAGGCTCCCCAGCACCTCACAGCTGGGATAGAACGGGTAGAGATACGCCTCCCGATGGTCGAGCAGATACTTGAGCGCATGATACGAACGCCCTTCAGCCATTTGATCGATCATCCTGAGCCTCCTCTCGATCGCGTGCATACATCCGATAGCCCCAGACAAGATGCCCGAGCGGGCGTTGGCACATGGTCTTCCCATTTTGACTGTCGACACCGAGATCCGGGACGCCGCGCCGCCCGGGTCGGATGTCGAGGGTAAGCGTGAGCGGGGGCTCGCGCAGGGCAGCATAGGCGGGATCGTCCGTCCCGTCGGTCTGCGGGATCCGCAGATGGGTCAGCGCACCGTGCAGCAGCGGCACGCGCGTCTCCCCCGCCCCCTTGACGGTGATGACGAAGGGGACGGAGTAAAGCCAAAGGAGCGACCCATCCCGCGCGGTCTCCTCGGGCATCTCGAGCGAGACGGCCGGTGCGAGCGCTGCCAGTGCAGCCGGGTCTCCCTCGAACGTCACCTGCGCTTCGAGCATCGCAGCATCGACGGGACGCTCCCCGCCGACCACGGTCTCGACCTTCAAGCGGAACGGCGCTGCGAGCACAGCGCCGCGCTCACGCGTCAGCTCGATCCCCTGCTGGCCGTCCACGAAGCCGCAGGCGCCGTCGGGGGGAAGATCTGCGATCCTCGTGAGCGTGGGGATACGGGCGAGCATCCGACATACCGTGTCCGGCGCCGCATGTAGGACGAGCTGCTCAAGGGAAGCCGCGTCATCCACGGACTCGATGCCGTCTCGCTCCGCCGCCAGCAGCGCCAGGACGGCCGGGGCGATGCTGTCCGCACCGGCCGCGCCAGCGAGGAGCGCAGCGATCGCGTCCGTCTGCCGGAGCTGGGCGAGAGAGAGACGCAGGAGCGCATAAAAGAGACGTGTCCCCTGCTCGACCTCCTCGGCGCCATGGCCGGTCTCCAGGGCGGCGAGGCGCTTGGCCGTCTCCGCCGCATCGGTCATCCGATCGGGATCGTCCACGCAATGGGACGCGATCTCCTGCGCGGCAAGGCGCAGACGGTCGATCCGCTCGGCCAACGGTGTATCCGGCGTGAGATCAAGGAAGTCACGGACACGGGGAGATGCCGTCTGCGTGGCGGCCGCATCGGCATCCGCAAGGAACTGCTGCCGCGCACGGCGCTCGCGGACGGTCTTGACCGTAGCACGCGCCGCGCTCAGATAGTCCGGCAGGAGCCGCCATTCGGCCGGGGCGGCCAGCATGTCCAGCAGCTCCGCACCGAGCGCGTCGGCGAGGCGGTCGCCCTGGGGAAGAGTCGCGAGCAGGCCATCGAGGCAGAGGCGGCGTTCGGTCGCATCGGTGCATCCGATCCAGTCGAGCACAGGCGGCGCTAGGAGCGCGTCGGCGAACGCAGCGATGTTGTCCTCCATATGGAGCTGCTGCCAGAGCGCCCAGACCTCGTCCCACGCAGCGGCGTGTTTTTTTGCGTCCGACTTGCGCAGCGGAGCGCCGATCTGTTTGCCGATGCAGTCCCGAAGGATCCGGCGCACCTGTGCGGCAGGCGCGGTCCCGACCGTGAGGAGCGCGCACAGTGCCGCGCAGTCCGGCTGCGCTGCCATTCGGCAGGCAGTCGCATCCTCTGCCAGCTCCGCTGCTGCAAGGAGCGGCACACGATCCTCAGGCGGCGTGTGTGCCAGCGTCTCGGCGAGCATGGCCATCTCGCGGATGCTCCTGCTGTCCCAGAGGGCCGCGTGGAGCGCGAGAAACTCCTCCATCGAGACGTCTGCGGGGAGCGTAAGGCCGTCCGGCGGGAAGGGGGCCGTCTCCGCCTGCGACGGCGGACAGGTGAGCAGGATCTCCGCCAGCAGACTGCTGTCCGTCACGACACGGTCGAACCGACAGCACCAGCGGTCAAAGGCATCGTCCTCCTTGACACGATACGCGATGTCATAGTCCGCGGCGAGGGCATTGAAGCGGATGCGTCTCAGATCCGCGGATCCATAATGATGCCAAGGCAGGAGGCGGAACAGCAGCGTCTCCGGCTGCGTGTCGTCCTCAAAACAGAAGACCGTATCCAGCAGCCTGTCACAGAGCTGTAGGCCGCGGTCGATCCCGAAGGATCTACCCAGGTGGGCGCGCAGGCCGCGGACATGGCGGCTCTCCTCCGTCTCTGTATGCCAAGGCGTCCGCACGGCGCGGGCGGCCAGGTAGGCCTGCCGGAGCGCTGACGGGAGCGGCGCGGCCGACGGCGGCGAAGCGAGGAGCTGCCAGAGCGGCACAGCATCAGGATGATAGGCCGTGAGCTTGTCCTTGCGGTGGAAGGCGCCGTTCCGCTTGGTCTCCCAGAGCACATCATGGCATTTTTTTGCCCATGCATCAGGCACGAACTTCGGATCCACCTCGATCCTTCCCGGCGCGAACACATAGGGCAGCAGCTCAGGGACACTGTAGCGGCCGCATCCCGCTCCGAGCGGGGCGAGCTTCGGCTTGTCGCCGCTGTTTCGGAGACGGTCCTTGCATTGCAGGAAAAAGTCGAGGCCTGTGGTATCGCCTTTTTTCTTGCGGGAGATGAGCAGATCGCTGTCATCATAGACAGGCCGCATCCCTGTTTTGGCCGAATCGATCTCCAGTCCCACCAGACAAGACAGCTCGACCATCTGCGCCTCGGCCTTCTCCCGCGATGCTGCGATGCCGTCACGCTTGGTGCCCATCTTGCGGGTACCGTAGGCATAGAGGCTCGTGCGGAAGGCCGCATTGGAGATCTGTCCCACGCGGCTGCCCTCTGCCCGGCGCAGGAACGCCATGCGTGCAGCATCGGTATAGGGCGCCTCGTCCTCGGTCTCGCTGGGGATCAGGAGCGGAAGGGTCGCTGCAGCGGGCGCAGCAGAAAGACGGTAGACCGGGTCGTAGTACAGACGGACGAGGTCGCCGTCGAAATCGGCGCCGGCCAGACGCTGCACCTCGCGGCCGCCCTGCATCATCACGATGCCGCGCAGATGCCCGAGATACCGCTCCCGCAGCACACCGGGCGCGATCGTCTCCGTGAGGACGTGCTCATTGCGGGCAAGGTGGGGGTTGCGGTCCATGACGGCAGGAGCCGCGGGCTCGCCGGGGGCATAGCACAGTGCGCCGTCCAGGTCGGACGCCTCGGCGAGCCACGGCACGAGCCATTCCGTCGGGAGCGGTGCGTCCGGCGTATCGGCGAGGTACATCCGGTCCGCCAAGAGCAGGAGGAGCTGGAAGAGGTCGCCGGAGAGATAGCGCATCACGCCGGGGTAATACAGATGCCCGGCTGCGATGGTCCTACAGAAACGGGCGATGTCCTCCTTGTCGTCACGAAGACCTGCCGTGCGGCAGAGCGCAGGACAGGCGCGGAGGAGCGCGGCGGCGTCGCTCCTGCCGGCAGACAGCGCAGGGGCTTCGGCTGCATCGAGGAGATCGTCGCCGCTTTGGAGCATCCGCAGGAGCAGCGCCGCATCCTGACTCTGCACGGCCGTCCACACCGCGCTGACAGACGGCGCTGCGAGCGCCATACGGCGGTCGTGGAGCGTCGTCGAGGGACTGTCGTCGATCTCCTGGAGGGTCGAGAGGAACTGGTAATTGGAGGCCGTGATCCGTCCCGCAGAAAAGCCCTCCTCGCAGCGGGACACGACCAGACAGTGCTCCCCTGCGCGGAACTGCTGCCAATAATAGGTCCCGCCGTCCATGCCGTGGGCGGCGCCGACCTGCTTGTATTTTTCGTGGAGCTTGAACATCGAGGTCGGCAGGATCATCCTGATCTCGCTGACGCGGTGCGGCACGCCGAAGCAGTCGCGGATCTCGAGGGCGGGATACCGCTCCCCTGCCAGATCGCGGAAGATCGTCTCGAGGTCGACCGTGTGGACGACGCCCTTGACGAACGGCATCCGGATCTGGAACGACTGCGCCCCCTCTACCTCGACTGCCGCGGCCATCTGCCGACCGAGGGACGTGCAGACCAGTCCCTCCCCGTCGAAGAGCTTCTCCTTCGCGGCGGAGCGCTGCTTCTCGACCCTGTAGCGTACATCCGTGACGGCGGTCGTTTTGTCCTTTCGATAGGAAACGGTCGCCACATCCCCCGCCAACTGCGGCGCAGGGAGGCCGTGTGCCTTGCAGAATGCCGCCCAGTCCCGGAGCTGCGGGTCATCCACGACGAGGACGCTGTGCGCGTCCAAGAGACCATCGACATCCATGCATACCCCGGAGGTGAGCATCAGCGCGCGATAGGCCGTGTATTTGCTCATCTTGACGGAGATCTCCGGAGGCATCCCGCAGTCGATGCGGCTGCGCAGCCCGCTGCCCAGCGCATAGAGCGACTGGCGGATCAGGATGAGCTCCCCCTCCCGCTGCTGGCTCGCGCTCCGCTCGAAGACCGTATACGTCACGGCCTCGTCGTCAAGGCGGAGGGTCAGGCCGCGCAGGAGATGACGCAGCGCAGTATCAGAGACGCCGCTCCTGTCGAGGTGGATATAAAGGATGTCCTTCAGATAATAGTCCCGCTCCTCGGGGCCGCGCAGAGAGATCCTGCGGCGCTCCCTCGCGTCCAGTCCTGCGGGCGCAGTGAGGAGCCAGAGCTGACGGAGCGCGGCATTATAGGGGATCGCGCTGGCAGCGCGGGACATCGCGTCTAGGATCGGCGAATCGTCGCGGACCATGGCGCGATCGTCCGGCCCCATCTGCCGGAGGAGGAGCGACCGAAAGGACCGCGTGTCCAGCTCGATGCCAAAGTCACCGCGCAGCCGCGCGCTGCGGAACAGCTTCGAGAGCGAGAGATGTACCACGCGATAGGATGCCACTTGCTTCATGTCCTCACACCTTTCTATTGGGAATGATCTTGCTTTTATTGTAGCATATCACCGCCAGATCGTCAATCTTCGACAGCTTTGGCATGTGCGGTGTCGTTCATATATCAGACACATTTATATGTACCTATAGTAATATTCATAAGACATATCACGTTGTAATTCAGGATCTAGCGATACCCTCCGTATATTATCGTAAATATTTTAAAATTACATTCATATTTCGTTCATATTGTAATCGTTCTATCACAGATCTATCACAATTATATGTTAATATTTTATTAACGAAAGATGAACTAACCTTGAAAGGAGGGCCATCATGAAAAAGAGAAAGCCCACTGAGGAGATCCGTTTCTTCCTGAGCGTGACGCAGATCCTGGGGATCATCCTGATGGTCACCGGCCTCGCGATGCTCTTCGGCTTCGGCCTGGCCGCTTACCGCTGCGTCGACATCGACATGCAGTCCGCCCTCGCTGCCCGCCAGGACGAGATCGACGCCGGTATCAGCATCGACATCATCGAGGACGAGATCGTCAGCGAGGGGCGGATCCGTGCCGCGGCAAAGCTGCCGTTCCTGCTGCTGGGCGGCATCCTCATCATCGCCAGTGTACCGCTGTTCTACGCGCCCTACAGCGACGGCATCGTCATCCACAAGCGCCGGGAGACGGAGCCGGAGCAGCCCCGCGATACGGTCTTCGACGACGAGGGCTATGTCCCCCCGGAGGACGACCTGTCCTACATCTCCGACCCTGCCCTCCGCCGTGCCATCCTGCGCCGTAAAGGCAGCATGTCCCGCCGATGATCGAACGCCCCTTCCTTATGGATGGGGCGTTTTCCCCTTCCCACCGTGCACTGTCTCCCCCATCGTCCCATATACGGGACAATGCACGAGGATCCGACGAACATCCTTTAAAAAAGGGCTTGCAATTTCATCCAAGATGGTGTATAATAAGAATGGTCTTGTCCCGGCCCCATCCGCGGACGAGGGAAACAGAGAGGAGGGTGACGGTCATGGCATATCCTTTGGGATTGGTGCTCGAGGGCGGCGCACATCGGACGGTGTTCTCCGTCGGTGTGATGGACGCGCTGCTGGATGCGGGCGTATATGCCGACTACGTCATCGGCGCCTCGGCCGGCATCACCTACGGTGTCTCCTACATCTCCAAGCAGAAGGGACGCAACCGCGAGATGCTGCGGCGCTTCGTGCGCAGCCCGAAGTACATGGGGGTGCGGCATCTGCTCGATCCGTTCAACAGGAGCTATTATAATATGAAGTACGTCTACGAGACGATCCCCAACACGCTCCTGCCCTTCGATTACGATACCTACAACGCCTCTCCGACCCGCAAGGTCGCGGTGCTGACGGACATGCGTGCCGGACAGGCCGTCTATCAGGACGTGCCCGGCGACGACCCGTCATGGAAGGTCCTCCAGGCCACCTGTGCGCTGCCGCTGATGTTCAAGCCCGTCAAGCTCGACGGTGTGCTTTATGCGGACGGCGGGGTCACGGACCCCATCCCCTTCCAGCATGCGCTCGATGACGGGTGTCAGAAGCTCATCATCGTGCTGACGCAGATCCGCAGCTATCGCAAGGGCATCGAGAAGATGATGGGGACAGCCGTGCGGCATGTCAAGGGGCGGTATCCGGCCTTTGCCGAGCAGCTCGAGACGCGTCACGAACGCTATAACGACTGCATCGAGGAGATCGCGGCGCTCGAGGACGAGGGACGGGTGTTCGTCATCGCACCCGAGGACACGCTCGGTGTGTCCCGCACAGAGAAGGATCTCGACAAGCTGATGGCGCTCTACGCACAGGGCTACGCGATCGCGGCACAGTCGATGCCGTCGCTCAAGGCGTATCTGCGTGCGTGAACGAAAAACAGGAACGATCGGCACGCCCCGCGAGGGACGGCGCCGTGTATCACAAAGAAAGAGGTAATGAAAAATGGCAGAGCTGACTTTCAAGATCACACAGCACATCGGCGATCTGGGCGAGAATGCCCGCGGCTGGACCCGCGAGCTGAACCTGGTGAGCTGGAACGACCGCGAGCCCAAGTATGACCTGCGCGACTGGTCGCCGGACCACTCCCGCATGGGCAAGGGTCTGACGATGACCGCAGACGAGCTGGTCGCGCTCCGCGACATCCTCAACGATCTGGATCTCGATTCCTTCGAGGACGACGAGTTCGACGTCTGATCTCACATCCATACGAACGAACAGCACGCAAAGGAGGTGTGCAGATGCGTACCAAGGGTACCAAGCCGATCGCGGATAACCGCAAGGCAGGCCACGAATACTTCATCCTCGAACGCTACGAGGCTGGCATCGCGCTGACCGGGACGGAGGTCAAGTCCATCCGTCAGGGCGGCGTGAACCTCAAGGATAGCTGGTGCAGCATCGAGGAGGGGGAGCTCTTCATCAAGCAGATGCACATCTCCCCTTACGAAAAGGGCAATATCTATAATACGGATCCGCTGCGCGTGCGCAAGCTCTTGATGCACAGGGCGGAGATCCACCGTCTGCTCGGCAAGACCAAGCAGGAGGGACTGACGCTCGTGCCGCTGTCGCTGTATTTCAAGGACGGGCGCGTCAAGGTGGAGGTCGGGCTCTGCAAGGGCAAGAAGCTCTACGACAAGCGCGACGATGCCGCCAAGCGCGACGCCCAGCGTGCCATCGACCGCGCGATGAAGGACCGGCGCTGATGTCGAGCGTGTAACCGATCTTTTACCAGATCTTTACTTGACGATCGGCGCAAAAACGTGTATAATAAGTGTACGGACGACATCCGTCTCGTACACAGAAAGGGGGGCGTACCGGTTTCGACGGGGGTCTTGCACCATGATAAGCGAGTAGAGCCTTGCTGTTGCTCTTAAATCTACGGCACGTTTTAAAAATAAACGCTAACAACAACATTACTGTAAGCTCTCGCAGCCTGCAGGTCGCTGCCTAAGTCAGCGTCTGTCCTGTAACTGAGTACCACGGCTTTTACAGGGCATCATTTCAGTGGTGAACGTCCCGGCGGCACGTCCACACCGCAGGGATGTATTTGGACTACCTTCCCTCTCAGCCTGTTCACCGGCGGGGTCGGCGGGGAAACTTAAATAGATGGACTACACTCGTAGAAATTTGTGGGAACGGGCTTTCGGACAGGAGTTCGATTCTCCTCGCCTCCACCAATTGAATATGCGTGACCAGAAAGGTTGCGGAAAGTCCCTAAAACACGGTGTTTTCGTGCTTTAGGGATTCTTTTTTACCGAAAAAGTTGGTGGGTCCAATACGCTAAATGGGAAAAACAAGCAATATTGACGACTAAAAAAAGAGCGCCTCTTTCCTCTGAAATAATTCGGGCATTCGAGCGGAGTTGTCAGAACCTCAGAAGCAGTCTTGCTATTTTCCGAAAAATATGGTATGATAAGAGTACCAAGAAACCATGCGACAGGAGGCAGAATATGAAAGATACTGAGTTTACGGTCCATGCGATCACAGATATGTATGAGTCGCTGTTCTATTCCTTCTTTGGTGGAACCAGTGCTGCTGAGACATATACCATAGTGAGAAACAGATGCCCGATCCCAGTGTACTTCAAGAGACACTCAAACAAATGTCCTGCAAAGGCGCTCGCTGTAAACCTGCTTGCCAAAGTGCAGTCCGAGTCTCCGAAAGATCTGCCGGAGGTAAAGAAAAGGGCGAGATCTTATCTTTTGATGTCAGAACTCATAAATTTTGAAAAACTTGATGATATATACGAGGCAGTCAAAGATCATCCGTTCACTCCACAGCAGACAGAACAGGTGAAAGAAGAGATACTGGACATCATAGATCCGCAGTACCTCATAGCGGTACACCTGTACATGAAGTACCATAAGATCTTCGACAGAGAGCTGTTCGATGCATTTTGCAGAATGATCATTACTGGTGGCAGATGCAGTCGAAGCGAGGAAATCCCTTCATACAGCTTCGCAGCGCTGAATGTCGGTGAGGAGCTTGTTTCCGAGGTAATGAAGTGCATTTTTACAACAAATGGCAAGGACAGAAAAACACCTATAACGCTTTATGAAGGGGTATATGCTGATTTTCTAAAAGTTGAAAGAGTGTTTCCGTCGCTCAAGACGTATGAACCAACAATGAAAAAGTTTGAATCTCAATTATTAGAAGTGCTTAATTTTGCAGAAATTGACTGGAAAGACAGAAATCCATCAAGAGATAAAAATAATACAGTATATCCTTCTTCAATCGATTACTATATAAATAGATTTACAGGGTTACTCAAAGACAAACTCATTGTCCATCTCAAAACCACAAGCAAACAAGACCCCAGCAAGCCAAATCAGCGGACAATGCGAAGCAAAATCAACGAAATAGCAAAGAGTTTTGACCTTCAAGTATATAATAACAATTGCCCGATAGAGATCAAGTCGTGTCCCGACTTCCTGATAGACGAACTATGGGAATGCCTGAAAAAATACGGACTCAAAGGACACGACAGCGAAAAACTCGAACCGGACGTGTATAGCATAATAGACGAAAAGAGAGTGGAACTTATGGGGAGACTGTACATCATCGTGCTGCTCTGCTATGCTTTTGACAAGGGGAACTATCAGGAGTCCTCGCTGACCTTCACGAATATTGTGAATAAAAGCGTGGCAAAGAAGAATAAAGCTGTCCGAGCTATGCTCCGGGCTTACTGCGAGCTGACTGACAACGCAGACGACCAAGCGATCATAACTGAATTACTGTGAAGAAGGAGCAAGTGCCGACCGGCGCTTGCTTCTTTTTTTGCAAGTAAACCCAAGAGTATCTGCAAATTTCATTGAAATTTGCAGATAAAAGACGTGTTTCTGCAACATTGGTCAATTTGTTTACAAAGTGCTGAAAACCTGATATACTACAATCAGAACAACGGCACAGCGCAACGGAGCAACTACCCGAAGAGCTGTACCGGAGTTCACTCAATACTGAAAGCGGTTTCGCTTGAAGTGTAAAAAGGATAGTCCCTGCGATGTGCGGATCGGTGTGAAGGCTATGGCGATGCTGAGACAGAGTTACAAAGGAGGCTTCGGCGTTCTGGGGTGACTTGAAGTAGGCATCAACAGAGATTCACAGGATGATGTACGCCGTGTGATGACTATAAAGAATCTTGAAAATCGAATAAAAGAAAGCGAACCCCTTTCAGTAAATTTATTTTATCGGAGGTAGTTCATATGAAACTAACTAAAATACAGGAAAAGGCTGCTGAAAAGGCAAAGAAGCTCGGTACTTACCACATTGAGGACGGAGTCCACGAGGGAATCCTCATGAGCGTCGAGTACAACGAGGACAATGACCGTGTTTACCTTAAATTTAAGCTAAACGACGGCACGATCTTCAAGTGCTCAACTGACATTGCTGATTACGCTGAAGAGCCGCTCTACAACATTATTGCTCCATTTGTGGACGATAATGAGGAAATCGACTTCGAGGAGATCAAGGGTGTCGATGTAAGAATCGAGACAGAGACAAATGATGCGGCTGACGGTAAGTTCTTTAGTAATATTGTTGACTTTACCTATACCGACTACGGTGACGAGACAGACGATTAAACCTTTGCAGCAGGGAGGGACGAAGGTCCCTCCCACCTTTTTTCTAAAAAATATATTGAAAGGACGGTAGATTCCAATGATAAAACGTGCATTTCCCATGCTTGCTTCGACAGCAAGCAATACATCTACGCTAACGCTTCCATTTGGAGTGTCCGACAAGTCTGACACCACGGAACAGACGACTTCAGCTGACCAGATCAAGGACGATCACGCAGACCGTATTCTCCCCGTCGGGAAAAGACGAGATGCCCAAGCGCCTATTTCTACAGCAACAAAGTCCGTCAAAGGTCTGCGCAGAAGGCCTGTTCCACATTCCAACACAAGAATCGGCACGGAGCCGCCTGAAAAAAAGCTGCCGATGGTCGCAAGCTCTGGTCCGGCAACGCAGACCGAGGACGATCTCGATATTGAGATCTATGCAACAGCAGAGGTCAGTGATGACCTGTGTCAGGAGCTGCTGACAAATGCGGTTTGTCTGGAACGTATGAACAACAAGGGAAAGCTGGAAAAGGTCTACATTATCAGAACCAAAACAGCATTCGCAATGAATGAAGGCGATAATACATTCACCTGGATCTGCACACGCTTCGACCTTCTGCACAAGAAAAGAGAAGCCAACGGCGAGATCAAGGTCGAGATCCAGACAACAGATGACCTTGGTACGACCAATAAACAGGTTCCGGCTGAGTACTTTACCAAAGCAAACCTGAAAGAACTCAGCAAGTACGGCATCCTGGTGAATCCAGGCTACGAGCTGCTCGTCAGTATGTATCTGACAAAGGTCATGAGCATGATGCATACGGAGTCGGCGCAGCAGAAACTCGGATTCTCGATGACAAAGGGAGTCATGCAGTTCAACGCCTACAGTGAAGGTGAATTCACGACCCAAAACACATTCGGTACAGACAAGGAATACTTAGCTGCCCTGAATGACCTGATTCGTGACAGCGTTCCAATACAGTACGTCCTATCAGCATCTATGTCGGCGGCAGTTATGACGGTTCTGAACCTCGATCATCACATGAAACTTCGTTCCTACAGCATTAATATGGTCGGCAAGTCTTCAACGGCAAAAACACTTACAAGCAGACTTGCTGCTTCCATGTGGACAGATCCGGATAATGAGAAGATATTCAAGTCCATGCACAGCACAAGCAACGCCTTATTTAAGCGTCTTGACGGCAGATTCGGCGTCCCGATGTTTTTGGATGAAGGCAAGGTGGCAAGTGACATCAACACTGAGGACTTTCTCATCTCGATAGCGAATGAGAGAGAAAAGGACAGACTGAATCCTGACTCTACAATGAAAGCTACCGGTACATGGAATACGATCGTGGTCGTTACCAGCGAGGAGCATATCCACGATAAGGACGCTTCACAAAACGGCGGACCGGCGGTAAGAGTTCATAATGCAGAGTACTTCTCCTATACTCTTGACAGCAGCCATGCAGATGCGATCGAGGACTTCGCAAACAACAACTACGGCGTACTCGGAAGAATCTTCACCGACTGGCTGATCACACATAGAAAGAAGCTAAAAGAAAACTATGAGAAGTCGAAGGAAATTATGAGAAAAATGACTTCCGATTCTCACAACGATTACACCGAACGTGTCTTAAAGAGCTATGGTCTGACATTCCTGACTGCTAAGATACTTTGCAAGCTTGGAGTAGAGATCAACTGCGAGGGCGTAGCTGAGATCATGCAGGAGCAGAACGAAATGATCTCTTCTGAGTACAATATGTCTGACAACGCTCTGAATGCGATCAAGAACTACACTATCGACCATATGTTTGATGGAAAATTAAAAGTATATACCAAAAAGATGAAACCAGCGAACTCAATTAGCTCCGAAGAGATTGTTACCTCTGTAGTAATGCCTGTAGATGTGACAAAAACAATTCTCGCAAGAGCCGGATTCAAGGATCATAAAGCTGCCGTCAGAGAGATCGACAGAGACGGTTTCCTCAGACGTCAGGGCAATGGTAAGAGAAACGGTCTTGTCTCGAAGATCACAATTAACAGAGTCAAGGACGTTCCGAGCTATTGGTTCAGATTCGTCAGCGAAGATGAGTGTAATGGTGAAAGATACTGCGATATAACAGACAGACCATTCAACTAAATTTCTGATGCAAGACCTGCCTTCCTCCGGGAGGTCAGGTCTTGGGAGGTGATCCAATGAAAATAAAGCAGATCACGATACAGAAGAACGATATCAATAAAACGAACGTCAGCATGGGCAGTTACAGCTATGGTTCGGTCGTAAACAATGACACTGGCAGCTCTCCCGCCGAATTGATCAACACCGCTGCTCTTGTCCTGTTCGATATGTTCAGACATCAGAAAGGAGCAAACAGTGATGAAGAAAATACCTAGTGCCGTTGGCTATGTCAGAGTTTCGACACCTGGGCAGGTCGATAACACCTCGCTGGGCTATCAGGCTAAGGTCATAAAAAACCGAGCCAACACAGACGGTGCAGATCTTGTCAAGGTATTCTCCGAAGAAGGCAAGTCGGGCACAACTACCAACAGACCTGAATACAAAGCCATGAAAGAATACATCGAAGAAAACGATGTTGATACTCTCTATGTGTACGATACCAGCAGACTGCATCGAAATCTATTAGAAATGACGCTCGACTTAAAATGGTTTCGAGACCATAATAAAAAAATAATTTTCGTGTCACAAGGCTGGGATTCCTCTTGTGAGGCTGACTACGATATGATAATAGCTCAAGCGATAGTCGATGAAAAATACTCTCGCAGCATTAAAAATAACAGTTTGAGAGGATTAAATTCCCGTGCCGCAGACTGTATGCATACTGGTGGCAAGCCTCCCTACGGCTTCAAGGTGAACAGAGATACGATGCTGCTGGAACCCGATGAAACAACAGCCCCGGCAGTAAAGAAGATGTTCGAGCTTTACGCTGACGGATTCGGAACTGCCGATATTATAAAATGGTTAAAGGATAACGGCTACAAGACCAGCAAAGGCAATGACTTCAAGGTGAACACGATCAACGAGATCCTCCACAACGAGAAGTACAAGGGTTGTTACACATGGAATAAGGCAACATCAAAGGATGAAGATGGCAAGAGAAATACCCACAAGCACAAGGAGAGCTACTTCAAAAAGGAAGGCGGCTGTCCGGCGCTTGTAACCCCGACGATATTTGAAAAAGTCCAGCAGAAGCTCAATGAAAACGCCGAAAAACACAGCAACAGAGCGCCGGACAGATACTATCCCCTGACCAGCATGATCTATTGCTCCTGCGGCAGTCCGATGTGCGGCGGTGTCAGATATTCAAAGGACAGAAAGTACTACAAGTACAACTGTAACAATAAATGCGGCACTGCTCCCATCAGAGCAGACTACCTTGAAGCATTCGTGATCAACGCCGTCAGCAATTGTCTCTTTTCAGAGCCGAACCGACAGCCTCTGCTTGACGCATTGAACCATATTTCCAGAAATATCAAGGATACTTCCAACAAGGAGTACAGAGCGTTAAGACGAGCACTGTCAGGTCTTGACGAGAGACATCGCAACCTCATGGCGGCACTTGAAAAAGGCAAGGTCACAGACAGCATTATGAACAGCCTTGAAAAAATAGAACGTCAGAAGGACGAGATCACCACAAAGATCAAGCTGCTGTCCAGAGGATCGCATCACCGAGGCTCAGAACCCGGATAACGCCTTACCAGTTGGTGATAAACGTTACATCTATGGTACTGGACTTGCTAAGAAATTAGCAGAACTTGCCGGTGTGGACTTCAAGGAAAGAAAGTCCAACGGTGAACCGATGAGCGCTCCGGTCGGAAGTTACAAGATGCAGCCGATAACCGAAGAACTCAACGGAGCAGTCATAAGCTTCTCATAATCCAATCACTTTGAAAAAGAGTGCGTCATGCGTGGCGCACTCTTTTTTTGCCTTTCTGCAATCAGATAGTATCTTTGAAATACCTGATTCCGCAAAACTCAAAGTGATTCAGCGACTCTGAGAAAAGTACAAATCCAGCCGTTAGAGTGACCGATCGCAAGTCGTAATTTACGTGCGTGATCCGTCAGATGTCCAGCAATCAGGATCAGATCGTCGATCACCGTCCGTATCCTTCTGCGCTTGATCGTGCTGTGACGTACAGGCA
>CACWPL010000020.1 GCA_902762785.1 uncultured Ruminococcus sp. | reverse complement strand
GGCCTTTGTGGTCTCGTCCGACGGGACGGGCTCTGCGGTCTCGTCCGACGGGACGGTCTCTGCGGTCTCGTCCGACGGGACGGGCTCTGCGGTGTCGTCCGACGGGACGGGCTCTGCGGCATCGTCCGACGGGACGGGCTCTGCGTTATCGTCTGTCGGGACAGGCTCTGCGGTCTCGTCCGACAGAGCGGGCTCTGCGGTCTCGTCCGACGGGACGGGCTCTGCGGCATTCTCCGACGGGACGGGCTCTGCGGTCTCGTCCGACGGGACTGTCTCTGCGGCATCCTCCGACGGGACGGGCTCTGCGGTCTCGTCCGACGGGACGGGCTCTGCGGTCTCGTCCGACGGGACGGGCTCTTCGGTCTCGTCCGACGGGACGGACTCTGCGGTCTCGTCCGACGGGACGGCCTCTGCGGCATCCTCCGACGGGACGGCCTCTGCGGTCTCGTCCGACGGGACGGGCTCTGCGGCATTCTCCGACGGGACGGGCTCTGCGGTCTCGTCCGACGGGACGGCCTCTGCGGCATCCTCCGCCGGGACGGGCTCTGCGGTCTCGTCCGATGGGACGGCCTCTGCGGCATCGTCCGACGGGACGGGCTCTGCGGCGGCGCGCGCCTCGGCCGCCTGCTGTGCCATATAGGCCGCAAAGTCCTCATCGAGCGCGAATCTCTCCCGGTCGAAGGGGACAGGCCGCGTGGCCGACTCGTTCTTCAGATAGAACTCGGTCTGATCCTCGTTCCCCAAGAAGCGCAGGATCAGGCGGACACGGCCGCAATGATGGTCGATCTGCCGCTCCTCGGCCTCGACGACCTTGAACAGGACGCGCTTGAAGTTCTCGAGCTGCGCCTTCTCCTTCAGGTACCGCAGCTCGCGCTCAGGCCGATGGATGAAGTCAGAGCCGCGTGCGATCGCGGCTGTCCGATCCTGCTCCTCGACCTTTTGGAGACACAGCGCCTTGTCCTTTTCCAGCTTTTCGATCCTGGCGTTGAAGATGATGCGTTCCTTCTCAAGGAGCGCCGCCCCCATGTCCGGCAGCAGCCGCACCTCGGGGATCGCCGCGCCCACGCGGAAGAATCCGGCCAGCGAGCAGTCATCATTATGGAGCACGTCCTTGCCCGTCCAGTAGGAGACGAAGCGGTCGAGATGCTCCTGCTGCCGCAGATCGAAGCGCGTGGAGGACGGGTCATCCTGCGCGGCACAGGTCTGGAGCTCCTTGCAGATCACAGCGCGCAGATCCAGCTCGTCCAAGTCGCCGATGCCGTCGGACATGACGACCGCCGCCACCGGGAGCTTGGTGCTGAGATAGCTGCGGAACGCCTCCTCGCGGCGGAGCAGGTCGCCGTCACACAGCGACGCAGGCGAGCCGTCCTCGCTGCTGGGATCGGGCGGCAGAGGATACACATACGGGCCGTCCTCCTGGATCACCAGCATCGTGCCGTCGCCGATCTGCATGGCGAGAAAGAAGTCCTTGCAGATGCCGAGCGCCAGGAAGGTCGCACCGTAGATGGTCTCCTGCATCTTGCCGGCCTGGTAGGCCTCGCGGGCCTCCTTGCTGCGTGCCTGCATGATGTCCTCTGGCGTGAGCGGGTGCTGGGCGAGGTCCTGGGCCACCATGTCGTCCCAGCACTGCTTGATGCTCATCTTGAGGCGCCTCATGGAGGGGGCGACGTATCTGCGCAGCTTCAGCTCCGTCGGAAGATCGCCGCATCCCTCGTGATATGTCTGAAAAAAGCGGGTGAGCACATGGATGCCCGCCTCGCACCCGAACCGCGCGCCGGCGGCGCTCCGAAAGCAGTTGCTGTCGCTGCGGCCGTCACAGATGACGGAGATACAGAAGCGGCCGTCCGGGTCTCGATAGCCGGCGGCGTAGTCCTCGCATCCTTTTCCTGCCTCGACATGCGAGGCCCCGACCTGGCAGCTCGAGAATGGTTTGTAGTTGAAGTCCATATTCGATCCTCTCGTTCCTGTGATCTGCCGCTGCTCCCCGGTATCGCACGGGGAGCAGCGCAGATGGGCCTATCAATAGTTTTTCCCGCCGAAGGTCGGGGGCTCATCGGACCCGTCACCGTAGTCGTCGAAGCTCCCGAAGCCGCCGACCGCCTTTCTGGCGGACGGACTGTTCACGGTATCCCTGCCGATCAGGACAGCGAAGCGCTGCGCGTTCTGGGACCAGGCATTCTCCTTGAGGCGCTCCAGGGCGGGCTGGTAGTCGTCCCGCGGGGTCGGCTCGCCGTCCGTCACCATGCTGCCCGACACATCCACGATGAAGAACATGTTCAGGAGCTTCAAGGAACGCTCTACGGTCAGGTCGCCGATCTGCGGAGTCAGGCTCTCCACTTTCATCAGTTCCTCTTTCATAATGCATTTCCGCTCCCTTGAGCGTACTTCCTCCTTTGTCAGAATGGTCATTGGATCCGCCGCGGGCATCAGCGAGATGCCTTATGACGTCTCCCCTTCCTCCGACTTCGACACGTCCTCGAAGAGGCGCGCGCGCAGGTCGCTGTATGTCAAAGGCTTATCGGCGATCTGCTGCGAGCCGGCACGTCCTTCAGGGACGCTGTGTGCGACCTCGAAGGAGACATCGCCGATCGCGATGCGCATCTGCGGGGAGAGCGGGATCTCGCCGCCCGGCGGCAGCGACCGCCGCTTGCCATTCGCATCCACGACGTCCCAGCTCCTGTTGGTCTTGTTCTGTAGACAGGGGGTGGTGCCCTGCATGTGGACCGCACCGACGCGGCCCTTCTGGACGCCGTTCACGCTGTCCTGATAGCTGCATCCGATGTGGTACCAGCAGATCTCCTTGCCGCGCCAGAGCGGGATCTGATACCCGCTGTCGTTCTTGAGATACAGGAGCGGCCGCGCCTGCTCCGGATCCCAGAAGACGTACTGATCCTTTTCACTGTCACAGAGCAGGCAGTCATACAGCATGCACATCTCCCTGGTCCACGCCTGGAGCGTGATCGACGGCTCCGGCACGCCGAGCGTCTGTTGGAAGCGCTCCTTGATGAACGCCGGGAGCCTCTCGTAACGGTCACGGATGCCGTGGCCGATCATCCGCGACTCCCCGTTGACCGCGCTCCCACAGATGAAACGGTCGGCAGCGCCGCTGTCGTCCTCCGGCCGCAGGATGCCCCGATGCAGTCTCCAGAGCACGCGCTCGGTCAGGAGCGGATAGTTGACGAGCGTGTATCTGCCGTCATAGGGATCCTCGCCGAGCAGCAGACGGAAGCAGGAGTAGGCCGCGGACCGCACGAGCTCATGCTCCGGGAGAGGCTCCGTGCCCCAGCACCGTATGTAGTACAGCGCCTGGGGATCGGGCGCCAGGCTCACGTCAGAGGCGACGAAGCACCGTCCCAGCACGAGCCACACCGCGCCGGTCTTGATGTCCACGAGCACATCCTCCGGCAGGAGGCTGTAGAGCTGACCGCCGAATCGTGCATACAGTTGCTCCAGTCCGGCCGCGAGCCACCTCGCCGCGCGCATGCGCACCTTCACAGGGACCGTCTTCTGCGCGGCGACCACTCTGCTGAGGACGTGGGTCTGCTCGGTGAACTGCGCCGGGAGCCGACTGTAGGTGTAGACACTGTACATCCCATCCGCCTGCCCGACGACCGTGATGCCCTCCGGCACGAGATAGCGGACGCCGTCGCGGGCGCTCCGCAGCTCGCGCCGCGCATCCTCCATATACCGATCGCGGTCCGTGCGGATCTGGCTGATGCCGCAGGTGTCTCGAAAGTATCGGCCGAGGATCTGCATGGTCTTTGCCTCGACCTCCGGCCCTGTCAGATCCGGATAACGATGGACCAATACCATCTGCCCGGTCTGGGCACAGCGCATCGAGCCGGGCAGCTCTGCATGCGCGATCGGCTGGTAGCACTGCCCGTCGATCCAAACGCTGCGTCCTTCATCCTGGATCTGAAAGTGATGATCTTGCATATACATCCTCCTCAAAATGACAGCACGCTGCCGCCGGGGAACTCCGGGGCATCCGTTCCCGCAGGATATGCAAACGCATCCGGCGCAGGAGACGGGGCGTCGTCCTGCTCGGCCGCGGCCTGCGGGATGCCGCGGATGGTCTTCACCGTGGCGGTGACGATCCTGGAGATGATCTGCTCGCTGTCCTGTACGGCAACGATGCTCTGGTCGCCGTCCTTGACGAAGCCGCGGACCGCCCTCCTGGCCTCCTCATCGCCGATCGCATCGCCCATGAGGATCGCGCTTCGCAGCGCGCTCCGGGACCTGCTGCGCACGATCTCCGGCGCCATATAGCCCCGCATGCCGATGACCGTGCTCCTGTCCGTCCGATCGGCGGAGACGTTGTCGTTGTCCACGATCAGCACATCGCCGGTCTTGGGGTCCTCCTCCGTGACGAGGAGGAGCGGCCAGCGGAGGTCCCATGCGTGGCCGCCGTAGTCCTTCTTGCCAGGCTCTAGGGCATAGCCCTCGACCACGACCGCGTCGATGGCCGTCAGGAACGCGTTCCGCTTCAGACCGGGGGGCGCCGGGACCTTGTCCGCCCGATGTCTCAGGCCTTCACACAGATCCTGATAGAAGATCCTCTGCTCCTCCGTGAGCTTTTCATAGTAATAGTTTTCCATCACACCTCCATTGTTGAGAACAAGGCAAGTGTTATGTTAATTATACAACTTGCCCATATTTTTGTCAATACTTATCGATGCTTTTGCTATGAGGAGCGGCTTTTCGCCGGACGTGGGACGTCCCCGGCGCCGATCCTCCCCTGCGCTGTCGTCTAAGCGACAAGGGCGGCGGGATGTGTCGCTTAGGCAACAGCGCGGCGGCGAACTGGCGATTGCAGTGAAAACGTTTTCGTGGTATCATAGGATCATGGAAAGGGCGAGAGCCCGAATGAAGCTGCCGCGTCGACCGACGCGTGATGATAAGGAGAAGATGACCATGAAAAAGACTGTATTCGCTGCGACGATCCTGCTTGCTGCCTCCCTTGCCCTGACCGGCTGCGGTGCTGCCCGTCAGCAGATGCCGATCCAGACCGCGCCCGCTGTCGAGGCCGCGACCGTCTCCATCGAGACGACTGCCGTCTCCACGACTGCGAAGGCGACCACCGCCGTCTCCACGACTGTGAAGACCACGGCCACGGCCGCCGCCACGACCGCCAAGGCCACGACCACGACCGCCGCCTCCACGGCCGCCAAGAAGACGACCACCGCCGCCTCCACGACTGTGAAGTCCACTACGACTGCCGCCGTCACGACCGCCGCCGTCTCCACCGAGACGACCGCTGCCGACACGGACGCGCGTGAGGAGGACGCAGAGGCCAAGGCGCTCGCCTATGTCGGCGCAGGGTACCGCGTGGCCGGCGTGACGGAGGTGGCCGGCCAGAAGGGCGTGCTCCAGATCGACCTCGTGTCCGAGGAGGACAGCGCAGACGTCGTCTCCCTGTGCGCCGGCGAGGGCTTCTGCATCACGGAGGACGAGTTCAGCGGCCGCTCCTTCTCGGCGCAGGCGCTGTACTTCGCCGCCAAGCGTGACGCGGAGGCCAAGGCGCTCGCGTTCGTCGGGGACGGTGCCTCCGTCATCCTCTGCACGGAGATGGAGGGATGTGAGGGAACGTTCAAGGTCGGCGTCGCCAAGCGCGGCTGCAATTCCCAGATCGACTTCTACATCGTCGGCAAGACCTTCGTCCTCTCCGAGGCAGACTGGGCGGCGTCCAGCGTCCCCGCCGCCGACGGCCAGGATGTCCTCGCGGACCGCATCGGCCGCTATTCGGACGGCGCAGCGTCCCTATTCGTCACCGCCAGCGGCACGGACGGCGCACACATCACCGTCTCCATGGCGAACGGCCCCTTCGAGACCTGCGTCTGGACGATGACCGGCACCGTCACCGCGGACGGCGACACGCTCACTGTCACCTACACGGATGCCGCCAAGGAGGTCTTCCAGTACACCGCAGACGGCACGCTCAACGACAACGCGGTCGTCTCCACGAACAGCACAGGCACGGTCGTCCTGGACGGCACTGCCGCCGTTTGGACGGAGGCCGGCGCGAACGCCCGGACGCTCGCCCGCCTCGCAGACTGACGCCCCCGCAGCGGCATACAGTGAGAGGGGCAGCGCCGCTGCTTCCCATACACCGAAAGATGCTCTGTCCCGACTGCACGGGGACAGAGCATCCTTGTTTTGCGATGGAGGGATGAGAAAAGGCGGCCCGCCGGGGGCCGCCTGGTATCAGAGGTCGAGGCCGACCTCCCAATTGCCGTCGAGGTCGGTGAGCATCTGGATGATGAACTTGTCCTCCTCCACGAAGCCGCCCAGCACCCAGCGCGAGATCACGGAGAGGCACCCGGTGGCGTGGTAGCCGCACAGATAGGGCAGGCGCTTATCGGTGATGGGGAGGCCGTGCTGCTCGCTCTGCAGCTTGACGAACACGCCCTCGAGGAGCTTGCCGAGCTTGCTGCGGAGCTGTCCCGTGGCGTTCGGGCTGAAGATCATCTGGAACATCTTCCGATGCTCCGAGATGTAGCCGACCAGCTCCGTGAAGATCGTCTCATCGTCCTGCTGCTCGAGCTGGAGCATCAGCATCCCAAGGTCGACCAGACACTCCGACTCGATCTTGTCATAGAGGTCGTACACATCCAAAAAATGCTTGTAGAACGTCACGCGGTTGACATCGGCCTTGTCGGCGATCTGCTGCACCGTCACCTTATGCAGCTCGTGGTCGACCAGCAGCTCTGCGAGCGCGTCGCTGAGGGCGCGGCGGGTCTTGAGCGTGCGGCGGTCGGGGGTCTTTTTCTCTGCCATGGTCATTCGCTCCTCTCGCGGCTTTCTTCCTTTTTATTATACCATCCTTCGGGGACGGTGTCAAGCGCTCAGCCCACGTTCCGCGCGATGCCGACGGAGACATAGCCGTCCACGACCGCGCGGAAGTCGGTGTCCGGCTCGGCGTCCTCATTGTACTGCCCGTCGACGGCCAGACGCACGCCGCCGTCCGCGAGCTGCGCCACCGCCTGATAGCGGTCACGGTAGAACGCCCCCCGCGACACCGCCCTGTCCCACAGCACGCCCCGGCATGCCGCCAGCGGGCACCCGGGGAGGTTCACGTTCCAGATGGACCCATCCTCGAGCGGCCGTTCGGCGAGTGCGGCGAGGAGGTCGGGGAGATACCGCGCGGTGACGTCGTGACAGTCACCGTCCTGCTCGGAGAGCGCGATCGAGGGGATGCCCTGGAACGCCCCCTCGAACGCCGCCCCGCAGGTGCCGGAATACTGGATGTCCGTGGCGGTATTGTAGCCGCGGTTGATGCCGGAGAGGACGAGGTCGGGCTTGTGCTCCATGACGTACAGGCTCCCGACCCGCACGCAGTCCGCGGGCGTCCCGGTGCAGGTGAACGCACGGACTCCGGCGAGCGGGTACGCGCACGGCATGACGTCCACCGTCCCATGGAGCGTGATCGCGTGGGAGGCGGCGCTGCGCTGTCCGTCCGGCGCCACGATCCAGACCTCGCCGAGCGCCTGCGCCGCCTTGGCCAGACGCAGGAGGCCGTCCGCGGCGATGCCGTCATCGTTCGTCAGGAGGATGGTCCTCATCGGCGGCCTCCTTCCCTCGTCTCCAGGTACGCACGGCACGGCGCCCCATCGCTCCCGCCGAGGCAAAGCGGCGCGGCGCTCAGGTGATACGCCCCCTCCGGCACGTCCGTCAGCACGATGCCCTCGAGCAGGACGACGCCCGCCCCCAGCAGGATCAGATGCACCGCCATCGGCGCGTCCTCCGGCCCGACGGTCTGGCTCTCGTTCCCGATCAGAAGGACTTTCCCGTCCGCGAAGACGCGTGCGGCATCCTCCGTGACGGCCGCACGTCCGCCGATCAGGAGGCGCTCCCCTGCCCCGGCGGCGCGGGCTTTTTCGAGCATCGCGGCCGCGTCCCGGGCGGTCACGTCCCCCGTATGCTGCGCGACATAGCACGCCCCCACGAACGGCACGAGCCCCATCTGGTCGATCGTCCGCCCGTCCTCGAGAAAATGGTACGGCGCGTCGACATGCGTCCCGTTGTGGGCACACATCGAGAGCGCGGTCAGGTTACAGCTATCCCCGCCCGCGATGGACTGCAGGCGCTCGCGCTGCGGCGGCGGGTCGCCGGGGAACACATGGCAGGAGAAGGCCTCCTGCGAGATGTCGTAGATCATCGGGATACCTCCTTATGATTCAGGCGTCTTCTGCGCACCGTTCCGGTGATCCGTGGCGGTCAGGCCGGTCTCCTTTTTGAACGCCGTCATGAAGTGGAACGTGCTCGTGTAGCCGCACTGGGCGGCGATCATCTTGATGTTCATGTCCGTCTGGCGCAAAAGCTCCATGGCGTGGGTCATGCGCAGATGGATCAGGTCGGTGTGGAACGGCACGCCGAAATGCTGCTTGTAGAGCCGCCGAAAATAGCTGACGCTGATCTGCATGGCGGCGGCGATGTCGTCCATCGTCCACGGCTCGGCGGGCGTGCGGATGATCTGACGGCGGATCTCCTCGAGCTGCTGCACGAGACCGCCCTTGACCGTCGGCGCGAGGTGCTGGTGGTGGAGATGCGGCTCGATCATCTGCTCGAGCTGCTCGCGGAGGGCGTTGTCCCGGGTCGTGAGGATGTCGTAAAAAATACGCAGGACGGGCTTTTCCATGTCCTTGTCGCTCTGGCGGACCAGCTCGATGAAGGCATCGAAGCGCATGACCCATTCCTCCCGCAGCCGCTCCGGCGCCATCCCCTCCGGGACAGGCAGGAGCACCCCGAACACGTCCTTATTGTACCGAAAGCAGAGCTCCCCCTCGGAGCAGTTCATCTGGATCGCGTTGGCCACGAAGAGGCCGGGCGGGATGCTCGGGGCGCGGTCGGCGGCCTGCACCCACCCGATCTCCAGGAGGATGACGGCGAACGTCCGCGCGGCGGGGAGCTTGCGGGAGATGCCCTTGAGGTCGAGCATCCCGGTCATGCGGTCGCGGCCGGAGAGCTGCTCGAGGCGGGCGGGGGCGTCGAGCCAGAAGTCGCCGTAGCGGTAGCGGGACGTGTCCAGTCCGGCGGCGGTCATGGCGTTGCGCCAACCGGCCAGACGCTCCTCGGCCTCAGCGAAGCCCTGCGGCCCCGTCAGACAAAAGATCCGCCGATACCCGTGGTACCCGATCAGATGCTCCGTGACCGCGCGGATGCTGTCGCCCTGCGGCACCTCGACGTTCGGAAGGTCGTCGTTAGGATAATAGGTACACAGGCAGGGGAAGCGCACGCCGCGCAGGCTTTGCAGGATGCGGTCGGCGACGTGGGCGTTGTGATACTTCCCCGCCGCCACGATCAGGCCGTCGAGGCCGATGTGCGCAGCAAGGCGGTAGATGCTCTCCTCGGCGAGGACGTAGGCGGGGGGATGTCAAGATGTGCAAAGGAAAAGGGGGGGCTTGGGGGGCAGCCGACCGCGGCAGGGCGTGACCGAACGGAGCTTGCGAAGTGAGGTGTAGCCCTGCCATTATGCGGGCGGGCGGCGCCCCCCATTATAATTAGGGCTTGGGGGGCAGCCGACCGCGGCAGGGCGGCGCGGAGCCCGCGCTGGCGAGGCGCCTCCCAATGCCGCTGGCGCGGCAAAGGTCGGCAAGTATCTCCCGAAGCTCTCTTGAAACGGGGACGCCCCGCACTTATGCGGGCGGGACGCGGAGCCCGCGCTGGCGAGGCGCCTCCCAATGCCGCTGGCGCGGCAAAGGTCGGCAGGTATCTCCCGAAGCTCTCTTGAAACGGGGACGCCCCGCACTTATGCGGGCGGGACGCGGAGCCCGCGCTGGCGAGGCGCCTCCCATTTTAATTGGGCTAATTCGGGGGGTATGGGGGGCAGCCGACCGCTGCGGGGCGTGACCGACCGCAGCGCAGCGGAGGGAGGTCTAGCCCCGCACTCATGCGGGCGGGCGGCGCCCCCCATTATAATTAGCCCGCGCTGGCGAGGCGCCTCCCAATGCCGCTGACGCGGCAAAGGTCGGCGTTCATCTCCCAAAGCTCGCTTGAAAATGGGCGCCGACGCATGATAAAGAAGACCCCGAGATCCGTAGTGCGGCTACAGATCCCGGGGAAAAGGGGGGCTATTGATCTTACTTCCCGAGCAGCACTCTCTTGAGCATCGCCAGGTCGAAGACATCGACATCGCCGTCGGTGTCGAGGTCGGCCATGACCAAATTATTGATCCCCGCACCGGGCACCTGCAAGAGCCACTTCTGCATGGCGATGACGTCCGCGACCTCGACCTTGGTGTTCCAATCGACGTCTCCGAGGACGCCATATTTCGGGATGCCGATCTTGAAGAGCATGTTGTTCGCGCCGACGGTGATGGCCTTGTACTGCTCCTGCGTGCCGCCGAACTGCCAGGTCATGCGCGTGCTGATGCCATTGAACGCATCCTCGCCCACCTCCGTGAGCGTGCCGGGGAGCTTGACGTCCGTGAGCTTGGAGCAGGTGCCGAATGCCTCCGGGCCGATGTATCGCGCGCCCCGGATCTCGACCTTTTCAAGGTTCAGGCAATAGGAGAAGGTCCTGTCCCAGATGTCCTTGACGCTGGCCGGGACGACCACGGAGGTGATGCCCATATTCAGGCTGAAGGCCTCCGCCGAGATGATGGTGACATCATCCGGGATCACGACATCCCCCTTGCAGGTATAGCCATCGATCAGCGTGCCGTTGACGATGACGAGCGGATCCTTCTCGCGCATGGCACGGAGCCACGGCGTCTCAGCGAATACCTCGGAATAGACATCGACCTGCCGCTCCGGGAAGTTGACCTCCTCGAGCTTCTCACACCATGAGAAGGCGCCCGACCGGAGCACGCCCAGCGATTCCGGCAGCGTGACGGAGGTGAAGCCGCAATCGCTGAACGCGCCCTGCCGCAGCTCGCGCGTCCCCTCATGGAGCGTCAGGTCTACCAGCGCAGTGCAATAGCCAAATGCGTTCTTCTCAACGACAGCGACCGTCCCGGGGATGTCCACGGCCGTGAGCTTACCGCACTGGAAGAAGGCGAACTCCCCGATCTCCTGGAGCGCCGGGGGCAGCTTCAGGGTGGTCACGGCGGCCTCCTCGAAAGCATTGTTGCCGATGCGCGTCACGGGCAGTCCCTCGATCGTTTCGGGGATCACCACGTCTGTCAGGGTGGGATCGCCCTTGGAGATGACGACATGATCGGCGTATCTCTGATACGTCAGCCCATCGAGCGTCCCCTCCACATAGGCGGCATCCTCCGCCGCAGCCGTCAGCGCCGGGAACAGCGCCTGCACCGGCGGCAGCACGGCGGCACTGACGGCCAGCATACAGCCGAGCGCGAGCGCAGCCGACTTCCTCATGAACTTTCCTCTCATAATGCTCATCCTTTCAGCAGCGATATCTTCTTGGCGCGGGCACCAACCACAGCGCCTGCACACTTCTCCCTCACCGGTCACGGTGGGATCATTGATAGTATACCACATTTTAGAAAGCGCTGTCAAGAAAGGAAACAGAAAGTTCACATCGTTTGCAAATAGGCAGGAGAGAGGCGGCGCCGAGGAGGTACTTCTGGAGCATCACGACATCGGAGACGCTCACCTTGCCGTCCGCATCCACGTCACCGCGGACTGCGGCAGGCTGCGGGTCGGTGGGCGTGGTGGGGGTGGTGGAGCCGTCTACCGAGGTGGTGCCGAGGGCGACGGTGGTGGCGTCCATCGTGCCGCCGTATACCTCAAAGTAGGACGCGAGCGCGGACGTGTCGGTCTGGAGGAAGTAGTCGCCGGAGGGGATGTAGCAGATCGAGGCGTTCGTGTCGAAGTTCGCGTACTGGCAGTCGGTATCGACCTTGGCGGACTTGTCGGTCACGACGGTCCCCTGCTGGTCGCCCTTGCAGCCGGTCAGCACGTCATGGTAGCTCTTGACCGCGCCGAGCTTGACCTGCATCGGGTCCTTGCAGTTCTCGAAGTAGTTGTACTCGGAGAAGATGTAGGCGTTCGCGCGGGAGTCCATGCAGTAGCTGGTCTGGCCGATGAATAGATCATTGTACATGTGGATGTTGGCCTGACGGGCGAGCGGGCCGCGGGATCCGCACTTGTTCCAGTAGTTGTGATGATAGGTCAAATGGAACTGGAGATTCGAGTCCGACGCACCGACGAGGTCCGTCTTGTGGTAGCCCTCGTAGTAGCAGTAGCTGTTGGTGAAGTAGAGGCCGCGCTTGAAGTCGCAGGCGCCGTCACCGCCGGCCTTGTCGGACTCGGCCGGGTTCGAGATGGTGGGCTTGTAGAACTCGCAGTTGTGGACCCAGCAGTGCTCCACGGGCGCGGTCAGCTTGGAGCTCTCCTGCACGCCCTCCATGCCGACGCAGTCCTCGGGGACGTTGCGGAAGACGATGTTGCGGATCTCGAAGCTCTTGCCGAAGTCGGGCGCGGCGGTCTCGGCGATGAAGTGGAAGCCCCAGCCATCGACGACCGCATCGGTGCCGATGCCCTCGATGGTGACGTCCTTGCCGGACTTCATGCGCGCCATGTAGCCGTTGTC
Organism: uncultured Ruminococcus sp.; assembly: GCA_902762785.1. Lineage (GTDB taxonomy): Bacteria > Bacillota > Clostridia > Oscillospirales > Ruminococcaceae > UBA3855. Next base: position 37,589 of record CACWPL010000020.1, on the reverse strand, counting down.
GCCCACGGAGCCGCCGAAGTCGGTGGAGTCATAGGCGGTCAGACCGGCGGGCGCCTTGACGCTGCCGACGATGCGGACCACGAGGGGCGTGCCATCCTCGGCGAGCTTCTTGATGATGCCGGCATTGGTGTTCGGCTTGAGCGTGCCGTTGTCCTGGTACGCGCCGACGCCGGCGGTGTAGTCAAAATGTGCATAGCCGGAGCGGTCCTGTGCATTGACCTCGAGGCCGCTCTGCACGATGGTGCCCTTGGCCGTGGTCAGCGAGACGGAATAGGTGCCCGCCGGGACGCCCGGGATGTCCACGCGAAGACCCGCAGACGTGTCGCGCACGAGGTAGGTGATGTAATTCTCCGTGGACTCGCTCTTCATGCCCTGGAGGTCGCACTTGCCGTTGTCCCAGAAATGGTTATAGGAATGGGTGATATAGCTCGAGGTCTTGGTATCGAGCGCGCCGTCGCCCTTGACCTGGTCGGCATCGGACCCGGCGTCGCCGTAGAACATGTCGCAGTGATGCACCCAAACATGGTCGTTCCCCTGCTGGAGGCCGCAGTTGTCGCCCTCGGAGGAGTTACAGTTCATGAAGCCGATGTTGCGCACCTCGACGTTCGAGCTGTTCTTCAGCACGAGGCCGAAGCCGTTGAACGTCGCATCCTTGCCGATGCCCTCGATGGTCAGGCCGCAGGTGACGGTGTCGACGAGGAGGTCGCCCTTGTTGAGGGTGGACGGGTCGGTGATGTTGCCGACGAAGCGGATGCAGACGGGACCGGCCTTGGTGTTGCTCTTCAAATTCGTGAGGATGGGCGGGGGGAGAAAATGGCGGCCCTGCGGGCCGCCGCCGCTTTTTCCGCCGCCTTACGGCGGCGGTATCAAGAAACATCTAACGATAAAAAGGAGGTTTTTCGACAAGCTGGCGCCCTCCCCGGGACATCCCCAGGGAGGGCGTGCGCTGTATCTCAATGTGCATCCAAAAAAGCGCGGATCCTGACCAGCACGTCCGGGTCCTCATCGTAGACCCCGTGGGCGCCGTCCGGGTAGCGGACGAGCGTGCCGCCGGTCGCGGCCGCGATCGCCTCGGAGGCCGCGACCCCGAAGATTCTGTCCTGCCCCGCCCCGATGACGAGCACGGGGCACCTGATCTCGTGCAGGCGCGCACGGACATCGAATCCGCCCGCATCCGCCACGAGATGCACGAAAGCCTCCCGCTCCTCCTCCGTCACGAGGCCGGCGAGCACCCGGAACGCGCCGGCGTATTTTTCGCGATATGCCGGCGAATACACATGCTCCGCGAACTGTGCCATCAGTCCCTCGCAGTCGCCCGCCGCCGCGCTGCGCACCCATCCGCCCAGGACGGACGCCGCCGCCTCGGAGACATGCGCGGCCGTCGAGCAGAGGACGAGGCATCCGACCAGATCCGGCCTTGCGAGCGTCAGTGCCTGCGCGATCATGCCGCCCTGCGAGACGCCGTAGACGGCCGCGTCCCGCAGTCCCAGCGCATCCATGACCGCCGCCGTGTCCGCGGCCATCTGCTCGATGGTCATGCCGGCGGGCGGATCGCTGCGGCGGTCGATCAGGCAGACGTCATACCGCTCGGCGAACGCCGCGAACTGCTTTTCCACGAACGGCCCCTGGCCGGTCACCGGCTTGACGGACGCCCCCGGCAGGATGACGAACGGCCGCCCCGCGGGGTCTCCAAAGCGGAGATAGCGGACGGTCACACCGTCCTTTGAGAGCATCTCGACAGACATCGTGCGTCTCCTTTCCTGCGATGTATGGGCATTTCCCGTCAGCGCTTGAGGTATCCCGCCAAGACGGGGGACTCGAAATAGGTGTCCGGGTAGGGCTCGTCCTTGAGGGTGAGATGCCACCACTCGCAGTCGAGCGGCACGAAGCCGGAAGAGTCCATCGCGCGCTTTCTTTCTGCATCTGTCATGGGGTACCTCCTAGTCAGATCGTCTTGGCATCTACTATTATACCATAAAAAGGCGAAAAAGGGATCATGCAAAGCGCATAAAATGTCGATTCCAGATCTGTACGATGCGCCAGATCTTGGGGACATTTTCGGCAGGACGGGTGCATCCCCCGGCAGGATGTGGTATAATGAAAAGATGAGAAAGACATTTCCGCCGCGGCGGTCACATCCGGGAGGGGACGATGAAGGAGAACAAAAAGAAGATCCAGCAGATCGCGCAGGGCGCGGTGATCGCGGCGCTCTATGTGGTGCTGACGGTGGTGTTCGCGCCGATCTCGTTCGGGGCGATGCAGGTGCGGTTCGCGGAGGTGCTGACGGTGCTGCCGCTGTTCACGCCGGCGGCCGTCCCGGGGCTATTCGTCGGGTGTCTATTAGGGAACATCCTCGGCGGCGCCGTCATCTGGGACACGCTCTTTGGCAGTCTCGCGACGCTGCTGGGGGCGGTCGGGGCGTATCTGCTGCGGAGGAACAGATGGCTCGCCCCCATCCCGACGATCGTGTCGAACGCGGTGATCGTGCCGTTCGTCCTGCGCTGCGCCTACGGACTGGAGATCCCGATCCCGCTGCTCGCGGTCTATGTGGCGGTCGGCGAGATCGTCAGCGCCTACGTCCTCGGCCAGCTCCTCATCACGCTCCTGCAAGCGCGCATGGGCATCTTCAAGCCCAAGGACTAGCGCCGTCCCACCTCATAAAAACGAACGTCCCCGGCACCTCCCATCGTGCCGGGGACGGCTTCATTTCCCGCCCGTCTCCCGCGCGAGGGGGCGGTAGATGGTCAGGTACATGGTCGTGAACGACGCGAGGCCGCCGATGGCATTGGAGATGGGCTCGGCGAGGAAGACCCCCGTCACGCCCATCCCGAGCCGCGGCAGGAGCAGCGTCAGCGGGATGACGATGATCGCCTTGCGCAGGAGCGAGAAGAAGATCGCCTGCTTGGCCTTCCCGAGCGCCTGGAACGTCGACTGTGCCGCGAACTGGAACGACATGAACACGAAGCCGAAGAAATAGATCCGGATCGCGCCGATGCCGCCGTCTGTCAGTGACGGGTCGTCCGAGAAGATGCGGAACCAGAACGCCGGGAACAGCACGATCAGGAGCCATGCCGCCGTGGTGTAGACCGCGCCCGCGAACGTGTCGAACCGGATCGCTGCCCGCACGCGGCCGCGCCGTCCCGCGCCGTAGTTGAAGCCCAGCACCGGCTGTGAGCCGCTGACCAGACCGCCGATCGGCAGTCCGATGACGTCCCGGACGGAGTTCAGCACGGTCATGATGCCGACATACACGTCCCCGCCGAACTGCTGGAGCGTGGCATTGCACGCCGCCTGCACGAAGCACGCCGTCCCCTGCATCACGAAATTGGACGTGCCCAGCTTGCAGATCCTCCCGGCGATGGCGGGGACGAAGCGGACGTGCTCGCGCCGCAGCGGCACGGGCGTCTCCCGTCCCGTCAAAAAGACCACGACCCAGACCGCCGACACGGCCTGACTGAGCACCGTCGCCAGCGCCGCGCCCGCGATCCCGAGGTGCAGCACGAAGAGGAAGAGCGGGTCGAGGAGGATGTTGAGGACGGCGCCGATGACCGTCGTGAGCATCCCGATCCGGGGATAGCCCTGGGCGCTGATGTAGCCGTTCAGTCCCACGCCGAGCATGGAGAAGACCGTCCCCGCGAGGTAGACATGCAGATAGGCCGCCGCATAGGGATACGACGCCGCGCTCGCCCCGAGCAGGTACAGGATCGGCGTACACAGCAGGTACCCCGCCGCCGTCAGCACGCACGCGCTCACGCCCAGCAGCCAGCACGAGACCCCGAGGATCTGCCCCGCCTCGTCCTGCCGTCCCGCGCCGCTCGCGATGGAGAACAGCGGCACGCCGCCCATCCCGAAGAGGGCGGCGAACGCGACGAGGAACGTGATGACCGGGAACGTCAGGCCGACGCCGGTCAGGGCGATGCTGTCGCCGCCGTCGAGATGCCCGAGGTAGATCCGGTCGACGACGTTGTAGAGGAGCTGGACGAGCTGCGCGAGCATCAGCGGCACGGCCTGCCGCAGGATGATCCGCCAGACCGGCCCCTCCGTGAACGCCCCGTCTGTGTGCTTCATCCCCGCTCGCCGAGCAGGCCGATCACGCAGGCATAGACCATCTCATAGATGGTGTGCATCCGAAACGCGATCCCCGCCTCGCGCATCGCGTCGAGCTGCTTCTCCGTCGCGACCGCATAGGGGTACACCCCGAACAGGAACGGGAAGAACACGAACAGGAACTGCTCGCAGTCCGTCTCCGGGAAGAACTTTCCCACGCACCGCCGCATCGCATCGAGCGACGCCCCATAGGCGACCTTGAAGGGCACGAGGCGCTCGAACCGCGCGTTCTCCTCCATGTTGTAGTGGTCCATCGAGAGGAGCTTGAGCAGCAGCTCATGTGCCGCGAGCGAGCGCGCCACCGCCTCTGCGAACTGCGCCGCGGTCATCGTCTCGTGGCTCGCCGCAAGGGCGTCCAGCTCGTCCGTCCACAGGCGGTACTCGCGCTCGAGCAGCGCGAGGAAGATCTCCTCCTTGGTCTGGAAATAGTTGTAGATGGACGTCCGTGTGAAGGACGTGACCGCCCCGATCTGCCCCATCGTGATCTCGCTCGAGCGCATGGTCTGGTAGAGCTTGGCGCAGGCGTTCATGATCTCCTCTCGGCGCGTCGCGGTCAGCTCCGGTGATCCCTTTGGCATAATGGTACCCCCTTTGTATCGACATCGTGTCACTATATTTAGTATACCATTGAACTGACACGATGTCAATAGACTGTCTCTCATTTCTGGGAGATCTCCCAGATCGCCCCGCCCCCGCGTGCTCCGATCGCAAGTATCCCACAACGTCCCCTTGCATCCCGCGCCGACCTGTGCTATAATAAAAAGTAAGAGACACGACACGTCACGAAAGGCAGGCGCATCGCCATGAAGATCTTCCATGTCCACACCTACCGCTGCGGCCACGCCGAGCATGTCCCGGACGAGGCCTACATCCGCAAAGCGGCCGCCCTCGGCGCGGACGAGATCTGGTTCACCGACCACGCGCCCTTCCCCGGCGACCCCTTCGGCGCCCGGATGGCCTACGCCGAGCTCGAGGAGTACGTCACGACCCTCCGCCGCCTCCAGGCGCAGCACACCGACATCGCCGTCCACATCGGCCTAGAGACGGAGTATTTCCCCCATTTTGACGCCGCCGGCTACTACCGCGAGCTGCGAGAGATCCCGGGTCTGGAGATGCTCCTCCTCGGGCAGCACATGGCGCAAATATCCGATGATCCGCCCGCCTACTCCTTCTCCCTGCCGCGCGGCGTCCTCGACCGGGAGGAGTTCGTGCTGCTCGGGACGGCGCTCGTGCATGGCATCGAGAGCGGCTATTTCGACGCCGTCGCGCACCCCGACCGCATCTTTCGCCGCTGCGGGGACTGGGACGCACGGATGCAGAGCATGGCCTCTGCCGTCATCACAGCGGCCGTCCGCGCGGGACTGCCACTCGAGCGGAATCTCTGCTCGATGGAGAGCGATCGGCTCTATCGAGAGGCGTTCTGGTCGCTCGTCCCGGAGACGGCCGCGACCGTCATCGGCTACGACGCCCACTCCCTCCGCGAGATGGAGCGCCGCAGCATCGTCCACGCGCTGCTCTGACCGCACGTCTGCCCTGTTTTCACATCCCACATCAGGAGGTACATCATGCACGATACGCTTCGTTTTTACATGCCGACCCGCGTCTGCCAAGAGCCGGATTGCGTCGCCCGCCATGCGGACGCGCTCGCCGCGCTCGGCCCGCACGCGCTCATCGTCACCGGCCGCCGCTCGTCCCGGATGAACGGCTCGCTCGACGACGTCACCGCCGCGCTCGAATCGCAGGGCGTGGACTATACGATCTTCGATGCCGTCGAGGAGGACCCGTCCGTCGAGACGGTCATGGCGGCACGCGACGCCGGTCTCGCGGGCGGTGCGGCGTTCGTCATCGGCGTCGGCGGCGGCTCGCCCATGGACGCCGCCAAGGCCGCGGCCGTCATGCTCGCCGCCCCGGACAAGGGGTGGACGCATCTCTACGACGGCCCCGCGCCCGCGCTCCCCGTCGTGGCCGTCCCGACCACCTGCGGCACCGGCTCGGAGGTGACGGGCATCGCCGTCCTCACGCGCCATGACCTCGGCACGAAGGTCTCCATGACGCCGCGCGTCTTCCCGCGCCTCGCGCTCGTGGACGGGCGCTATCTCCTGCACGCGCCCCAGCGCATCCTCGTGAACACGGCCGTCGACACGCTCTCCCATCTCATCGAGACGGTCATCAATGCCCGCGCCGACGCCTACAGCGACATGACCGCCTTCGCCGGACTGACGGCCTGGCGCGCCTGCCGGGACGTCCTCGAGGGCAGGGCCGCGCTCGACGCCGCGTCGGCCGGACAGCTCATGCACGCCGCCACGCTCGGGGGCATGTCCATCGCACAGACGGGCACGTCCCTCCCCCACGCGCTCAGCTACCTGCTGACCTGCCGGGGCGGCATCCCCCACGGGGCGGCCGTCGGGGCGTTCCAGGCGCGGTTCCTCGCCCTCGCCGACCCTGTCCGGCGGGAGGCCGTGCTGCATGCGGCGGGCTTCCCGGACACGGCGTCCCTCGGCGACTGGATCGCCGTCCATGCGCCGGTCAAGGCCGATGCCGCCCTGCTCCGGCAGTCCGCAGAGGCGGTCCTCGCCAACACCGCGAAGCTGCGCACCTGCCCCTACCCCGTCGATGCCGCCATCATGGAGACGCTCATCGGCGGTGTGCCGACCGTGTAAAAAACAATGCTGCCCCCGGACGCGCCGTCCGGGGGCAGTCTCATGTACAAAAGGCTCACTCCATGCTGGCGCACTTCTTGAGCAGGTCGATGATGGGGAGGCCCTGCGGACAGACGCCCTCGCACTGGCCGCACTCGATGCAGTCCGAGGCGACGCCCTTGCCGTGGGTGGCGATGGCGTAGGCCTGCTTGCCGCCGTCCCAGCTCGGGCGGCGCAGCTCGCCGTTCTTGACCGCGAAGATCTCCGGGATGGCGATGCCCATGGGACACCCGTCCGTGCAGTAATGGCAGGCGGTACACTTGATCTGCACGTCCCCGCGCAGCGCGGCCTGTGCCGCCGCGATCACGGCCTGCTCGTCCCCGTTGAGGGGATGGAAGTCACGCATATACGAGAGATTGTCGTCCATCTGCTCAATGTTCGACATGCCCGAGAGGACGGTGATGATGCCGTCGAGGGACGCGACGAAGCGGATCGCCCACGACGCCATGGACGCCTTGGGGTCGGCCTCACGGAAGAGCGCCTGGACGGACTCCGGCGGAGACGCGAGCGCGCCGCCCTTGACCGGCTCCATGACGGTGATGGACTTGCCGTGCCGACGCGCGATCTCCCAGCACTGCCGCGAGGCGACGCCGGGGTCCTCCCAGTCGGCATAGTTGATCTGGAGCTGGATGAAGTCGACGTCGGGATGGGCGGTCAGCAGCTCCTCGAGGAGGGCGGGGTCGCCGTGGAAGGAGAAGCCGTAGTGCCGCACGAGCCCCTGCGCCTTCAGGTCCTGCACGAACTCCCAGATATGGTATTCCTCGTATTTCCTGTAATTCCCGCGGCCGAGGGCGTGGAGCAGGTAGTAATCGAAATAGCCCGCGCCGGTGCGCTCGAGGGAGGTGTAGAACTGCTGCTTGGCGCTGGCCTCATCGTGGCACTGCATCGCGGCATTGAGCTTGGTGCAGAGGGTGAAGCGGTCGCGCGGATAGCGGTCGACGAGGGCCTTGCGAGCGACCTCCTCGGACTCGCCGTTGTTGTAGACGTAGGCCGTGTCGAAATAGGTACCGCCCGCCTCGATGAAGCGGTCGACCATCTGACAGACGGTCTCCACGTCGATGCTGCCGTCCTCGCGCTTGGGGAGGCGCATCAGGCCGAAGCCCAGCTTGAAAACGTCCTTGCCAAAATATGTCTCCATGAAAGAGCCCTCCGTTCCTGTCCGCATCGGGTGCGGTCTGTTATCTTTATTATATACGATAGACCGGGCGATCGTCAAGGGCTTTTCGGAGACGGCCGCGCCTTGACGCCCCGCCACCGATGTGCTATAATAGTCATGGACAAAGCTACCAAAGAAAGGCAGATCACAATGAAAAACAACGACGAACGCCTCGCCCTCCTGCGGGACGCGCCCCCGGCAGAGGCGGTCATCCGGCTCGGGGTGCCGCTGATCTTGGGGCTGTGCATCATGGTTTTTTATAACCTTGTGGACACCTATTTCATCGGCCTGATGAAGGACGACTACCAGCTCGCGGCGGTCAACTTCGCCTACCCGGTCATGATGGTCTCGGTGGCCATCTCGAACATGGTCGGCACGGGCGCGGCCTCGCTCATCGCACGCTCCCTCGGCGCGGGCGACCAGAACAAGGCCGACCACACCGTCACCACCGCCTTCCTCCTGACGCTCGTGAACAGTCTGCTCGTCACGGCGGCCGGACTGCTCCTCCTGCCGCAGATCGTCCGGGGACTGGGCGCGGGAGACGATACTTTCGCCTATACATCGCAGTATGTCAGCATCATCCTCATGGGGAGCATCTTCACCATGGGCAGCTACACGCTCGGGGCGCTCCTGCGCAGCGAGGGCGCGGTCATGAAGTCGGTCGCCGGGATGATCGCGGGGACGCTGACGAACATCGTCCTCGACCCGCTCTTCATCTTCCATCTCGGGATGCGGATCCGCGGCGCGGCGGTCGCGACCGTCCTCGGGAACGCCGTCTCGCTGCTCGTGTCGCTGCTCTTCTACCTCAGCGGACGGACGCTCCTGCGGCCGCGCCTGCGGTACCTCCGCCCGACCGCCGAGATCCTGGGGGAGATCTTCTGGGTCGGCGTCCCCGCGACGCTCGAGACGCTCCTGACCTCCGCCGCCTACATCCTCAACGACCGCCTCGCCGCACATTACAGCGATCTGAACGTCGCGGCCATGGGCGTCGCGCAGAAGATCCTGTCCTTCGGCAGCTACGTCTACCAGGGCTTCGCCGCGGGCACGCAGCCGATCATGGGCTACAATTACGGCGCCCGGAACTATGCACGGATGCTGCGCGTCCTGCGGGCAGGCGTGCTGATCGTCAGCGGGACGGAGGGCATGGTCCTGCTGGTCTGCGGGGTCTTCGCGCCGCAGCTCATCGACATCTTCTCGGACAACGCCGTGACCATCGCGACGGGGACGCAGGTGCTGCGGGCGATCATGTGGATCCTGCCGTTCGTGGGGGCGATCTCGATGAGCCGGATGTCGTTCCAGGCGATGGGCAAGCCGCAGTATGCGTTCGGGATCACGCTCGTGCGCCAGCTCTTCCTGTACGTCCCGCTGCTGCTCATCTTCGACCGTGTGTTCGGCTTTTCCGGCATGATCTGGGCACAGCCGGTCACGGAGGCGATCATGATGGCCGCGTCCGTCTCGCTCCTTGCGTGGGTCATCCGAAGGGAGGAGAAGAAGGGGACCGCATGAGTCCGCACAAGAACGACACCGCAAGTGCCGGGGCATCTGCTCCAGCGCTTTTCATGCGCGTGCTCCGGGCTTGCTTTTTCCTGTGAGATGCGGTATGATAGAGTTAGTATAGGCAAACTCCCCTCATCCGCCAAACGGGCGGCATCCACATAAAACAAAGGAGCATCCACATGGAACGAACGAGCTATCTCCCCGGGAACCGCAAGACGGCCATCATCGGCGCGGGCTATGTCGGCGCGTCGATCGCGTATGCACTGACGCTGCGCGACATCGCCCGTCAGATCGTCCTGATCGACATCGACCGTGAGAAGGCCGAGGGCGAGGCCGCGGACATCCGCCACGGCGTCCAGTCCCTCGGCACGGCGGACGTCTTCGCCGGGACGTATGCCGACTGTGCCGACTGCGACCTCATCATCATCACCGCCGGACGCGGCCGCCGTCCCGGTGAGACGCGCCTCGACCTCGCCAGCGAGAACATCGCGATCATGCGCGGCGTCATCGACGAGCTGCAAAAGCACTACACGCGCGGCGTCATCCTCATCATCTCGAACCCCGTCGACATCCTCACCGCCCGTGTCACCGAATGGATGGGCCTGCCGGACGGGCGGGTGTTCAGCTCCGGGTGTACGCTCGACAGCTCGCGATTCGTCAGCGCCATCGCCGACCATGTGGGACTGAGCACGGGCGCGGTCTGCGGCTATGTGGTCGGGGAGCACGGGGACGGACAGGTGCCGGTCTGGAGCCATGTGACGGTCGGCGGCGTGCCGATCGCGGAGTATTGCGCCGAGGTCGGGATACCGTGGGACGAGGACGTCCGCGCACGCATCGCCGCCGAGACGCGCGGCCTCGGGGCGCAGATCATCCGCGCGAAGGGCCGCACGCATTTCGGCATCGCGACGTGCGTCTGCCAGCTCGCCTCGGCGGTCATCGACCAGCGGCCGACGGTGGCGTCGGTCAGCACGGTGCTGCGCGGGGAGTACGGCATCCGCGGGACGGCGCTCTCGATGCCCTCGGTGGTCGGGGGCGGCGGCGTGCAGCTCCGCATCCGAGAGCGCTGGGAGGCCGAGGAGCGCCGCCGCTTCCATGCGTCCGCCGATGCCCTCGGGGAGATGCTGGCCAAGCTGCCGTGAACGATCGGTGAGACCGAGGTGCGCCCTTTCCATGCGGAGGGGGCGCATTTTTTCTAAAAGATCATTGACGATCGCCCGAAAAAGTGGTAAACTGGTACTATGAGCGCTTGTCCGCGCCTGTAGGCGGCAAGGCACCCCGACCGCGCTTCGCGGTCCCCACCTATGAAAGGAGCACCCCCACATGAAACACATCCTCCCCCGCCTCGCCGCGGCACTGACGGCAGGCACGATGCTGCTGGGACTTGGCGCATCCCTCCCGGCAGCGGCGGCAGATCCGCCGGACGGCTACCATGACGACTGGCTCCATGTCGAGAACGGCAAGATCGTCGACATGGACGGCCACGAGGTCTGGATGACCGGCGTCAACTGGTTCGGCTACAATGTCGGCTCGCAGATCTTCGACGGCGCATGGTCGGTCAATGTCCATGACTGCCTCAAGCTCATCTCCGACCACGGCTTCAACCTCCTGCGCGTCCCCATGTCCACCCAGATCCTCCTCCAGTGGAAAAACCGCGAGCCCGACCCCATGATCAAGCTCAACGAACACTCCAACCCGGAGCTGACCGTCGAGGGCATCCCGGGCGGCACGCCGATGTACAGCTTCGACATCTGGAATCAGGTCGTGGCGTGGTGCCGTGAGGAGGGCATCAAGATCATGATGGACGTCCACAGCGCGTCCACCAATGCCGCCGGCCATCAGTATCCGCTCTGGTACGATGAGAATTATTCCACCGACGACTGGCTCGAGGCGCTCTCGTGGTTCGCCGCGTATTACAAGGACGACGACACCATCATCGCCATCGACCTCAAGAACGAGCCCCACGGCAAGCCCGAGGAGGGCAAGTTCGCCAAGTGGGACGACAGCACCGACGAGAACAACTGGAAGTACGCCGCCGAGCGCGGCGCCATGGCCTGCCTCGAGCAGAACCCGAATCTGCTCATCATGGTCGAGGGCACGGAGTGCTACCCGGACTTCTCCCGCGGCGCCGACTGGACGACCCCCTTGGTCGATTACGCCCATTACGACGAGCCGTCCAAGGTCTTCGGCGCGTGGTGGGGCGGCAATCTGCGCGGCGTCAAGGATCACCCCGTGGACATCGGCGAATATACCAAGCAGATCGTCTATTCGCCCCATGACTACGGCCCCGAGGTCCACAATCAGAGCTGGTTCTACCTCACGGACGACACCAAGACCTTCGACCGCCAGTCCCTCCTGGATGATTATTGGTACGACTCCTGGGCCTACCTCGTCGAGGAGGGCCGCTATCCGCTGCTCATGGGCGAGTGGGGCGGCTGGGTCGATGAGGCGCACGACAAGACCGGCGAGAACCGCCACTGGCTCCAGGAGATCCGCGACTACATGATCGACATGCACATCCACCACACGTTCTGGTGCTTCAACGAGAACTCCTCCGACACCGGCGGTCTGGTCTATGACAATTTCGGCAAGTGGGACGATGTGAAGTATGAGTTCATCAAGCCCGCGCTCTGGCAGACCGAGGACGGCAGATTCATCAGTCTCGACCACCAGATCCCGATCGGCCAGAACGGCATCTCACTGACCGAATACTACAGCGGCGCCCCCGCGCCCACCACGCCCACTGAGACCACCGCGCCCACCGATCCCGCCGATACCACCGAGGCGACCGACCCCACCGCGCCCCTCCCGACCTTCACCGACCCGACCGACGAATACGGTGCGGTCGTCTATGGCGATGTCGATGAGACCGGCATCGTGGACATCCTCGACGTCATCGCAGTCAACAAGAGCCTCCTCGGCGGCCTGACCCTCTCCGACCAGGGCAAGGCCAATGCCGACGTCGACCACAACAAGTCCGTCGACACCACCGACGCCCTCAACATCCTCAAGGCCGTCGTGAAGCTCGTGACGCTCCCCGTCAAGAGCTGAACCGTCCCCCAAAAGACACGCCCCGCCGCCGTCCTCCCGCAGGACGGCGGCGCTGTTTTATCCCCATACTTGCCCCAAAATGCCGGTTGCCGTCCCTTGCCGAATGGCCAGGGGGCGGTCCGTCATCCTCCACGATCTGCCGTCTCGGGATCTGTGCAGATGGTAGAGATCTGTATCTATTTTGTGAGATACGTTGACTTTTTGCGCTGTTTTGTGTATGATGATAGTATATAGTATACATCACCAACACGCGACCCCTGACAAGGAGGGAATGACATGAAACGACTATGGGAACGCACGATCGCCGCGCTCGCCGCAGCCGGCATGAGCCTGATGACTTTCACCGCCCCGCTCGCGGGCATCGCCCCCGCCGTGCCGACCGTGCATGCGGAGGACGACTATCTGCTGGGCGACGTGAACAGCGACGGCCTCGTCAACGTCATAGACGCGGCCTCTGTGCTGATGGACGCCGCAGAGAGCGGGGCCAGTGCGGGCGGGCAGATCCTCACTGATGCGCAGCGCGCCGCAGCGGACGTGGACAGCTCCGGGCAGGTCGACGCCGTCGATGCCGACTACATCCTACAGTATGCGAGCTCCCTAGGCGCCGGGTACCCCGATCCATGGGACTTGGTCCTGCCGAGCAGCGTGACGCAGAGCACTGAGACCGTCGACCTCTACCTCGACAGGCTCGAGCTGGACCTCGCCGACGTGAAGTCGATGGAGTACAAGGTGCCGCTCACGCTCCATGTCGCGCAGGCACCGCCGGTCACTTGCTTCGAGTTCGGTCTCTCCGTGGCAGACGGGGTGAAGGACATCGCGGTCACGCCCAGCACGGTCGCCCCGTACAGCGCCGTCTCGAAGAACACGGTCTGGCTCGCCGCTGCGATGACCCGCGCGCTCAAGGGGGATGCAGATGTCCTCACGCTCGAGCTGACGCTCCCGGACACGGCCGCGCCCGGTGATACGTTCGAGGTGGAGTTCCTGCTGCGGAGCAACGGCAGGACGGCCTTCTGTTCGTCCAGAGGCGGCACGAATGTCGACTACCGATGCAGCTATGCCAAGGGCTACGTCAAGATCAAGGGCGAGGCCGCCACGACCACCACGACCACCACCACCCGTGCCACGACCACCACCACCCGCGCCACGACCACCACCACCCGCGCCACCACGACAACGACGACCACCCGTCCCACCACGACTACCACCACGACCGCCACCACCACGACCACCACGACTGCCACGCCCACCGAGGCGAAGTTCGTGGACGGCGTCAACAACTGGGGCTTTTATAACTACCAGGTCGGCGAGCCGAATGATGAATACTACATCTCCAACGACTACCTCACGAAGCTCCTGGACGGCCTGAAGCGGGGCGAGCAGGAGGATGTCAAGGCCATCCTGAGCGGCCCGCACGAGGGCTCCTGCTACGGCATGGCAGCGACCTCGATCCTCTCCTGCTACGGGATCCTGGACGCCGCGCAGTACCAGGAGGGCGCGAGCTTCCTGAGCGACATCGAGGCGCCCGTCTCGGATGACGTCAAGTCGCTGATCAATTACTATTTCGCGCTTCAAGTGACCGATGAGGTCTACCAGCATACGGTCCAGGCGCTCTACTACAAGACCGAGGCGCAGAAGATCGCGCAGCTCCTGTCCCAGCTCGAGGACGGCTCTCCGACGCTCCTAACGTTCTTCCTTGGTTTGGGCGGCGGCCATGCCGTCGTGGCGTATGATGTGGAATACGGCAGCTTCGTCATCAACAAAAAGGCCTATAATGTGAAGATCATCACCTATGACAACAATAATATCGTGTATGATGACGACTACTGCATGTACATCAACACCTCCAACAGCAGTTGGACGATCCCGGGTTATAGGGGCGCCAGTACCGCCGACGGCGGCACGCTCGGCCTGACGACCGATGACCTCGGCATCATCAATTACCACGGTTACCTGCAAGGCGCATCGTCCACTGGCCTGACGGAGTTCATCCCGATCCTCAGCTCCAAGGCGATCGCGGCCGACTTCTCTCTGCGCCGGATGTCCCTGAATGGCAGCGGATGGACGCTCAACGCCGGGAGCGATGATGATATCAAGATGTTCTCCTCGTACACGGCACAGGATGTCGAATCCGACATCAAATTCGCGATCAAGGGCGAGTCCAAGGGCGTCGTCATGGATCTGAAGCAGAACGAGGACATCGACATGGTCATGCGCTACAAGAACGACCGTCTGTTGGCAGAGTTCGCCGACGCGACCGAGGTCGTATTCGACCCGTCCGGCTACATCGAGGCCGCGGGCGACTCCTCCGCCTACACGCTCGAGATCCTCTCGAACGACGGCTGCGCCCCGACGGACTGGTACCGCATGCGCGCCTCCGGCACGGCGGGCGAGGTCACGCTCCGCAAGGCAGATGGCGGCTATCTCCTGTCTGGTGACACGCTCACGGACGTCACCCTCTTCGCGGAGAGCGACGACGCCGACCCGCGCCTGACCTTCTCGACCGACGCCGGCGAGGTCTTCCTCTACGAGATCGACGAGGACACGATCGGTGTCTCTGTCGACAAGGACGGCGACGGCACCTATGAGACCCTCATCGCCCAGACGTCCCCGCGCGCCGTCGGCGACATCGACGGCAGCGGCACGGTCGACATCCTCGATGCCATCGCCATCAACAAGAGCCTCCTCGGCGGCCTGACGCTGAAAAAGTCCGCCAAGACCGCCTCCGATGTCGACGGCAACGGCACGATCGACACCACCGACGCCCTCAACATCCTCAAGGCCGTCGTCAAGCTCGTGACGCTCCCCGTCAAGAGCTGACCCGTCCCCCAAAAGACACGCCCCGCCGCCGTCCTCCCGCAGGACGGCGGCGCTTCGGCATATCCGCCGATCGAGGCGGGGCGGATCTGTGCAGGATAGAGAAAATGTGCCGCAGACGCCGCCTGCCCCTTGCTTTTTCCTGCCAAATATCGTATCATAAAATTACCCATATCCCGTTATTCTTTTGGTGATCAACAAGTTAGGAGGATGCGACATGAGAACACATTGGAAACGCCTGCTCGCGCTGCTCTCTGCGGCGAGCATGAGCATGATGAGCCTCTCGATGCCGATGACGTCGGTCGTCCCCGCGGTGCCGACCGTTTTCGCCGAGGGCGATGACAGTGCCGACCCCGTCGACCCCAGTGCCGCTGACCCCACCGACCCGACCTCCGGCCCTGAGGTGACCGCGGACGGCTCCCTCATCGGCGACGTGAATCTCGATGGCCAGGTCGATGACCTGGATGTCCGCATCGTGCTGGACTTTTGCGCGCGCGAGGCCGTGGCCAAGGAGGACGTGCTCCTGTGCAGCGAGGATGAAGCGACGGAGAAGCTCGCCCGCCACAATGCCGACGTCGACGGCTCCGGGACCATCGACGCCATCGACGCCGACTACATCCTCCAGTACATCAGCTCGACCTTCGCCGACGGCGTCGACCCGTGGGAGCAGCTCATCTCGAGGGACGACCCTCCGACGGGCATGGATCCGGTCGTGCTGGGCATCGAAGCAGTGCAGATCGACTGCGAGGAGCTCAAGGCCAATGACGATCCGGTGACGCTCACCGTCAAGATGCTGGAGGCCCCGGCCGTCACGAGCTATTCGTTCGGCATCACCGTCTCGCCGGAGGTCGCGGAGGTCCATGTCACCGATCGCTTCGGGCATGTGGCCGCCGCCATCCAGGACAACATCATCTGGATCACAGGCGCCTCTTCCTACATGCTGGAAGATCCGACGCCCATCTTCGAGCTGGCGCTCGTGCTCCCGGAGGACACCGCCCCCGATGATGTCTTCGATGTGACGTATCTGGACACCGCGCCGAATACCGGGGCGGATGCGTTCTGGGCACGCTGCAGCGGGACGCCCTGCCGGTTCGACTGCGATGCCCTGAATGGCGGCGTCTTTGTCACCGGCCAGGTCGAGGAGACCACGGAGACGACCGAGACGACCCCAGAGCCGACCGAGACGACCCCCGCGCCCACCGAGACGACCCCCGAAACGACCACCACCACCGAGATGACCACCGCCGCCTGGCTGCACGGCGTCCTCAAGGGCAACGACACGCTCGCCGCAGGCGACAAGATCGTCATCGACCTCAACGGCGCGAGCCGGCAGGAGGTCTACCTGCACATCAACTGGCTCTCGCCGCCGAGCAGCGAAGCCACCAGCATCTTCCTGACGAACGGCACCTGGCGCACGACCTTCAAGGTCCCGTCCGCGCAGGAGGGCTTCACGGTCGATGTCTTCTATCATCTCGAACCGCTGGACGTGGCCTATACGATCGTACACGAGGGCGAGACCGCGCCTCCCGCCACGACCACCACGGCCGAGACGACGACCACGACCGAGACGACCACGACTGAGACGACCACCTCCCCCATCATCCCGACCGAGACCACGCCGACCGAGACCGTCCCGACCGAGCCGCCCACCGAGACGACCACCACGACCGCCTCGACCCTCCCGACCGAGCCGCCCACGGAGACGGCCGAGTCCACCGAGGACACCGAGACGACCGACATCGACGACATCGTCTATGGTGATGTGGACGGCAGCGGCACGGTCGACATCCTCGACGTCATCGCGATCAACAAGAGCCTGCTGGGCGGCCTGACGCTGACGGGCGCCGGAAAGGCCGCCGCCGATGTCGACCGCAACAAGGCCATCGACACCACGGACGCCCTCAACATCCTCAAGGCCGTCGTGAAGCTCGTCACGCTGCCGATCCAGAGCTGACCGTCCGTCTCTCCACCCACTACGGCAATGATGCCGGGGCGCCCGCTCCGGCATCTTGCTTTTTTCGCCGTCCTGGTGTATAATAAGGACAGCGCCCCGCCTCTGCGGGACATCCCAACGGAAAGGAAAGAACGCTATGAGCCTCAATGATACCCCCTCCTCCGAACGCCTGCACATCGCCTTTTTCGGGCGGCGCAATGCGGGCAAGTCCTCTGTCGTGAACGCCGTGACCGGGCAGCCGCTGGCGGTCGTGTCGGACGTGCGCGGCACCACCACCGACCCGGTCTACAAGGCCATGGAGATCCTGCCGCTCGGTCCCGTCATGATCGTGGACACGGCGGGCATCGACGATGAGGGCGAGCTCGGGCGTCTGCGCGTGGAGAAGTCCCTCGCCGTCCTCGCCAAGACGGACATCGCCGTCCTCGTGGTGGACGGCACGGAGGGGATGGCCGATGCCGACCGCCGCCTCCTCGCGGAGTTCGAGCAGCGCAAGCTCCCCTATGTCATCGCCTATAACAAAGCCGACCTCGGCATGATGCCGCCGGTGACGAGCGCCCACGAGATCTGCGTGAGCGCGAGGACGGGCGAGAACATCCCTGCCCTGCGCGCGCTCCTCGCCAAGCAGACGGCGCGTCCTGCGAACCCCAAGCCCCTCCTCGCCGACCTCGTGACGGCCGGGGACATTTTGGTGCTGGTCATCCCCATCGACGAATCGGCGCCGAAGGGACGGCTCATTTTGCCGCAGCAGCAGGTGATCCGTGCGGCGCTCGAGGCGGGGGCGATCCCGGTCTGCTGCCGTGACACGGAGCTGGCGGCGACCCTCGCACGCATCCCGTCCCCGCGCATGGTCATCACGGACAGTCAGGCCTTCGGGCGCGTCTCCCGCGAGGTGCCGGAGGACGTCCCGCTGACGAGCTTCTCCATTTTATTTGCGCGCTATAAGGGCGACCTGGAGACGTTCGTGTGCGGTGCGGCGGCCATCGACCGCTTGCAGGACGGCGACCGCGTGCTCCTCGCGGAGGGATGTACCCATCATCGCCAGTGCAACGACATCGGCACGGTGAAGCTCCCGCGCTGGATCCGCGAGAAGGCAGGATGCGAGCCGGTCTTCGAGACCAGCTCCGGCACGGGGTTCCCGCGGGACCTTGGGGGCTATCGGCTCATCGTGCATTGCGGGGCGTGTATGCTGCCGCCGCGTGAGGTGCAGTTCCGGCAGACGCTGGCCGCCGAGCAGGGCGTGCCCATCACGAACTACGGCACCGCCATCGCGCACTGTCACGGCATCCTGCGCCGCAGCCTGTCCGTCTTCCCTGCCGTCGCCGCGATGCTCGACGGTGAATGAGACGCTGCCCGTCAGCGCCTGTCCGTCCTCTTGGGGACGTGAGGGCGCCGGCGGGCAGTTTTTTTGGAGAAGAGCCCTTCTTCGCTGCTGTTGTTGTGTTGTTGTCTGTTGTTTGTGAAAAAAAAATGATGCTTGTGTGTGTGTCTGTGTGTGGTGTGTGTGTGTTTGTGTGTCTGTGTGTTCGTGTGTTTCTTTTCTTGAGGACGCAGGAGCCCCGCCTCGCGCGAGAGCTTGCGGGAGCGCAGCGACACCGACTCACGCTCACACTCACGCTCACACTCACGTTCACGCACACACTCACACACACGCTCACACTCACTATCATTTTCAGGTACAGGAACACGAACAGGAACAGGTACAGGTACAGGCTCACTATCAGGTTTTTTCAACAGCGAAAAAAAACCTTAAGGTTTTTTCAACATGGAAAAGAGACGCCACCGTCTCCAAAAACGACGGGAAATGCCGTTTTTCACCGTTCTCCACCGTGCAAGTCTGTTGAGATGTTGAAAACCAGTGTGGAGAACTGTGAAAAGAACCTTTTGGTTTTTTCAACAAAGGATGGAGGTGTTGAAAGAACCATTTGGTTTTTTCAACAAAGAGACGTTGGACTGTTGAAAAAAGGGAAGGGGACGGCGCCATCTTTTTCAAGGAAGGGTGTGGACAAACGTCCGCAAATATGGTATAATAAAGGCATCCCAAACTATGGAACGGAGGAACATCCCTATGAACAGCATCACCAACGACATCCGCTACATCGGCGTGAACGACCATGTCCTCGACCTCTTCGAGGGGCAGTATGACGTCCCGAACGGCATGGCCTACAATTCCTATGTCATCCTCGACGAGAAGGTCGCCGTCTTCGACAGCGTCGACGCGAGGTTCGGCCAGGAATGGCTCGGCGAGCTCGCCGCCGCGCTCGACGGCCGCAAGCCCGACTACCTCATCATCCAGCACATGGAGCCCGACCACTCCGCCAACATCGCCCTCTTCGTGCAGACCTACCCGGACGCCGTCCTCGTCGGCAACGCCAAGACCTTCGGCCTCCTCGGGCAGTTCTATCCCGACCTGACCGTCCCCGCCGAGAAGATGCGCACCGTCAAGGACGGCGAGACGCTGTCCCTCGGCCGCCACGAGCTGAAGTTCGTCTTCGCGCCCATGGTCCACTGGCCGGAGGTCATGTTCACCTATGACAGCACCGACAAGGTCCTCTTCTCCGCGGACGCGTTCGGCAAGTTCGGCGCGCTCGATGTCGAGGAGGATTGGGCCTGCGAGGCGCGCCGCTACTATTTCGGCATCGTCGGCAAGTACGGCCAGCAGGTGCAGGCCGTCCTCAAGAAGGCCGCCGCGCTCGACATCCAGACCATCTGCCCGCTGCATGGCCCCGTCCTCACCGAGGACCTGGGCTACTACCTCGGTCTGTACCAGACCTGGTCGACCTACGGCGCCGAGAGCGAGGGCATCTGCATCGCGTATACGTCCGTCTATGGCCACACCAAGGAGGCCGTCGAGCAGCTCGCCGCGATGCTGACCGAGAAGGGGTGCCCCAAGGTCGCCGTCACCGACCTCGCCCGTGACGATATGGCCGAGGCCGTCGAGGATGCGTTCCGCTACGGCACGCTCGTCCTCGCGTCGACGACGTATAACAACGACGTCTTCCCGTTCATGCGGACGTTCATCGAGTGGCTCACCGAGCGCAATTACCAGAACAAGCGCATCGGCATCATCGAGAACGGCTCCTGGGCGCCGACCGCCGGGAAGACCATGAAGGGCCTCTTCGAGAAGTCCAAGAACATCACCTTTATGGACACGACCGTGACCATCAAGTCCGCGCTGAACGACACCTCCCGCGCTGCCCTCGCCGCCCTCGCCGACGAGCTGATGGCATGAGCTGGACCGCGCACCACCGCAAGGCGCTGACGTTCAGCTATGACGACGGCAACGAGCAGGACGTCCGCCTGATCGCGCTCTTCGACCGCTACGGGATGAAGGCCACCTTCAACCTCAATTCCGGCCTCAGCGGGGATGCGGGCGCGTGGCAGTACAAGGGCGCGTGGGTGCGGCGGCTCGACCTGCGGGAGGCCGCGGGGGTCTATGCGGGGCACGAGGTCGCCGTCCATGGGGCGCAGCACCTGGCGCTCCCGGAGCTGGACGATGCCGCCCTCCACAGGGAGCTGGCGGACGATGTCACCGCGCTCACGGCGCTCTTTGGCCGTGCGCCGGTCGGGATGGCGTATGCCTATGGTGCCTATGACGACCGCGCGGTCGCGGAGGCGCAGCGGCTCGGTCTGCGGTACGCAAGGGGCGTGGATGCGTCCCATGCGTTCGGCGTGCAGACGGACCTCATGCGCTTTCGTCCGACCTGCCATCACAACGATGACGCGCTCTTCGACCTCGCCGCGCAGTTCCGGGACATGACGCCCGACGTCCCGCAGATCTTCTGCGTCTGGGGACACAGCTACGAGCTCGACGGGGACGGCACCTGGGACCGCCTGGAGCGTCTCCTCGACCTGCTCGCCGGGCGAGACGACATCTTTTATGGGACGAATGCCGAGGTGCTGCTCTGAACACGTCCCGTCCACAGTATCGACGACATGCCCTTTCCGCCAAGGGAGGGGCATGTTGGCAAGGAGGATACCTACCATGCTGATCGACACGCTCAGAGAAACGCACGACCTGGACGACGCCGCCCTCCTCGACCTGCTGGCCACCGACCGCTATGACGACGCCCTGCGCGCCGCGGCCGATGCTGTCCGGCGGGAGAGCTACGGCACGGACGTCTATGTGCGCGGCCTGATCGAGTTCACGAACTACTGCAAAAATGACTGCTACTATTGCGGCATCCGGCGCAGCAACGGCGCCGCCGCGCGCTATCGTCTCACCGAGGACGAGATCCTGGCGTGCTGCCGGGAGGGACATGCCCTCGGGTTTCGGACGTTCGTGCTCCAGGGCGGCGAGGACCCGTATTTCACGGACGACCGCGTCTGTCAGATCGTGGGGGACATCCGTGCGGCGTTCCCGGACTGCGCGATCACGCTCTCGATCGGGGAGAAGTCCCGCGAGAGCTACCAGCGCTTTTTCGATGCCGGCGCCGACCGCTATCTCCTGCGCCACGAGACGGCCAACGAGGCGCATTATGCGATGCTCCATCCGTCTGACCTCAGCGGGGCGCACCGCAAGGCGTGCCTCTACACGCTGCGGGACATCGGCTATCAGGTCGGGGCGGGCATCATGGTCGGGTCGCCGGGGCAGACGCTCGCGCACATCGTGGAGGACATCCGATTCCTCCAGGACCTCCGGCCGGACATGATCGGCATCGGCCCCTTCCTCCCCCACAAGGACACGCCGTTCAAGGACGCGCCGTCCGGGTCGCTGGCGCTGACGCTGCGTCTGCTGGGCGTGCTGCGGCTCCTGTTCCCGGGGGTGCTGCTCCCGGCGACCACGGCGCTCGGCACGATCCATCCGCGCGGCCGGGAGATGGGCCTGCAATGGGGCGCGAACGTCCTCATGCCGAACCTCTCGCCCGTCGGCGTGCGGGACAAGTACCTGCTCTACGACAACAAGATCTGCACCGGCGAGGAGTCGGCGCAGTGTAAGGACTGTCTCTCCCGCCGCGTGGCGAGCGTAGGCTACCAGATCGTCACCTCCCGCGGCGACTCGCTGCGGGTGCAGAGGGGCGGTCAATAAGAGTAGTTTTGAGAAACGACCGCGCCCCCGTCCATCCCGGACAGGGGCGCATTCTCATGCTTCGTGATACTTCTCCCAGAACTGCTCGAACGGGATGGGGCGGGAATAGAGATAGCCCTGGAACCGCGCGACGTGGTACTGCCGAAGGAGATCGCGCATCGCGGCCGTCTCGACGCCCTCGACGCAGACCTCCATATGGAACGCGCTCGCCAGCTCCGAGATCCACTTCACGGTCTTGCAGTCGCGGCTGCTCGTCTCCACGTTCTTGACGTACTCCCGGTCGACCTTGATGCAGGTGACGGGCAGGTCGCGCAGGATCCCCAAGGACGAGAATCCCGTGCCGAAATCGTCCACCGCGATGCGGATGCCGCAGCGGCGCAGCGTGCGGAAGGTCGTCTTCAGGAGCGCCTTGTCGAGCATCTTGCAGCGCTCGGTCAGCTCCAGGCACAGATTCTGCGGGGGCAGGCCGGTCTCCTCGAGCAGGTCGAGCACCTCATCGACGAAGCCGCTGTGCTCGAGCTGCGTGTAGGAGAGGTTGACGTTCACGACCAGATCCGGCCAGCGGTCGAGGAGACGGCGCGCGTCCGTCATGGCGCGGTGCAGGATCCAATGCCCCAGCACGGGAAACACCGAGTCCTGCTCGAGCACCGGGACGAATCGGTCCGGCGGGACGGTGCCGCTCTCGTCCCTCCAGCGCAGGAGCGCCTCCATGCCCGTGAGACGGTCGGTCTGCGCGTCCACGATCGGCTGGTAGCAGAGGTAGAAGCCCCGGCAGTCCTGCGTCACGTCGGCGCGGATGCGGTTGAGGAGGTCGAGATAGTGCCGGCTCTCGGCGGTCACATCGTCCGTGAAGACGACACAGTGGCCGTGGAGCTGCGTTTTGCTGCGAGAATAGGCATATTTCAGACAGGTGTAGATCGTCTCCGCGCTGATGTCGAAGGTGTTCGCGACGACGAGACCGGCGTTGAGCGTGAGCCCGACCGACTCTTCCCCGACCGAGAAATGGTGCCGGACATCGAGCTGGAGCTGCCGGTAGACGGCCTGCATCTCGGCGGCATCGAGCGAATGGGAGATGACGGCGTACTTCGTCCCGTCCATGCGGTAGACGCTGCCGCGGCCGGCGAAGGTCTGCGTGAGGTAGTTCCCGAGGACGCGCAGGACGTCGTTGCCGAAGCTGTAGCCGTAGAGGTCGTTGATGGTGGAGAAGCTGCTCAGGCCGAGCAGGAGGACGGTGCCGGGATCATGCGCCCAGGACATCGACTTGAGGTCATCGAAAAAGCCATAGAGACTGCGCAGTCCCGTGATGGTGTCGACATAGCTCATGGCGCCGTGGTTCTGGATGGCCCCGCAGAAATAGATCGGCGTGCCCGCGCCGTCGCGCAGCACCACGCCCCGGCAGGTGCAGACGGCATAGTTCCCTTCCCTGTCGCGCGCACGGTACTGCATGTCATGGCTGCCGTCCGTCCCGGCGAAGATGCCGTCGATGCTCTTTTGGTAGGCAGGCAGGTCGTCCGGGTGGATGCGCTCCGCCCAGATGTCCCCTGCGCCGGTCATGTATTCAGACGGCAGGTCGAAATAGTCCACAGCCAAATGCGACCACCGGGAAAGGTCCTCCCGCATGTCGCAGACGTAGACATAACGCCCCTCCGCCATGATGGAGAAGGCCTCGAAGATGCTGTCGAGCCTTGCCTTGCGTTCCCGATCCATGTGATCGCCTCCTTTGTGTCAGCTTCCGTGTGCCGTCACATCATTTTCATCATTTTGCGGTCTGGGCGGCGGCGTGCTCGCGCTTGCGGCGGGTCTTGCCGGTGGCCTCGTAGAATCGGGATTTCTCCTCGTAGAGACGGCGGTCGGCGAGCTGGTAGAGCAGTTCGAGGCTCTCCGCCTCGGGACGCATCGCCATGCCGATCGCGCAGGTGTACCCCGTCTTGCCGACGTTCTCCCGGATCCGCGTGATCAAGTCCTCGGCATCCTTCCGGTCGCCGCCGATGCAGAGGATGACGAACTCGTCGCCGCCGATGCGGTAGACGCGCTGGTCATCGTGCGCGGCCTTCCAGAAGCAGTCCGCCAGCGCCACGAGGGCCGCGTCGCCCGCGATATGGCCGGCGCTGTCGTTGATCTCCTTCAAGCCGTTCATGTCGATGGCGATGAGGGAGGAGATGCGGGCGCTGTAGCGCTCCAGGTCGGAATAATAGCTCTGCCGGTCGAGGAGCTTGGTCAGGGAGTCGCGCTTGGTGAACTGCTGGAGCAGGAAGACGTAGTACAGGAGGATGTCGCCCGCGATGGTCATCGTGAACCAGAGCGACGACGCATTATAATAGAAGAGCGGCAGCACGAGGCAGAGGATCGACGTGATGACGACGAAGATCAGCACGCGCATGTCCTCCCGCTGCATCCTGTCGCTGTGGAAGAGGCGGTAGAAGAGATAGACGAGATAGAGCGCATTGATGAAATACGGCAGATAGCCCAGCATCCCGCGCTGGAAGTGGTTGTCGTCCGTGTAATAGAACACGACCCCGGTGGGGATGGACACGAAGCAGAGGAGGGCATTGATGTACGCGGGGATGAAGAGCTGCCGTTTCTGCATGGGGTACATGATGAGGATGCTGTTGACAAGGATGAAGGTCACGAGGCTGTAATTGATCGCGGAGAGGATCGGGCGCGCGAGGTGGAGGGTATCGAGGTCGCCAAAGTAGGACTCGGTGAAGGTCGTGATGGAATAGGCGAAGAGCATGATGTTCGAGGCGAAGATCCTTCTGACCATGCGCCGCTCCAGGTGGACATCGCTGTGCAGCACGAGCGCCGTGCCGATCAGGATGACGAGCAGTCCCCAATATTCGGAAATGTATCCAATGACCAGCATATCATGTCCCCCCCCTTCCTGTCTTTCTTCTATTGTACCATCTTTCTAGAGAAATGTCAACTATGCGGCAGCATATCATTGGCTCGAAAGAGGGTGTGACACAGCAGAAAGCGCCGTCCTGCGCGGGGACGGCGCTCTTTTTTTTTACTCAGTCCATCGCTGCAAGGGCCTCGAGGTCCTTGGCGGAGGGATTTACTTTCCCCTCGGTGATGACGGCACCGGGCGCGCTCGCTTGCAGACCGGCCACGGCCTTGCCGAAGCCGCTGCCGCCGGAGGTGGCGAAGAGGATGATCCTCTTGCCGGAGAAGTCGGCGCTCTCGAGGTAGGTGTTGATGATGGTCGGGGCGACGTACCACCAGATCGGGAAGCCGATGTAGATGACGTCATACGCGGCGACGTCGGCGGGCGCGGCGATGGCGGGACGCGAGGCCGGGTCGCCCATCTCGACGCTGCTGCGGGACTGCTTGTCCTGCCAGTTCAGGTCAGCGGACGTGTACGGGACGGCCGGCACGATCTCTGCGAGGTCGGCGGATGCGGCGGCAGCGAGCTGCTGTGCGGTCTTGGCCGTGCGGCCGCTGGCGGAAAAATAGGCGACGAGCTTCTTGCTCATGGTGTGTACCTCCTGTTCATTCGTTAGGGGCGGCAGGCGTGCGCCGTCACTTCAGTGCCTGATAGTCCGCATCCGCGACCGGCTCGCACCATTCCGTGCTGCCGTCCTCGCCGGGGACCTCGATGGCCAGATGCGAGAACCACTCCCCCGGGGCGGCACCGTGCCAGTGCTTGACCTCGGGCGGGATGTTGATGACCGTGCCGGGCGTCATCTCGACGGGGTCCTTGCCCTGTTCCTGATAGTACCCCCGGCCGCCGACGCAGACGAGCATCTGCCCGCCGCCGGACTTGGCGTGGTGGATGTGCCAGTTGTTACGGCATCCCGGCTCGAAGGTGACGTTGAAGATCGGCACCTGCGTGGTCGAGAGCGGGGCGAGGTAGCTCTGCCCCACGAAATACTGTCCATAGGGATTCGGCTCGCCGATGGGGAAGAAGAGCGTGTTCTGGTAGCGCTCCTTCTCGGTCGCCGCGGGCGCGGCCTCGTCCCAGACCTCCTTGGCCAGACGGAACACCGCCCACCCCTTCGGCCATCCGACATACATCGTCGCATGGGTCACGATCGCCGCGATCTCCTCACGGGTGACGCCGTGCGCCTTGGCGTTTTGCAGATGGTAGACGAGCGAGCTGTCCGTGATGCCCGAGGCCATCAGCGACACCACCGTGATGATGCAGCGCGTCTTGACGTCGATGGACGCCTCGTTCCATACCTCGCCGAACAGCACATCGTCATTGAGATGCGCGAACATTGGCGCGAAGCTGCCGAGCTGGTCACGCCCGGCCGTTTGTACGATCCTTTCGCTCATGTTGGGAGCCTCCTTATATAGTATTCAAGTTTCTGCACGTCTCCCCGCATCCGCGAGGAGACATGCAGGCGTCCTTTGCTTTTCACGTTGGGTCCGCTTTCCACGTCACCGCGTCACGCGGTCTTATCTCACAGACAGGACGGCCGTGACATCGCCGTTCCCGAGGATGTCGGCCAGCTCTGCCTGGGGGATGTCGATATGGGCAAGGCGCGTATAGCTCCAGGCATTCGTGCCATAGAACACGGTCATCTGCCCGCCCTGGTAGAGCAGGACATCGCCCGGCGCGCCCTCGATGCGCTCGTCCGACTGCGTGAGCGTCCACGGCAGCGCACCGACCTTCTCGAACCCGCCATACTCCCCGAGCGTCACGGTGACGGGGCCCTCCCGGAGCTTGCTTGCCAGCTCCGCGGCGGCGGTCGTGTCCGCGAGGGCGGCGGTCAGGGTCGTGTCCCCGATCTGGATCTGGAGCTGCGGGTCGGCCTTGGGGAGGTCGAGCGTGTCGTACCACGCCTGGACGTCCGCTTGGGTGGCGGTGGCGGAGAAGCGCTTGCCCGGGAGCTGCGTCCCGATGGGGACGAGCGCGGCGATATTGCGTTCGCTCGTCGCGATGCCGCTGCTGCCCGAGGTGCAGAACGGGACGACCGTCTTCTCGGAAAAGTCATAGGTCTCCAGGAAAGTGTCGATGATGCGCGGCTCCTCGCCCCACCAGATGGGGTAGCCGAGGAAGACCGTGTCATAGCCGTCGAGGGAATCGAGCGGCTCTGCGATCGCGGGACGGACGGACTTGTCGTTCTGCTCCACGTTCGCGCGGCACCCGGAGACATTGTAGTCGATGTCGTCATCCGTATACGGCACGGCGGCCTCGATGACGTAGCTGTCCGCGCCGGTCAGGGCGGTCAGCATCTCGGCGATGCGCTCCGTATTGCCCGTGCGGGAGAAGTAGACGACGATGCTGGTGCTCTGGGACCCGGGCGTCTCTGCGGCGGCCTCGCGCTTCATGAGCGCCAGGTCGAAGACGTCCCAGCGGCCGTCGCCGTTCTTGTCATAGTCGGCATCGGACAGGTCCTCCGCGCCGGACATCCCATGGAGGAAGGCCGCCATCCGCTGTACATCATGCACGTTCACACGCGGCGCGCCCGTCCCCACGGACGCACACGCCGGCAGCGCCGCCGCGCCCAGCACCACGAGCCCCGCAGCGAGCAGGGAGATCATTTTTCTCATCACGGCCTCCTTTCGGTCATGGGGACGTCCCCTCGGTCGAGTCGCATTTTGACACACTGTCATTATCATTATTATAGCAGTATTCTGACACGATGTCAATACCTGTCCCCGCATTTCCAAAATTTCGTCATCCTGCACAGAGAGACTGTCCTAGGATCGTGCGAGATGCGACCCCGCCCGGGGTACAAAGCCATGGTATCAAGAACGCGCCGCGCTGCTCGCAGCGCGTATATCGAAAGCAGCTTTGCCCCCTTTGGCCGCGAGGCCATTGGGGGCATTGCGGTCAAAAGCAACGTGCGCCGTGCCGCCCGGATGGGGATCGCCAGCCCGGGCTCCGGGCCGCTTGACAGACTGGTCTGATCATGGTATCATGATACTATCTACATGATAAGGAGGGACTGCCATGCTCACCGGGGAACGCCGCCGCGAGATCGACGCTGTCATCGACCGGCTCTGGGCGAACGGTCTGCCCGACCTCAAGACCGTCATCGACCAGATCTGCGACCTGCTCTTCCTGCGCCTGCACGATGCCGCGGCGTGGGGGCGGATGCGCGAGATGGCGCCGGAGGTGCTGTTCACGGAGATGCGCGAGCGCGTGTTCCCGGGGCTGCGGGAGGGCGCCGCGATGCTGATCGGGACGCCGGCGCTCCTCGTGCAGACGATGGACGCCATCGACCGCCTCGACCTCGCCGACCGCGACCTCATGGGCGACGTCTACGAGCACCTGCTCTCCAAGCTCGATGCCAGCGGCCGCAACGGGCAGTTCCGCACGCCGCGCCACATCATCCGCATGATGACCGCCCTCGCTGCCCCCCGCCCCGGCGAGCACGTCTGCGACCCCGCCATGGGCACGGGCGGCTTCCTCACCGCGGCCGCCGCGTGCGCGTCCGTCCGGCTCACCGGGCTCGACATCGACCCGACCATGGTGCGCCTCGCCGGGATGTCCCTCCGGCTCGCGGGCGTCACGGATGCCGACCTGCGCCGCTGTGACGCGCTCGAAGCGGACGTCTCCCCCGCATGCGACCTCGTCCTCGCCAACCCGCCCTTCACCGGCCGCCGGGACAGCGCCGCCCCCGGCCTCGCCCCCGCCTCCACCAAGCGCACGGAGCTGCTGTTCCTCGCGCTCATCCTGCGGATGCTGCGGGAGGGCGGACGCTGTGCCGTCATCGTGCCGGACAGTCTGCTCTTCGGGACGACGCGGGCGCACCGTCTCCTTCGCGAACGCCTCGTCACCGAGAACACGCTCCGCGCTGTCATCTCGATGCCGGGGGGCGTGTTCCGGCCGTATGCCGGGATCGCCACGGCCGTCCTCCTCTTCACGCGCGGCGGCACGACTGACCGCGTCTGGTCTTATGAGATGCACGCGGACGGCTTCTCCCTCGACGACCGCCGCGTCCCCGTCCCCGAGGACGACATCCCGGACATCCTCGCGCGTTTTTCGCATTTGGAGGACGAGACGGTGCGTCCCCGCACGGCGCAGAGCTTTTTCGTCCCCGCCGACGAGATCGCCGCTGCGGGCTATGACCTCTCGTACCGCCGCTATGCCCGCGCCGAGGCCGTGCCGCAGGACGTCCCGCCGCCGGCCGTCATCCTCGCCGAGATCCGCGAGACGGAGCGCCGGATCGCCGAGGACCTCGCCAAGCTGGAGGCGATGCTCGATGATTGAGACGATGCCCCTCGGCCGCCTCTGCACCATCCGCACGGGCTGCGCCTACCCCAGCGCCCGCTTCACCGACCGCGGCCTGCGCGTCATCCGCATCTCGAACGTCCGGGAGGGGTGGCTCGAGGACACGTCCCCGCGCTACCTCGCCCCCGACGACCCCGATGCCGGCCGCTGTCCCCTGCGCGCGGGCGACATCCTCGTGACGCTGACCGGCTATGTCGGCCGGACGGCAGTCGTCACCGAGGCGATGCTCCCCGCCGTCCTCAACCAGCGGATCGCGGTGCTGCGCGTGCGGGAGGGGGCAGTCGACCCGGCGTACCTCGCCGCCCTCCTCGGGACGGCGGCGTTCCGGCGCCAGTGCCTCGCCGCGGCAAGGGGCAGCGCCCAGCAGAACCTGTCTGCCGCGTGGCTCCGTGCGTGGCCGGTGCCGCTCCCCGATGCCGTCCGCCAGCGGGAGACGGCCGCGATGCTCGGTCTTGCCGACCATGCCGCCGCGCTCTGCCGGGACGAGCTCGCCGCGCTCGACCGTCTCGCGGATGCACGCGGCTATGCGCTTTTTGGCGACCCCGCACGCTCCCCGTGGCCGATGCGGCCGCTGCGGGAGACGGCGTCCGCCCCGCTGACCTACGGCGCCCCGGACCCGGCCGTGCCGTTCGATGGGACGATGCGCTATGTCCGCATCACGGACATCCTCCCGGACGGGCGTCTGGGGGACGAGGCCGTTTCCCCCGCCCGCCGCAGCGCGTCCCATCGTCTCCATGACGGCGACCTGCTCCTTGCCCGGAGCGGCGCGACCGTCGGCAAGTGCTTTTTGTACGACGCGGCACGCCACGGCCCCTGCCAGTACGCGGGGTACCTGATCCGCGTGGTGCCCGACCGTGCGCAGGTGCTGCCCGTCTATCTGCACTGGCTCACCGGGACGCCCTATTTCCGGGACATGGTCGCGCGCGCGTGTGCGGCGTCGTCCCGGCCGAACGTCAATGCCCGCACCTACGGCGCGATGCCCGTGCCCGTGCCGCCGCTCGACCGGCAGGAGACCCTCGCGGCCTTCCTCCGCCAGATCGGCGCCGCGCGCCAGGACGTCCGCACACGCCTCGACCGAATCGCCCAGCTCCGCCCCGCGCTCGAGCGGCGCTGCTTCCCCGACCTTGAGACTATATGAACGGAGACCTGCCCTATGAAACGTATCCTTGCCATAACGCTATCCTGCCTCCTCGTCTGCACGGGATGTGCGTCCACGCCGTCCACGTCCTCCACGCCGTCCGTGCCGGATGACGTGCCGCCGATCACTGAGACGGACGGCGAGACGCTGCCGCCCTTCGAGGGCGACGTCCTCCCGGTCATCTCCATCGTGACCGAAAAGACCGGTGACGATGCCCTCGCCTTCGTGACCGACCCGGTCGCGCCGCACGTCTCCGCGCAGATCGCGAGCTGGACGCCCGGCTACCAGATGCCCCCCGCCCCGTGGTACGAGCCATGCAGCATCACCGTCACGGATGGCGGCACGGCGCTCCTCTCCGCCCCCGCACAGGTCAAGGTGCGCGGCAACTGGACGACCACCTATGACAAAAAGCCCCTGCGCATCAAGTTCGACGAGAAGCAGTCCGTCCTCGGCCTGAACGGCGGCGAGGCCTTCAAGAGCTGGGTGCTGCTCGCGCTCTACAAGGACACGTCCCTCCTGCGCGACAAGACCGCGCTGGCCATGGCGCGGGACATCCTCGGCGCGGACGGGCTCTATGCCGCCGATTCCCAGCTCGTGGAGGTCACGGTGGACGGCCAGTATTGGGGCGTCTACCTGCTCACGGAGCAGCAGCAGGTCGATGGCGACCGCATCGACATCACAAAGCCCGCGGACGGCTATGAGGGCACGGACATCGGCTATCTCCTCGAGTTCGACGGCTACTACACCGAGGAGGACGACCTCCACAGCTTCACCATCGGCTATGCGGAGAACGCCCCGCTCGTCCCGTTCGACGGACAGGACGAGAGCGGTCTGCGGATGACGCCCCTCCCCGTCGGGCGGCATGACGTCCGCCCGGTCGTGGGCTACACGATCAAGAGCGACGTCTATTCCGCCGCCCAGCGCGACTGCATCGCCGCGCGGCTCGAGGCGGTCTACGAGGTCATGTACGCGGCCGCCTATGAGGACCGTGCGCTCGTGCTCGGGCCGGACGGTGCCCTCACGGAGGCGGACATCGCCCCGCAGGAGGCCGTTTCACAGGTGGCGGACCTCGATTCCCTCGCGGACATGTACCTGCTCTGCGAGCTGACCTGTGACGCGGACCTCTATTGGTCGAGCTTCTTCCTCACCTGCGACCTCGGCCCGGACGGGGACGGCCGCCTGCGATTCGAGGCGCCGTGGGACTTCGATTCCACCATGGGCAACAAGGACCGCTGCGCCGACGGCACCGGCCTCTATGCCGCGAACATCCTCTGGGACGTCAACGACCAGTACCAGTCCATCCAGCCGTGGCTCGCGGTACTGATCCATGAGGACTGGTTCCAGGACATCGTCCGGGAGAAGTGGGCGGCCGCGCGGGACGGCGGCGTCTTCGACCGTGCGCTCGCCGGGATCGCGTCGGATACGGAGACCTGCGCCGACGCCTTCGCCCGTGACGAGGCACGCTGGGACACCCTCACGCACAACGAAGCCTCGAGCGAGTGGACGGTCGCCGTCCGCCGCTGCCGCACCCACGCCGACACCGCCGCCATCCTCTCCGACTGGCTCACCGCGCGAGTCGCGTTCCTCGATACGGTCTGGGGCTAAGTCGTCCCCCATCACAAAAAACACCGCCCCCTGCGTGCGCTGCGCAGGGGGCGGTATGTATGCGGTGCGGTCACAGCACGATCTCGGCCGTGCTGGTGCCGTCCTTGCGGCGGTGGATGCAGATCTTCTGGCGGATGCTGTCGTGCAGCACGTCGACATGGGAGATGATGCCCACGACGCGGTCGCTCTCGACGAGGCTCTCGAGCGCCTTCATCACGGGGTACAGGCGCTCCCGGTCGAGCGTGGCGAAGCCCTCGTCGATGAACATGGTGTCGAGACGGATGCCGCCCTTGGTGGCCTGGATCCGCTCGGAGAGGCCGAGCGCCAGCGCCAGCGACGCCATGAACGTCTCACCGCCGGACACGGAGCGCGCGGGACGGCGGGTGCCGTTCCAGTGGTCGATGACGTCCAACTCGAGGCCGTCGGCACCGTTGCCGCCGCGTGCCTCCTCGCTGCGCACCAGCTCATAGCGCTCGTCCGTCATGATCGCCAGACGCGCGTTGGCACGGCGGACGACGTCCTCGAAGAGCGCCGTCTGCACATACACCTCGAGCGGGATGTGCGAGGCGCCCTGGCCGGCGGCCGTGTCCGCGAGCACCTTGACCATGTCGTGCCGCGCCTCGAGCTGCGCGATCCTGCCGGACTGCGCCGCGATCCGCTGCTTCTGGACGGTGTTCTGATGGATGCGTTCGGAGAGCGCCTCGCTCTGCGCGCCCAGTGCCGTGAGCTGTGCGGCGGCCTCGTCGCGGCGGGCGGTCTCGGCGGCGGCGTCGATCACGGGCATCTCTGCCACGACGTCGGCAAGGCCCTTGGCCTGTCCGCGCAGGTCGTCGAGCGCCGCGGCGGCCTCGCTGCGTGCCTGCTCGCGCATGTCCACGGCCGCGGCGATCTCGCGTGCCGTCTGCTGGCAGCGTGCGAGCGCGGCCTCGGCCTCGTCCCGGGTGGGATAGGGCAGCGCGGCCTGTGCCTGCGCGAGCTGTGCCTCCTGCGCGGCGAGCTTGGCCGTCAGACCGGCATGGTCACGCTCGTGGGCACGCATCTGCTCTGCCACAGCCGCGGCCTCCTCCTCCCGCTGGGGGATGACGGCCTCGAGCGCCCTGCGGCGGTCGGCACGGCGGCGGGCATCGTCAAGACGGTCGGCCGTCTCCCGGGACTGCGCCTCGAGCGCGGCCCGCTCCTTGTCCAGACGTGCCGGCGCGTCCGCGAGCGAACACCCGTCGAGCGCCTCGGCCAGACGGCCTGCGAGGGCAGTGCGCTGATTCTCGAGACCGCCGCTGTCCTTCTCGATCGCGAGCGCGGCCGCATGGAGCGTCTGCTCCTGCGAAGCCACATCGTCCTCGAGGGACTGGCAGCGTGCCGTCTGCTCGTCGAGGGCACGGCAAAGGGCGGCGTGCTTTTTGAGACGTTCGTCGTTGGCGTCGATGGCCTTGTCCGTCTCCCGGAGGGCCGCCTCCGCCTTCTGCCGCTGCACGGCGACACGGTCAGACGCGGCATCCGCCGTCAGCGTCTCCCCGAGCAGCGCGGACGCGGCACGGAGCGCTCCGGCCTGCTCCGTCTCCAGCACGCTCGCGATCCGGACGGACTCGCTCTCCGCCGTCTGCACGGCCTTCTGCGCGTCGTCCCGGTCGGACTGGCGGGCGGCGAGCGTCGTCTCGGCCGCCTGGATCTCGGTATCGAGGGCGGCAGCGCGGGCGATGTCGCCGTCCAGTGCCTTCACACGGAGATCGAGCGCGGTCTGGTCGGCCTGCACCTTGGCGAGCGCGGTCTGGACGGCGGCGGGGATGCTGCCATCGGACGTGCCAAGGAGAGACTCGGCCGTCTCCTTGACCTGTGCCAGGAGGGACTCGGCGGCACTGTTCGCGGCACCGGCCTCGCTGCTCTTCTCCTCGCGGACCTGCGCGGCCGCATCGGCAGCCTCCCGCAGCGCACGGACCTCGGCCTCGGTCGGTGCCGTCTCGCTCTTATGCGCCGGCGCCGGATGCTCGAGCGCACCGCAGACCGGGCACGCACAGCCGGGCCGCAGACGCTGCGCGATCACGCCGGCCTGGTCGGCGAGGAAGGCGTCGTTGGCGTCCTCGTAGGCGTCACGGGCGAACTGGTAGGCGTCCTGCGCGGTCTGATAGGCCGTCTGGGCGTCCTTGGCCTTGGCATCGAGAGTCCCCCAGGCGGTGAGCAGGTCGGTCAGGCCATGCAGACGGTCGCGGCGGTCATCGAGGGCGGCCTGCTCCTGTGCGGCGGCCATCCGTGCGACTGGCACATCGTCGAGGGCGGCGCGCGCCGTCCGCAGGGACTCGAGCGCCTCCTTGGCCTCCGTCACCGCGGTCTCCGCAGACGCGGCGGCGTCACGGGCGGCATCGGCCTTTTCCTGTGCGGACTTGACCTCGGCGGCGCGGTCACGGCAGCGGTCGAGCTGAGACGCCGTCTCGGTGATACGCGTCAGCTCATCCGACTGCCGCTCACGCGTGTGGGCAAGGTCGGCGGCCACGACCTGTGCATCGCTGAGGGCATCGCGGTCGCGGCGGATCTGGTCGCACGCCGCGGCGGCGTCCTTCGCCTCCCGGGACAGCTTCTCGAACGCCGTCTGCCGGGCGGACTGGGCGGTCTGTGCCTTGGTGAGGGCGTCCTCGGCGGCACGCAGCTCTGCGAGCGCTGTCCCGAGCTGGGAAACGACGGTCGTCCGTCCGTCCAGACGGGCCTGCGCGGCCTCGAGGTCGGCGATCTCCCTCCCGACATCCGCGAGCGCCTTGAGGGACGCCTTGTCGTCCTCCAGAGCCTGCACGAGCGCCTGATGACGCGCGGCGGCCTCCTTCTGCGCCTTGGCGGCGGCATCGGCCTCCTGTCTGCACGCGGCGACGTCTGCGGCGGTCTTGGCGAGGGCGTCATAGGCGGGGAGCTTGTCCTCGAGCTGCGCTGCCTGACGGGTGGCGGCCTCCGCCTCGGGGAGCCGCGCCTTGGCATCCTTCCAAGCGTCCGTGAGGCGGTCGAGCGCTTCGGTATCGACGCCGATCTGGCGCTCGAGCGCTTCGAGCTGCGCCTGCTTCTCGGCACGCGCCTGCCCCTGCCGCAGCCGCTCCCCTGCCGCCGCGATGGTCGTGCGGCAGGAGTCCTCCGCCTTGGTGACTGCGCCGCGCGCGGCGGTGTCCTCGGCGATGATGCGCGTGAGATAGTCCCCGATCTCGGCGGCGGACATGCGTCCCTCGCGCAGGGCGATGCCCTCGGCGGTCTCGGCCTGCGTGTCCGAGAGACGCACCTGGGCCAGGAGGGTATCGAAGGTCTCGCGGGCGTGCTCCTTGTCACGGCGGGCATCGGCGGCGAGCTCGCGCAGACGCTGCTTGAGCGTGTTGAACTTCTCCGTGCCGAAGATGTCGCGCAGGAGCTCGACGCGCTTGGACGAGGACGCCATCAGGAGGTCGCGGAAGTCGCCCTGGGCGATCATGGCGATCTTGGCGAACTGGTCGAGGTCCATCCCGAGGATCTCCTGGATCTTGTCCTTGACCTCCTTCTTTTTCGTGAGGGTGACGTCCCCATATGACAGCTTGACCTCGGGGAGCGCCTCCGCGGTCTTGCCGCCGCGCATGGACTTGACGTGGCCGCCGGGGGAACGGTAGATCTCGTATTCCTTGCC
The DNA here is from genome assembly GCA_902762785.1 of uncultured Ruminococcus sp. Classification (GTDB taxonomy): domain Bacteria; phylum Bacillota; class Clostridia; order Oscillospirales; family Ruminococcaceae; genus UBA3855. Next base: position 1,737 of record CACWPL010000020.1, on the reverse strand, counting down.
GGCATGCTCGAACGTGAGGCGGACATAGGTCGGCAGCTTCGGGTCGATGCCCTTGGTGCGGAGCATGTCCGCCTCGCGGAACTGCCCGGACGGCTTGCCGTAGAGCGCGTAGGAGATCGCGTCGAACACGGTGGTCTTGCCGGCACCGGTGGGGCCGCAGATCAGGAAGAGCCCGTCCTTGCCGAGCTTGTCGAGCGCGAGCACCTGCCGCTCGGCGTAGGGGCCGAAGGCGGCCATCTCCAAAGTGATCGGTCTCATGCGTCATCCTCCTCCTTGTTCCAAATGTCGTCGATCAGTCCCTCCAGGAGCTGCTTCTGGTCCTCGGTGAGCGCATCGCCGTGGATGCTCTGGAAGAACGCGGAGAACAGGTCGAGCGGGGCGGCCTCCTCCATGATCGCGTCGGTGTCGGCGGTCACGGCGCGGGCGGTCTTCCTGCCGACATAGGCCATCCCCATGAAGTACGGATGGCGCTTGGCAAGGCGGCCGGCGGCATCGAGGACGTCCTTCTCATCGGTCAGGTCGAAATGGACATAGGCCTCGAGCGGCGGGAGCGCCATCATCTCCTCGAAGGTGCCCGTCCTGCGGATGACGGGGCGCAGCGGCACGAGCGGGACGGTCTCGATCTGGGCGGGCGTGCCCTTCTCCCCGAGCGTGACGAACGTGACGGACTTCTCCTGTCCTGCCTCGGAGAGGGAGTAGGCCAGGGGCGTGCCGCAGTAGCGGATCGGGCGTCCGCCGACGTCCTGCGGGCGGTGGAGATGGCCGAGGGCGGTGTAGTCGAAGACATCGAAGAGGGCGGCGGGGATGCTCTCCTGGCCGCCGCGGTAGAGCTCCTCGGAGCCTGCGCTCGCGGCACCGGTGACGTACTGGTGAGCGATGAGGACATTGCGCACGGACGGGTCGATGGGGGCATGGGCGAGGGCGGTGCGGACGGCGTCGGTCGTGTCGGAGATCGTCTCGTCGGGGAACTTCTGGCGGACGGCCGCGTAGTCGAGGAAGGGCAGGAGCCAGACCTGCACTGGGCCGTGCGCGTCCTCGAGGGTGACGGGCGTGAGCGTGCCGTCATACACGGGCGAGAGATGGACGCCCCCGCGCCGCATGATGCGCCCGCCATAGGCGATGCGCTCGGCGGAATCGTGGTTGCCAGCGATGATGAGGACGGGCTTGCCGAGGTCGGCCAGGTCGCCCAGGAACGCATCGAAGAGCGCGACGGCCTCTGCCGCCGGTGCGGACCGGTCGAACACGTCCCCCGCGATGAGGACGGCGTCGGGCGCCTTCTCGCGTGCGATGTCCACGATCTGGGCAAGGATGTGCTTCTGGTCATCGTAGAGCGACCACCCGCCCAGCGGCTTGCCGAGGTGCAGGTCGGAGATGTGCAGGAATTCCATGGATGTTGCCTCCTTCGTGTGTCGTTTTTTGTCATTTTACCACAAAGCACGCGCGATGTCAACCGTTCTCACGCGCAATGTCCCGCGGATGGGACAGACAGCGCCGGATCGACCCTTGCTTGACATCCTCCGCCGCCCCATGCTATAATTAGGTGGCATCGAGGACGGCGTCCTCCAAAATTTTTTAAAAAAACAGCTTGTCGAAAAACCTTACTTTTATCATTTGGCGATCTTTGATACCGCCGACGGCAGGCGGCGGAAAAAGCGGCGGCGGCCCGCAGGGCCGCCATTTTCTCCCCCCGCCCCTGGGGGCGGGGGGCAGGGGGGTGGGGAGAAGCCGCCTAGAAAA
>CACWPL010000019.1 GCA_902762785.1 uncultured Ruminococcus sp. | reverse complement strand
AGACGCGATGCTGCATAACAAAAGCGACCAAGATCTCTCTTAGTCGCTTTGCATAAGTTTTCTTTGAAAAGTTTGTCTAACTTTTTGGGGTCAGTTCACATCGGCTCTGGGGAACGTTTTTTATGCTTCAAAGAATCCAAAATGCGCCATCGCCTTGTAGACACCGTCATGCCAAAGATCGTCCGTGACATAGTCGGCATGGGGCTTGAGAAGGTCGCCGTTGCCCATGCAGATCGACGTCCCGGCGGCCTCGAACATTGGCAGGTCGTTGAGACTGTCCCCGATCGCATAGGCGCGCTCGCGCGGGATGCCGTGCATCTGGAGGACATGCTCCATGCCCGTGCGCTTGCTGAAAGGCAGCGGCGCCATCTCCGCAAAGCCGTAGCCGCGGTCGATAAAGGCGAAATACGGCGCGATCCCGGCCTTGAAGGCGTCAAGGTCCGTCTGCTCGTCATACCCGATCACGAACTTGTCGAAGCTGAAGTCGGCATCATCGGCGCTGCGCCAGACGTTCTTCTCCTGCATCTTGAAGGTCTCTCGGATGGTCTTGATGAACGGCAGGTCGCGCGTTTTCGGGTCGAAGAAGAAGCCGTCGCGCCGCTCGAAGAGGGGAGAGGCATCCACACGGCGGATGAGCTGCACCATCTCCAGACAGACCTCGCGCGGGTTCGTGTGGTAGAAGACCTCGCGGCCGCCGTATTCGATGTAGGTGCCGCATCCGCAGATGTAGCCGTCGAAGCCCAGCTCGCGGACGTCCGCATCGACATTGATGACCGGCCGCCCTGTGTTGACATACAGCAGATGCCCCGCCTCCCGCGCCAGACGCAGCGCGGTGCGGGTGCTCTCCGGCACGAAATGCGAGGACGAATCCTCCATGAGCGTGCCGTCGATGTCAAAGAACATGATCTTTTGCATCAGACTTCCTTCATGAGGGACACGAGCTCGAGGGCGCCGAGCGCGCAGTCATAGCCCTTGTTGCCCGCCTTGGTGCCGGCGCGCTCGATGGCCTGCTCGATGGTGTCGGTCGTGAGGACGCCGAACATCACGGGGATCTCCGTCTCCAGCGAGACGGACGCGATGCCCTTGGAGACCTCGGCGCAGACGTAGTCATAGTGGCTCGTGGAGCCGCGGATCACGGCGCCCACGCAGATCACGGCGTCATACTTGCCGGACTTTGCCAGCTTCTTGGCCGCCAGCGGGATCTCGAACGCGCCGGGGACCCAGGCGAGCGTGATGTCGTCATCGGCGACCCCATGACGGCGCAGGCAGTCCTCCGCACCGCCGACCAGCTTGTTCACGATGAACTCGTTGAAACGCGATGCCACGATCGCGACACGCAGTCCCTTGCCCTCGTAGATACCTTCCAAAACCTTCATGATACTTGCTTCCTTTCTATGATTTATGGCTTGATTCAAACGTTTTTGAGCATGTGTCCCATCTTGTCGCGCTTGGTCTGGAGATAGAAGAGGTCCTCCTTTTTCGGCGCGATCTCGATGGGCTCGCGGCTCTCGATGGTGATGCCGTAGTCCGAAAGATCGGCGATCTTATCGGGGTTGTTGGTCATGATGCGCAGACGGCATGCGCCGAGGTCCTTGAGGATCTGCGCGCCCTCGCTGTAGTCCCGCAGATCGGGCGCGAAGCCGAGCTCCACGTTCGCCTCGACGGTGTCGCGGCCATGCTCCTGGAGATCATACGCGCGGATCTTGTTGAGCAGACCGATGCCGCGTCCCTCCTGCCGGAGGTAGACCAGCACGCCGCGTCCCTCCGCGGAGATGCGCCGCAGCGCCTCCTCGAGCTGCTGTCCGCAGTCGCACCGGCACGAGCCGAACACATCGCCCGTCAGGCACTCGGAATGGACACGGCACAGCACCGGCGCCCCGTCCGCCACGTCACCTGCGACCAGCGCCACATGCTCCCGGCCGGTGATCTGGTTCCGATAGCCGTAGATGCGGAACTCGCCGAACTTTGTCGGCAGATGCGCCGCGCTGACGCGCTCCATGAACGTATCGCAGGTGCGGCGGTACTGCTGGAGCGCCTTGATCGTGATGACGACGAGCCCGTTCTCCTCGGCGAAGGCGAGGAGCTGGGTCGTGCGCATCATCGTGCCGTCCTCGGCCATGATCTCGCAGCACAGGCCGCACTCGGCCAGTCCCGCGAGGCGCATCAGGTCGACGGTCGCCTCCGTGTGGCCGTTGCGCTCGAGGACGCCGCCGGGCTTGGCCTCGAGCGGGAACATGTGCCCGGGACGCCGGAAATCCGAGGGCGTGCTGCTCTCGACGCACATCCGCGCCGTCAGGCCGCGTTCCTCTGCAGAGATGCCCGTGGTCGTGCCGACATAGTCGATGGATTCGGTGAACGCCGTCTCATGGTTGTCCGTGTTGTGGGCGACCATGGGGTGCAGGCCGAGCTTTTCCGTGAACGCACGGCTCATCGGCATGCAGATCAGTCCCTTGGCCTTGGACGCCATGAGATTGACGTTCTCCGTGGTGGCGTGCTCGGCGGCACAGATGAGGTCGCCCTCGTTCTCACGGTCGGGGTCGTCGATCACGAGGATGACCTTGCCCGCCCGCAGCGCCTCGAGCGCCTCCGGTATCGTATTGTATCCCATATCTACTCCTTATCTAATTACGACGCATCTGCGCCGTTTTGATGCTTTGCTCAACGAATGGACAGTCGCCGCAGCGTGCCAAGGAACCGTTCCAGCTCAGTGCCCTGGTCGGGGAGGCCTTGCTCGCGGCGTTCGGCGTAGAGGACGATCTTTTCCTCCTTCCCGCCGCTCTTCAGGTCGATCCGAACGGTATACCGCCCCAGTATCCCATGGAACCGCACGCGCGTCATCGCGAGCAGCGAACGCACTGTCACCGTCGGCTGCCCAGAGGGCGTGAAGCTGACGACCACCAGCGTCCCCTGGTCGGTGAGGCCGGCGAAAGCGGGACGGCGCTCCGGCCCATCCATGTAGGGCGAGGGATGCTCCATCTTACAGGCGATGCCGCAGCGGATCGTCTCGGCTGGCGGTGCCGCGGCCTCGAGCGCCACTTTTCGCGTGGCGGGTGTGATGCGCGGGATCATAGGAACCCGTTCTCGGCGAGCAGCGCCTCGGTCACGCCGCCGCCGGACGTCCTCCCGCCCATGAGCCGTTCGACATATTTCGCCACGATGTCGCATTCCAGATTTACACGGTCGCCGGGGCGATGCTCGAGCAGGATCGTCTCCCCGGCCGTATGCGGGATCACGGAGACGGCGAAGCTGTCCGCCGTCACGCGCGCGACCGTGAGACTGATCCCGTCGATCGCGATGCTCCCCTTGACGACGATGTAGCGCAGGAGCGACGCATCCGCATGGATCGTCACCCAGACGGCGTTGTCCTCGCGCGTGAGCGAGCGGACGGTGCCGGTGCCGTCGATGTGGCCGGAGACGATGTGGCCGCCGAAGCGCCCGTCCGCTGCCATCGCACGCTCGAGGTCGACCCGGCTCCCAGGGACGAGCGTGCCGAGGGTCGTCCGGCGCATGGTCTCGGGCATGACGTCCGCGGCGAACGTGCTCCCGTCCGTCCGACAGACGGTCAGGCAGACGCCGTTGACGGCGATGCTGTCACCGATGTGGACGTCCTCGAGCACCTTCTTCGCCCGGACCGTCAGCACGCAGGACGCGGCGCCGCGGCGGATCTCCGCGACCGTCCCGATCTCCTCGATGATACCAGTGAACATCCTCATCCCTCCACATCATATTCGAGCAGCACATCGTCCCCGAGCCGCGAGACAGAGGCGGGCGTGAGCCGGTAGGCCTCCCCGACCTCGTAGACCCCGAGGCCGCCGACAGCGGGCTTCGCGCTCACGCCGCCGAACACCTTCGGCGCGATGTAGGTCTGCACATGCTGCACGATCCCGGCACGCAGCGCGGCCTCATGCAGCGCCGCCCCGCCCTCGAGCAGCACGGACGAGATCCCGAGCGACCCGAGCCGCCGCATCAGCGCCCGCAGATCGACCCGTCCGTCCGCGGAGGGCATCTCGAGCACGTTCACCCCCAGCTCGCGGAGCGCCGCGGCCTTGCGGGAATCGGCGCTGCATGTGGCGATATATGTCGGGATCTTCCGCGCCGTGATGACGAGCTGGCTGTCCATCGGGATCTGGAGGTTCGTGTCGCAGATGACGCGGATGGGGTCGCGCGGGTCCTCGATACGGCAGGTCAGCGAGGGGTCGTCCGCGAGGACGGTGCCGATGCCGATCATGATGGCCATACAGCGCTTGCGGGTCATGTGGACGTGCCGCCGCGACTCGGGGCCTGTGATCCACTTCGAGAGCCCGGCACGCGTGGCCGTCTTGCCGTCGGCGGTCATGGCGATCTTGAGGATGACGTAGGGCGTTTTGTGCGTGATATAGTGGAAAAAAATCTTGTTCATCTCGTCGCACTCGTCCTTGCACACGCCCTCGATGACCTCGATCCCCGCCTCGCGGAGCTGTGCAACGCCCTTCCCGGCGACGAGCGGGTTCGGGTCGCTCGAGCCGATGAAGACGCGCGCGATCCCGGCGTCGATGAGCGCCTGGGTGCAGGGCGGCTGCTTGCCCTGATGGCAGCAGGGCTCGAGGGTGACGTAGATGTCCGCGCCGCGCGGGTCCTCCGTGCAGGCGGCGAGGGCGTTGCGCTCGGCATGCGCCTCTCCGTAGCGGGCGTGCCATCCCTCACCGATGATGCGTCCCTCGCGGACGATGACGGCCCCGACCAGCGGGTTAGGGTCTGCATACCCGATGCCCTTCTGTGCGAGCGCGATGGCGCGGCGCATGAACGACCGCTCGTCCTCCGTATGATTCCTTTGCCCCTCCATTTGACATTCCTCCTCTGTTCCATGCGACGGCCGCTCTCTCCAACAGAAACAGCGCCCCGGGTGCTTCGGGGCGCTGTGATGATGCGAGGATATGTGCGCAGATGCGTTCATTCTTCTCCCATCCGGACTATACCGTCGGTGCCGGAGTCTCACCGGCTCGGCCGCTGATCGCGGTTCACGGACTGACGCTGCCTGGCAGCGAACACCGTCGGTCATGATTTGCACATGCCCCGAAGAATCGAACTCCTCCGAACGGCGCTCGCCGTGCCGGATAGTCGTTACCCCTATTATACTACATCTGACCGCGTATGTCAAGGGGTGATAGATAAGGAAACAGCGCTCAGAGCCGCCGCGGATCTGTCCCGAACAGATGGTAGCGCTCTGCATAGTCGAGCAGCATCGCCCGGAGGGCAGCAGGCGCCTGCGCATCGTCGAGATGACACTGCACCGCCTCTGGCGACAGACTCCGCTGCGAGAGGAGCTGGCCGATGCCCTCGAGATCGTCCATCTCAATGAGCACCGTCATCAGCCAGTCGGCATGCTTCGGGAGATACTGCGGGAACGCGGTGTATCCGGGCCAGCGGCGGCAGAGCCACGGCATCATCCGCATGCGCAGGAGGGGCGGCATCTGCTTGGCGATGTCCCAAGCGTCCGACGCAGACGCTGCATGCAGCAGCGCTGTGACGTTCCACACGTCTCCCGCGAACGTTATCCTTCTCATACGCGCCATGTGCTCCTCCCAGTCCTCGCTGCGGAACTGCCCGTCATCCAGGAGCCGCGTGTCCGTGCGGAGCGAGAGCGTCCCGATGGGCGTCTCGAGGCGGAGCTGCATGTCGTGGAGCGGCTGCCGGCAGTCCGTCAAGCTCCAGGGGACGTCGAGCGTCCAAAAGTCGTCCGTGTGGAGATAGGGGCCGAGATCGCAGTCCTCCTCGCCCGGGTAATGCTCCTCGAGCGGATGCTTCCCGAAGGCACCGTCCCCGACGGTCACGAGCCCGTCCGGGAGGGTCAGACGGCTGACACATGTCATCCGCAGTGCATCTGCCACGATCGTGCGGAGCGTGGACGGGAGCGCGAGGTGCTTTTTGGCATACGGCACGGCGAACAGCGTCGTGAGCGCCTTGTCATACAGCGCACCGTCATAGGCCGCGAACGCTGTGTTCTCCGTGTGGACACGGATCTCACGCAGACGGATGCACCCGAGCCGGTCGGTATAGAGCAGCAAGTGCGCGGTCTTGACGGCGATCTCGACGGTCTCCGGCGGGATCTCCAGCACCTCGATCATCGACGGGACGGCCAGCAGGACGCGCCTGTCCTTCGTGTAGAGGGCGCCCTTGTACGCCGTCAGATCGGGATTCGCCGAATCGACCGCGATCTCGCGGAGCTGCGGCATCTGCGAGAGGAAGGCCGTCCCCTCCCGCACATCGGACGTCTTTTTCCGCTCACGCAGCACCCAGCGGACGGGATGCCCGTGAAAGTACGCGAAGTCATCGAAGGGGTCGTTCGAGGACTTATGCTCCATATCCTGCCAATGATACTTCTCTATATCCTCCGCGAACCGCCAGTCCTGCTCCGGGTCGCCCTCGTCCTGCCAGTGCGTACCGGGCGGGATGCGATCGTAGGGGTCCGGCGTGCCGATCGGAGGCATGGGCGGGTCGGGGTCCTCTGTGACCACGAGCGGGCGGAACTGCTCCGGGATCGTGACGCGCTCGATCGCAGAGTCAAAGAACGCGTTCTGGTCGATCGCGCATGCCCCGTCCGGCAGCGTCAGGGCGCGCAGCTTGGGGAGGCCGTCGATCGCTTGGGGATAGATGTCCGTCACGGTGGCGGGAAAGTCGATGCGCGTGACGTGCGGCAGATCCTCGAAGGCCTTCTCGCCGATCTGCCGCACGCCCTCGGGGATGCGGATCTCGGTCTCGTCCGCGAAGGGGACGTAGTGGATGATCTCCTCTTGCATGGCAGACTCCTTTTAAAGACGGTGGTCGTTCGGGAGGAGACCGTGGCTCCCGGCGTAGTCGAGCAGGATGGCCTTGCACACGGTATCGCCGGCCCCGTCGGAGACGTCGAGCGCGAGCTGGAAAGCCTCGGGCGTGAGCAAGTCCGCGGCCAGGTGCGCGCGCAGGCCGTCGGTGTCGTGGTATTCGATGCAGAATGTGACGGCCTTTGGAACACACATTTTCAGGTACATGCGAAACCGCCGGCTCTCCGGCCACCGGCGGCAGCACCAGAGCGCGGTGAGACAGGCGCAAAGACGGTCGAGCTGACAAAACGCCGCCCAAGCCGCGTCCTCCGTCTCGGCATGGAGCACGGCGATGGGGTCTATGCGGGTGCGGGTGCGTCTCTTGGGCGCGTCTCTTCGTAGGCCGATACGGTATTCCCAAGTCTCGTTTTTATCGTGATCGAAGCACTCATCGCGGTAAAGGAAGTCAGGATAGACGATCTTGAGCGCGCCATAGGGCGTGCGGAAGAGGACGGTCATCTCGTCGAATACGAGCGAGACCTGCATGAGGCTCCACGGGATCTCGACGGTGAAACGGGTCACGTCCTCATGATCTGAAATGATCGAATCGTCCTCCAGGATCTGTGTCCCCTCCGGGAGACAGAGGCGCGTGAGGGGAGGGGAGAGGACGGCCATCTTGGCGACACGCCGGAGCGTGCCGGGGAGCGTGACATCACGCTTGGATGGGGGGACAAAGAATAGCGTTCCCAGCGCCTTGTCATACAAAATGCCATCCACCGATCGCAGCAGCGGGTGCGCTGGATCGACGATGATCGAATCTCGGACGATCCAACGGAGATATGCTGTGAGACGCCGGATCGCCGCATCGGTCACGTCGGAGGGCGGCAGGATGCCCCGGCGGGCATCGTAGGCGGCCGAATCGACAAGAAAGGCCATCTGCGCTTCGGAAAAGCCGCTGTCAAGGCGCCCACGCTCAAAGAAGCACGGCAGATGCCCGGCCGGGATCACGACTCGGTCGATCGTAAATTCGACCGGCGCATGTAGTCCGCTGTAGTAGCTCCCGACGAGACAGCAGGGCCCGTCCGGCAGCACGAGCTCGCCGATCGTCAAATAGTCGAATGTGCTGTCTTCGATCATCCGAACGCTCCCCGGGAGCACCAAACGCCCGATCTGTGCGATCTCGTCCGGGATGCTCCGGCGCCCGACCACCTCCGTCCCCTCCGGCACGAGGAACTCGTCCACATAGGTCGAAGCCATGGCATCGCCTCCTTTTGCTACCTTTATTATAGCATATCAGCCAGGACGATGCAAGCATGTGATACTTTTTTTGAATAACGCTTGACAAATCCCAAAAACGTGGTATAATAGAAATTGAAAATGATCATCAATTTCACGAGACCGGCAGAAGCCGGTCGCTTCATGCAAAGGAGACCCCATGGATAGCAAGAGAAATGACATCATCCGCCTGCTCGCCGGTCTGACCGCTGCCGCGCTGCTCGCCGCCTTGACGGGGTGCGCGGGGCAGGGGAGCGCGCCGGACAGCGATGCGCTCCGCATCGTATGCACGAGCTTTCCTGCCTATGATTGGGCAAAAACACTGACCCAGTCCAATTCTGACGTCGAGATCACCTACCTCCTGTCGAGCGGTGTGGACATGCACAATTACCGTCCCACTGCCAAGGACATGGCCGACATCGCGGCCTGCGACCTGCTGATCTATGTCGGCGGCGAGTCCGAGACATGGGTCGCGGACGCCATCGCCGATTCGGACGGGCAGGAGCGGATCTGCCTGTGCATGCTCGACGAGGTCGGCGATGCCGCGCGCGAGGAGGAGGTCAAGGAGGGCATGATGCCCGAGGAAGAGGAGACGGACGAGGACGAAGGCCCCGCATATGACGAGCACGTTTGGCTCTCCGTCAACAACGCGACGACCATCTGCCAGTCCATCACCAAGGCGCTCTGCACCCTCGACCCGGACCATTCCGAGGCGTATACCGCCGATCTCGGCGCCTATGCCCAGGAGCTGATGGCGCTCGATGAGGCGTTCCTGACCCTCGATGCCGACCAGGAGACGCTCGTCTTCTGTGACCGGTTCCCGTTCCGCTATTTCGTCGAGGACTACGGCTTCGACTACTACGCGGCGTTCCCCGGATGCTCCGCGGAGACGGAGGCCAGCTTCGAGACGATCGTCTTCCTTGCGAACAAGATCGACGAGCTGGGCGTGAAGAACGTCTTCATCCTCGAGAACTCCGATGATTCCATCGCCCGCACCGTCATCGAGAACACCCAGACGAAGGACCAGGGCATCGTCGCCCTGAACTCGCTGCAATCCGTGAGCGACCAGCAGATCGCGGACGGCGCGACGTATATCTCCCTCATGATGCAGAATCGTGACACACTGAAAGAGGCATTGGACTGAAATGGCACAGATCACATGCATCGACGCGACCCTCGGCTATGAGGACGGAGTCGTCACCGAGGGCCTGAGCTTCACCGTCGAGACGGGCGACTGCCTGTGCATCCTCGGTGAGAACGGCTCCGGCAAGAGCACGCTCGTCAAGGCGCTGCTCGGATTGAAGCCCGTCCTGCGCGGGAAGATCGAGCGCGACCCCGCCCTCACCGGCATCGGCTACCTGCCCCAGCAGACGGTCGTCCAGCGGGACTTTCCCGCCTCCGTCCGCGAGATCGTGCGGTCGGGATGCCTCGCCCGTATGGGGCTTCGACCGTTCTATTCCGCAGAGGACAAGGCGCTCGCCGACCGCACCATGGAGCAGCTCGGCATCGCGAGCCTCGCGGGGCATTGCTACCGCGACCTCTCCGGCGGCCAGCAGCAGCGCGTGCTCCTTGCACGGGCGCTCTGCGCGACGAGGAGCATGCTCCTGCTCGACGAGCCCGTCACCGGCCTTGACCCCAAGGCGCAGATCGACCTCTACGAGCTGATCGCCAAGCTCAACCGCGACGGCATCACCATCATCATGGTCACGCATGACGTGAACGCTGCCGTCCGCTATGCGTCCCACATCCTCCACATCGGCGGCGGGAAACAGCGCTTCTTCGGCACAGTCGATGCCTACAAGGAGAGCAGCATCGGCAAGGCGTTCCTTGCGGAAGGGGGTGCATGAGATGAACGGTCTCCAGACACTGGTCGATTATTTTGTGAACTATCCCTTTGTACGGTACGCCTTCGCGGTGGGACTGCTGATCGCGCTCTGCGCCTCGCTCCTCGGTGTGACGCTCGTGCTCAAGCGGTTCTCCTTCATCGGTGACGGCCTCTCGCACGTCGCGTTCGGCGCGATGGCCGTGGCAGCCGTCACGGGACTGACGAACCGCATGGCGATCGTCCTCCCGGTGACGCTCCTCTCCGCCGTCCTGCTCCTGCGTACCGGCAAGAATACCAAGATCAAGGGCGATGCCGCCGTCGCGATGATCTCGGTCGGCGCACTGGCCATCGGCTATATGCTGATGAACCTCTTCCCGACCTCCGCGAACATCTCCGGCGATGTGTGCAGCACGCTCTTCGGCTCCACCTCCATCCTGACGCTCCAAAAGAGCGACGTGGCGGTCTGCGTCGTCATGGCTGCGATCGTGCTGACGGTGTTCGTGCTGTTCTACCATCAGATCTTCGCGGTCACGTTCGATGAGAGCTTCTGCTCCGCCATCGGCGTGCGGGCGAACGTCTACAACCTCGTGATCGCAGTCATCACGGCCATCATCATCGTGCTCGCGATGAACCTGGTCGGCTCGCTGCTGATCTCGGCGCTCATCATCTTCCCGGCGCTCTCGGCGATGCGCGTGTTCAAGAGCTTTTTGAGCGTCATCATCTGCTCGTCTGTCATCTCGGTGGTCTGTGCGGCGGTGGGGATCGTGCTGTCGATCCTGTTCTCCACGCCGGTAGGCTCTACCATCGTGACCGCCGACATCGTCGTATTCTTGGGCTTTTGGATCACTTCTGTCATCATCGGGAGGACTCGTGTATGAACAAGATCATGAGGACGGCTGTCTTGCTCCCGCTCGTCTGCCTGACGGCATGCAGTGCGAACACCTCGAACATCGACGGCATCATCGCCCAGCAGGAGGCCACCGAGACGGTCGCCCCAGCGGAGACGACCGCACCGCCTGCGCCCGAGGTCGACGTCTCCCCGGAGATGGCCGCGAACGGTGACTATGACATCGACCTGACCATGCTCGAGAGCAATATGGTCTATGCCGAGGTCTACAGCATGGTCTATGAGGCGGACGAGTTCGCCGGCAAGACCGTCCGCGCGCGCGGGACGTTCGCCTATTACCAGGATCCTGACACCCAGAAGGACTATTTTGCGGTCCTGATCTCAGATGCAGCGGCCTGCTGCGCACAGGGCATCGAGTTCGTCCTGGATGGGGACTATGTTTATCCTGACGATTATCCCGAGGTCGGCACGGACATCACGATCCACGGCGAGTTCGACACCTATGTAGAGAGCGGCACGACCTACATCCAGCTCCTGCATGCCGAGATCGAGGCCTGACCGAAGCGATGAAAACGACGCCCCTGCACACGCAGGGGCGTCGTCGTATCCGATCATCTTCAAGAGGCGAAAAGAATGGCGTCCCATGACATATGGGACGCCATCGTGTCCTTATCGAACGGCGTTGGTCGTGCTGTCTGCGAGCAGGAGGCTCGCATCGATGGCATTGATCTCGCCATCGCCATTGTAGTCGTAAACAGCCATCTGTGTCTCAGACAGGACCGCTGCCTTGCCGAGCGCCTGCGCGGTCGTGTAGATGAGGATCTCGGAGGCATCTATTGCATTGGCCACGCCGTCGCCGTTGGTGTCACCGGGCTTGAGCTGCTCGCAGACGATGACACTGCATACAGCGGTGTTGCCCTCGCTGTCGGTCGCGATGACCGATGCAGCGCCCTGGCCGACGGCCTCGACAGTACCGTCATCCGAAACGGTCACGACCTTCTCGTCGGTGCTGGTGAGCTTGACCGCCGTGCCGTCCTCCGTGGAGAGGAGGGCCGTGTCGCCGGCGCCGCTGAAGATCAGGGCGGAATAGTTCAGCGCAACATGGATGGGCATGCTGACGGTGATCTCGATGGTATCAGACGTGCCGTTGGAGGAGGCGGCGGTGATGGTGGTCACGCCCTTGCGCAGCGCGGTCACATTGCCGTTCTCGTCAACGGTCGCGACGTTCTTGTCAGAGGAGGTGTAGGTGATGTCGCCGCTGCCGATCATGAAGAACTTCACAGTATCGCCGATGGAGAGCGTTGCCTCCTCATCGCCGAAGTCGACGGGCACATCCAGGAGCGAGCCCTCAGTCGGTGCGACGGTCGTCGTCTCGGTGGGCTTGGTGGCAGTGAGCTGCGGGCGCGTCGTGGTCACGATCGTCTCGGTGGGCTCTTCCACAGGCTCCGTGGGAGCCTCGGCGGCGTCTGTCATGACAGGTGCCGTGGTGGTCACGATCGGCTCAGACGGCTCCTCTACAGGCTCGGTAGAAGGCTCCTCAACGGGCTCGGTCACGAGGTCGGTCACGAGGTCGGTCACAGGCTCCGTGGGGGCCTGACCGTCAGGGAAGACGTAACGGACATCCAGATCGACCTTACCGGGGATACCGGCGATGGTACCGCGGTCGGAGAACTGCCAGGTGTCATAATCGCCGGTGTAGTTGGTGGCAGTGATATAATGTGCGAGCCAGATATAGTGCTTCTGCGAGAGCGCATCGGGATCGAGCTTATTGAGCAGGTAGGACTTGCTCGCATAGACACCAGCCTTGTAGCCGGCGGCCTCGATGGTGCTGCAGAAGGCTTCCGCGATGGCCGTGCGGGTGGCGATGGTCAGCTTGGCGTTGTCCATACGGCCGGAGGCGTAGGTGATGTCCTCCATGTCGATGTAGACAGGCAGCGTCAGCGGGAAGCCGTCCAGCGCCTTCAGGAGGAAGTTGGCCTCCTCGACTGCCTCAGCGACGGTGATCGCCTGCGTGAAGAAGTAGGCGCCGACATCCAGACCGGCAGCAGCCGCGCCCTCGATGTTGGTGCGGAACTTCGGGTCGGTGACGAGCGTACCGCTGGCACCGTAGCCGCGGTAGCCCATGCGGACGATGGCGAAATCCAGGCCGTCAGCAGCAGCCTTGCTCCAGTCGATGGTACTCTGGTACTTGGAGACGTCCACACCGAGTCGCTTCTCCGCATCGGCGAAGCGGGCATTATGGGTGACGCCCGCGATGCTCGTGGGGATGGCGGTCGCGAGGTCGTCCACCACGCGGAACCGCTCCGGGTCTTCATACTTATAAAGCTCGAACTGCGCTTCGACAGCAGCCTGCTCCGCAGCAGCGGTATCGGCCGCAAAGACCAGCGTGCCGGCGCCGATGGCCTGTACAGAGAGCACAGCGGCGGCTGCCATGGCAGTGAGCTTGGTCAGGATCTGTTTTCGGACACTGTTCTTACCAGATATCATGTTGGATGACTCCCTTCTGCTGCCCTGAACGGCAGCTTTGTGCGGAGGCACCGTCGCGGTGCGTCCAGCAAAATATGATCTTAGTGAAGGCCGCTCATGGTGCGGCAGCTCCTGTTCCTCCGCAGCCCGGTCGGCTGCGCTCTACAAGGAGGATCCCTGTAGTGGGTCATATCCATTTTGTATATGACCTTCTAAATTATAACACAGACAGTAATCTTTGTCAAGGGATTTTAGGGAAAAAATTACATTTTTTTGTGTCGAAAAAACAGGGATGGCTGAAAATAGCCATTTCACATGTACATAAGTTGTAATGAAAATGTAATGTAACGCGTTATAAATTACAAAAGAGTTACAAGAAAGATACGGTAGGTTTATACTTTGCCAGTATCCTATCCGATCGGGCCGACCACTTGCATTTTCGGATGGGATGTGTTATAATGATAAAAAATGACTGAAAAGCCCGAAAGGAAGTGGCCCCATGGCAGACAGGATGACCGATCGCGAGACCCTCAGCGCGCTCCTCGACCGCATGAACGACCCCGACATGACCGAGGCGCAGTTTATCCAGAGCGTTGAATCGGACATGCTCCCGATCCAGCAGTTCTTCTCTTATTATCGTTGCGCGATCATGGAGATCGAGACGAAGTTCCGGGTGCTCGACGAGCAGTTCTCGCTGCGCGGCGAGAACGACCCGATCGAGTTCATCCAGTCGCGGATCAAGAGCTATGGCAGCATCATGCACAAGGTCAGCAAGCTGGGCATCCCGCACGACCTGGCCTCGATCGAGGAGCATCTTTACGACATCGCGGGGATCCGCGTGGTCTGCTCGTTTCGGGCGGACATCTACAAGCTCGCCGACTGCTTCCTGCGCCAGGATGACATCACCCTCCTCGAGCGCAAGGACTACATCGCGAATCCAAAGCCCAATGGCTACCGCAGCCTGCACCTGATCGTGGAGGTCCCGATCTTCCTGGAGAACGAGAAGCGCCCCGTCAAGGCCGAGGTACAGCTCCGCACGCTGGCGATGGACTTCTGGGCGAGCCTCGAGCACAAGCTCCGCTACAAGAAGGACCTCCCGCCCGAGACCCTCGCCGCCCTCGCCGACGACCTCAAGGCCTGCGCCGAGGAGAGCGCCGCGTGGGACGAGAAGATGCAGAGCATCCGCTCCATGCTGCAATGATGGATCAGCACGTCTCTTCGGAGACGTGCTGTTTTGCATTTATAATTTATCGAAAAAAGATAAAATCCTATTGACAAACGGGATGCCCTGTGCTATAATAGACCTATCATCCGATAGGGGGGATCCAAATGGAGACGGGCTTCTACATCCTGCTGATCGCGTTCTGCATCGTGACGCCGATCTGGGTCACGATCTACAACATCCGCGCGCTCTGGCACCCGTGGGCAACGCTCGAGAAGCGCGGCAAGCGCTGTGTCTTCACGCTCGTCACGCTCACGGCAGGGGCGGCGCTCTCGTGGCTCTGGGCGCTGTTCGCCGGCGTCACGGACACGCCATGGTATGAGCCGGTCATCATCGACGGCCTCAGCGATGAGGTGCATGAGCTGATCGCGAGCGAATGTGGCGCGTGGGTCTGGATCACGATGCTGCTTTGCGGCATCGCGATGATCGTGATGCAGTGTACGCTCTCGATGAGGCGCCCGCCGCTCGTGTCCGCGCTGCTGATCGCGATGGTGATGCTGGGGGACGTGCTGGCGCTGTGCTACGTCCTGCAAACATGGATCCACGGCTTTGACGAGATGCTGATGGTCATAACGTGGGTCTTCCCGCTGAACGTCTACCTGATCTCGGTCCGCCTCCTGCGGGACGAGGCGGCCGCGCAGCTCTCTTATATGAAAGAGGACGACGTCCCGGAGACTGGTCTCAATGGCCATATCGCGCGGCTTTTGCGGATGCCGTGCGGGTGGCTGCTGCTCGGGCTCGTGGGGATGGTGCCGCTGATCGGGGTGCTGATGATCGTGCTCGTGCTGACGGGGCAGGGGCCGGCAGCGATGGTCAAGGCGTTCACGGACACGGCCGAGTGGACGTTCTCTCAGCAGACCCCGCCGCCCCCGGAGGTCTACGACGGGCACTACCTCTGCACGGTCGCGGCAGGCGGTCACCGTAAGCTCGTCAAGCCGACGCGGATGGGGCTGCGCCGCGGGGAGAGGATCATCGTGAACCGCCAGCTCTGCATCGCGAACGCCTTCGAGGACTGGCTCGAGGACACGGCCCCGGGCGTCCATCGCGTGATCCGGCGCGCGTATGACCGCTATGGCTACCCCATCTCGCGCCACATCACGACGCCGTTTCGGGCAGACATGGTCTATGTGCTGATGAAGCCCCTCGAATGGGCGTTTTTGCTGACGCTCTATCTGTTCGACCTGCGCCCCGAGAGCCGCATCGCCGTGCAGTATACCGGGCAGAAGTATCGGAAGATCCAGTGAGACAGGCGCCCTCCCATCGCGGAGGGCGTTCGTCGTGTCACACGCGCGGCGCGCCCGGTGTTTGTAGGAGTGAGAACGGTCATGCATGGCATCTCAAAAGATAAGGATGGGGGTGATGACGATGAACGAACAGGACGTGCGCGCCGCGTGGGCGCGTGATCCGCGGGAGGGGCATCAGGCGCTGTTCGATGCCTATTTCCATTATGTGTTCGCCATCGCGCATCGGATCCTGACCGGGATCGGGACGCAGGAGGACATGGAGGAGTGTGTCGCGGACACGATGGCGGACGTGATGCAGCATTTCGGCGACATCCGGGAGGGCTCGCTCAAGGCCTACATCGGCACGGTCGCGCGGCATCATGCGCTCAATACCGCCCGCGCCCTCGGGCGGCATCCGACCGTGTCGCTCGACGAGGAGGAACGCCCCGAGCCGATCGACCCCGACCGTCCCGATGCCATTGCGGAGGACGCCGCCCAACGGCGCATCCTCATCGAGCAGATCCAAGCGCTGGGAGAGCCGGACTCGGCCATCCTGCTGCAAAAATACTGGCTCGGACGTGATTCCAGGGAGATCGCGGCGTCGCTCGGGCTCACCCCGGCGAACGTCCGCAAGCGCTGTGAACGCGCCGTCAAGCGTCTGCGAAAGGCGCTGGCGGATGCCGACATCTGGTAAAGGAGGCCCATCATGAAACGTACAGACGACCGCGCAGCCGCGCTGCTGCGCCATTCGGACGAGGAGACGGCCGCAAGGCTCGCCGCGCTCGCGATCCCGCCGGGGTCGCCGGAGCGGGCAAGGCTCCTCGACCGTGCAGAAAGGAAGATCATGATGCATGACGATTCCCATTTCGAGGACGAGGTCCGCGGTACTGCCGTGACCGTCAAACACACGCATTTTCGACACATTGCGGCCGCTGCCGCCTGCCTGCTCGTCATCGGCGGGACGGCGGCGGGGGCGCTCTGGCTACGCTCGAAGTCGCCCGACAGCCTGACGCCCGCGACCGATGTCGAGGTGCCCGTCTCCATAGAGGAGACACCGATCGTCGCCCTGCCCGACCAGGCGGCGGCCTACGCGCTCTACCAGTCCTTCCCGGACAGCATCGGCCGCATGAGCCTGCACCTGCACACGACCATGCAGACCGAGGAGGACGACCTCACCCTCGCGCTGGACATCCCCGCCGACCGCGGCTCGTTCGTCTACACGGAGGACATCAGCGGGATGAGGTACACATGCACCTGCTATGTCGAGGGCGATGTCTACACGCACCTCTGCGACTCTCCCCTCAGCGAATGCACGGTCATCCATCGGACGGATGCTGCCGGGACGCTGGTGAGGGAGACCCTGCTGGGTTACTTGCCGGTGCAGATCTACTCCGATATGCTCGACGATCTGACGCGCTGGCATGTCACCGACCAGACCGTCTACGAGGGGCGCGAGGTATGGGTGCTCGAGGGCACGATCGAGGACGATGCGGTCTATGATTGGACGGCCTATCTCGACAAGGAGACCGGCTTTTTGCCCTATATCCTGAGCAAGGATGCAGACGGCGCGGTCGAGTACACCTGTGCGGCGGACGGCGTCCAGTATGGGGAGGAGGCCGCGGCGCCGGACGTGTTCACCGAGGCGCAGCGGACCGCGCTCGAGGCCGACCCGGCCTGGACGTTCCGTGAGGTCTGGGAGGATGAGGACGGCGTCGTGACGGCGGAGGGCGATGCCGACACCAACGAGACATGTGACGCCACGGCGCTCGAGACGATCATCGCGCGCTATGGCAGCGTGCCGTCCCGCTGGTACGGCTACGGGATGAACAGCAAGGGCGAGATCTACGGCTCGTGCGGCGGCTATCCGTTCGATGATGAGCACTACGACCTGCTGTGCGACCTGATCGCGTTCGGCGGCGACAAGGCCGAGCAGACCTACATCCGCAAGGACGAGCTCTTCGCCGTCGCGAAGACCGACCTCCTGCGCGGCAACATCTGCGACAGGGCGGGCGCCGACTGGAGGGTCGAGCAGGAGCGAGATGAGGTGGTGGTCTACGAGCTCGGGACGATGCACCTATATAATAAGGAGGGCGAGGAGGTCGGCACCTTCGAGGCCTGCGCCACCCTCACCCCGGAGCAGGCGGCGATGAACGACACGCAGTCCGCACCTTAAGGATATACGAAACGTCCCCGGCCACACGGTCGGGGACGCATTTTTTAGTGTACGATATACAGCTCCCTGCGCAGGATCTCGAGCGTGATGCCCTCCTGCTTGGGGATGGTCACGGTCACGGGGATGCCGGCGTGGAGGTCGAGCCAGTTGTCGGAGAAGCGGACGTCCGCTGTGCGGCACACCAGCTCCGCCGCCTGTACGAACACATCGGACGTGAGCGTCACGATGTAATGCGACGGCAGCTTGCGCAGCTCGACCTGGATGTGCGGCTCGAGGAAATCGAACTGCTTCGGGACGGTCAGCAGGGAAGTGCCGGTGCTGATCTCCCCCTCCTCGGTCTCGAGCGCGTAGGCGAGGTAATACCTCCGGCGTCCCTCGGGCGTGTAGTAGGGCGCGAGGGCAGCGGGCGGGTCGAAGAACTGTGCCGTCAGCGGCGGTACGTCCACGGCGATCGTCCCCTCGCAGATGACGGCGGAGCAGTTGTCACGCAGCGACCAGCGAATCGTGCCGATGCAGCGCTCGCGGCTCTCGTTGGAGACATTGAACGTCGGATCGCCGAATGCCCCGGCCGTCAGCAGCACGGGCGCATGGAACCGCTTGGCGTAATACTGCACGCCCTTCGGCCGCAGCGCATAGTCCACGCTCGACCATGAGATCGCGGGGTTCGAGTCGTTGAGCTGCCAGTAGACCGAGCCCATGCAACGTCCGCGGTGACGGCGCATATGCTCGACGTTCGAGCGGATGCATTCGGCCTGCACGAGCTGGCTCGCATGGATGAGCTGCTCAAAAGTCTCCGGGTAACGCACCATCTGTGCGAGGTAGTACATGATCTTCTCGGAGCCCTGTGCGCACTTGTGATGCGCCTCCATAACGGGCGAGGTCAGGTTCAGGTCGCCCTTGTCGGCGTCGCAGAACGACTGGATCGTCCGCAGGGACGGGAGCGATTCAAAGCCATATTCCGAGCAGAACCGATAATACAGCTCCCGGAAGGCCGTGAACGGCTTGAAGCTGTGCCAGATCTCCCAGTAGTGCATATCGCCGGCGGCGTTCGAGGCGGTGTCCTTGCATCCGCCATAGGCAGAGGGCGAGGAACGCCAATAGAATCGGTCAGGGTCGAGCTCGGCCACGATGGCGGGCATCCGACGCTCGAACTGCTCGAGGTAGTCCGCCTTAGCCGCGGCATCCTCGGGGAGGCCCCAGGTCTCGAAGGCCGTCTCGATCTCGTTGTTGCCGCACCAGAGGCCAAGGGAGGCATGGTTGCGCAGACGGACGATGTTGTCACGGATCTCCGCCTCGGTCGTCTGCCAGAACTCGTCGGAGAGCTGGTAGTTCGCACAGGCGAACATGAAGTCCTCCCAGACGATGAGCCCCATCTCGTCGCAGCAGTCATAGAACGCATCGGACGGATAAAAGCCGCCGCCCCAGATGCGAACGACATTGAAGTTCGCGTCGACGCACTGCCGCAGCAGTGCCGCCTCGCGCTCCGCCGTGCAGCGGGGGAGCAAATTGTCGCACGGGATCCAGTTGGCGCCCATCGCGAAGATGTCGATGCCGTTGAGGCAGAGGCAGAAGCTCTCGCCCCACTCGTCCGGCTCCTGACGGACGGTCAGCGTCCGCAGACCGATGCGCTCGGTGCGGCTGTCGAGGGCATTCCCCTCGGCATCGGTCAGGAGGACGACGCCGGTATAGAGATCCGGGTCGCCGTAGCCATGCGCCCACCAGAGCTTGGGGGTGCTGATGCGGACGGTGAGCTGCGCGCGGGCGAGCGGCAGCGGCTCGGTCTTGTAGAGGAGCGAGCCGTCCGGCTCATAGAGCGCGAACACCCAGCGGAGGGCGTCCGTCTCGCGCTCCCATGTCGGCAGCACGGTCAGCTCGACGGCGTCCTCCTCATGGTGCTGGCGATACTGCACATGCTCGATCCGGCCGCTCGACCAGAGCTCCAGATAGACGTCACGCCAGATCCCCATGTCAGGGAGCGCCGGGCCCCAGTCCCAGCCGAACATGTAATGCGCCTTGCGGATGTGCGGGAAGCCGGGGACAGTGCTGTCCACGCCCCAGAGCGGGCGCTCTGCCTGCTTTTTGGCGATATACCGCAGCGGAGAGCGGCAGATGACCTCCAGCTCGTTCTCCTCCTGGAGACGGTCGGTGATGTCGAAGCGCCAGCGGCGGTGCATATTATCCGTATGCGCGAGGGGCTTGCCGTTGAGGACGATGTCCGCGATGGTGTCGATGCCGTCGAAGCACAGCACGACGCGCTCGCCGTCCGTCAGTGCGGGAGCAGGGAACCGCCGCGTGAAGCGATAGTCGTTCTCCGAGAGCGTACACGCAGCCGCGGCGTTCTCACGGTAAAAAGGGTCCTCGATGGCACCGGCCGTGAGGAGCGTGTGGTACATCGAGCAGGGGACTGCGCAGGGATAGACTGTGTCCGTCCCCTCCTGCTGCATCTGCCAATCGGCGTTGAGAATGAGTTTCTGGATCATATGTGACCTCCTGTGGTGAGATGGGATGCAAGATCATTTGGCGTCGTCTGCCGAGACAGGCGCACGCAGAAAGCCCTCGAGCTCGTCAAGGAGACGGATCTCCAGCGCCCGCTCGGCGCCGAGCGAATAGCTCCCGACAACGGCACGCGCCTCGTTCAGCAGGGTCCATGCTTTTTCGCGGTCATGCTCGATCCCGAACGCGAAATACGCCAGCACACGCTTGGCGTTGGCGTCCTTGTCCGTGCTGATCGTCGGCCAGCAGCGGTGGAGGAACATCTTGGCCAGCGCCGGGTCGAGCTCGTAGCGGGAATAGTAGAAAATAAGCCAATAATAGCTATACGTCTCTTGGATGGTATACGTCCGACCGCGCATGATCTCCGTGAGCGCATGGGTCGGCGCAGCGAGCGCGGCGGTCTGCCCGGTCTCGAGCAGATAGTTCAGGTAATAATTATAATAGAGCAGCTTCTCGATGGCGGTCGGGGACTTGTAGGGGAGCTGCTCGACCGGGACGAGCTGCATGGAAGCGAACGAATCGCCCGCACGCAGGCGCCTCGTGAGCTGATCGACATAGCCGCCGAGACGCTTCATCGAGAAGTAGTGGACATAGATGTAGATGCCCATGGCCATGAGCGCGTGGAGCAGGAGCCCCGCGCCGATGGACGCGAGGAACACGTCGAGATAGCCGGCATTCCCCGCAAAGATGGCGGAGACCGACGGCCACACGAGCACCGTCACGAGCACGCCGAGGGCCGCCTTGACGATGTAGCGAAGGCGAGCGAACTGCTGTTCACGCAGCACATGCCCCTCCTGCGTCTGGGAGACATCGACGGTGACATGGTGCTCACAAAGTGGAGAGAGCCGCTCGAAGCTGTGCTCCCAGCGGCCGTCTGTTTTTTTGAATTGCAAGCCGAACAGTGAAAAAAACTTGCAGCATAGACCAAAACGAGGCGCCAAGAGCAGCGCCATCGCGATGTCGAGCAGCGACTTGATCCAGATCGTCAGGATACAGATCGTAAAGACTGCGATCGTCAGTGCGAGCGTGATGTCCATCCCCATGGTCCCCCTATCCGTCCGTCATCCGGCGATGTGGATGTTCGAGCGCTTCTTGATGTCCCATTCGAGCCAGAAATACATGATGAAGCAGAACACGAACACGATCGCCCATGTCAGCATCTGCATCTCGACCCTGTGGAAAATGACTCGTTCCTTTGGATTCTTGGTATTATAGGCCATTTCAAAGGTATCGTGGACCTTTAGCGGTTTGCCGATCGTGTAATGGACCAGCACCTTGTACGACGGAAGAGTACCATTGAAGGTCTCGCCTGTTTTTTCATTTGTGAAGTTGTAGAAAGCGCCGCCGTCATCGGTGACCATGACGACCTCCGCGACAGTCTTATGCCACGCGAGCTGGCCTCTTGCCCACTCGAAGCTGAACGTGCCGAGCGGAAGGAGGGAGAACAGCATGATGATCAGGAACGGGAACGTCCTGATCTTGCGCGACAGATAGGCTTTCATGATGATCTTTTCGTCCACAGATACTGGCATGAGATCGTTCCTTTCTAAAGCAGCGGTGGCTGCGTCATCCTCTGTCTTTATCGAAAATGCAAGATATTCTCTTACTGATTATAGCATGGATCGGATGTTTTGTCAATAGCCCACGCCCCGCTGATCTAAAAAAGCGCAAGTCGATGGTCGGCGCCGTGACACGAAAAACGCCACAGTACCTCTGATGCATCGGCGATGAGCCGCAGAGGTACCGTGGCGATGATGGCGATGGTGCTGACCGTGCAGCGGATGTCTCCGCCGCGCTCGATCAGGCGAGCTTGATGGCAGAATTGAAGTCCTTACCGCCGGAAGCCTCCACGATGCTCATGGCATTGGCATCATACTGGATGTCGATGACGAAGCCGCAGAAGCCGGGGTTGTTCTGGAGATCCATCACAACGGTGACGGTGTCGCCCTGCTTGCAGGAGACGCTGTTGAGCTTGAGGGAGAACTCGTCGGCAGGCGCATCGGCCTGTGCCTTGGGCGTGGTGTTGACAGCGACCTCACCGTCGATGGTGACAGGCGTGAACTTCACCAGATCCCAGCTCGCGATGTCGGTCGCGGCGATGGTGACAGGATAGCTGCCGTCCGGGATGTCCTGGTTCACCTGGAACTTGATGACGAGGAACTCGCCGTTGAACATGTAGTCGCCATACTGCGTCATATCGAGCCAGTAGGCCTTGCAGGTGTCATAGGCGGGCGTGTAGGAGGCGGCAGGCGCATCGGTCGCGGCCGGCGCGGGGGCATCGGTCGCAGCGGGCGCGGGAGCATCAGTCGCGGGGGTGCCCGGTGCAGCGGCTGCATCGACCTCACGGGTGCCGACCACGGTGGCCTCGGTCACGCTCTGACCAGCAGCGTCGGTGACCTGCTGACCGGCAGCATCGGTCACGTTCACATACTGGGTGACCTCCTCGACGACGGTGGCGGGCTGACCGGCAGCGGTGGTCGCGGCAGCAGTCGTAGCAGCGCCATCTGCGGCACTGTCAGCGGCAGCAGTCGTCGCATCGGCAGCGCTGGACGAATCGTCGTCCTTTGCCTCAGTCGCGTCGATGCTCGGGCCTTTGCGATAATCGAAGGTCAGGTCGAGCTTGGTATCGTTGACGTCGATGGTCTCGGTCGCGATCTCCTCGGTCTCGCTGTTGGTCTTCGCACCAGAGCAGCCGAAGCTACAAGCGGCCATCACGGCAGCCAGGCAGAACACGAGGATCTTCTTATTACGAATAGAACGCTTCATAGTCTTTTCATCCTTTCAGGCAGACCGCAGCACAGGCGCTGCGATACATCGTCTCGCGGGTCGATATATGCGGGACCTTTTCTTATATTATACTACGGATCCTACAAAATGTCAAGCCCATTTCTATGCACTTTGGTGAAGGGATGGTTACATATCGGAAAAAACGACGCCGCAACGGCCTTCTGTCTGTTCGACGCGACCCTCTTGCATCTTCCTCCAAAATATGCTATAATATAGGAAACGACCATGAACGACAAGGGGGGAGGACATGCTCACACAGATCTACGGATGCGCCGGCATCCTGACGAATCATATCCTGACGATGCTGCTGATGCGGTATGTGTTCCTCATCCCCACGCTCCCGAAGCGCTGGATGCAGGCGCTCTTCACGGCCATCGGCGGTCTCGTCTGCACGGCGACGGCATGGTTTTTCGGCGTCACACCGTCGCTCGTCGTGCTCGGGCTCGTCGTGGCGCTCTATCTCTGCTTGACCGAGGAGGGCGTGCGGCGGCGCTTGCTGGGGATGCTCCGCGTGATCCCCGTGCTCGGCATCGGCTACGGCCTGCTCATGACGCCGCGGCAGCTCCCCGTCCTGCTCTTCCGCCTCGATGACCGCAGCGTGCAGATCTATTCGCTCGTCATCTATGGCTTGGTCGCTGTCGGGTTCCTGGTCTTCGCCGTCCGCGGTCGGCGCTGGCGCAGCATGTTCCGGGAGGACATTGCGTCCCGGCATCTGCAATACTGGGAAAAAGTCCTGCTCTACGTCATCGGCTCGCTCATGTTCCTCTATGGATGCACGGTCGGGCAGGGGCATCTCGTCCTCGACGAGACCTACCGCCGCGCCGTCCTGCCGAGCTACATCATCAGCGCGCTGATCGGCTTTGCTGTGACACTGACCATCATCCTGCTGATCCTCCAGGGCAACAAGCAGTCCCATATCCAGGGGCAGGTCCTGAAGATGCAGCACAACATCATCGTCATGATGGCCGACATCGTGGAGAACCGCGACAAGAACACCGGCGGCCACATCAAGCGCACGGCGACCTATGTCCAGATCATCGCCCTCACGCTCAAGGCCGAGCATCTCTACAGCAACATCCTCACCGACCAATACATCCGCGACATGTACATCGCCGCGCCGCTCCACGACATCGGCAAGATCCACATCCCAGACGCAGTATTAAAAAAGGAAGGCCGCTTCACGGAGGAGGAGTACGAGATCATGAAGAGCCACGCCGCCGCCGGCCGCGAGCTCCTCGCCCACGCGGAGACGACCCTCGGCAGCTCGAGCTACCTCGAGATCGCCCAGCAGATGGCCGGATACCACCACGAATGGTGGAACGGCCGCGGCTACCCGGAGGGCCGCAAGGGGCAGGACATCCCGCTCTGTGCGCGGATCATGGCCGTGGCGGACGTGTTCGATGCGATCGTCTCGGAGCGGTGCTATAAGGGCGCCATGCAGATCGACGATGCCATCGCGCTCATCCAAAAGGAGAGCGGCACCCACTTCGACCCCGTCATCGTCGATGCCTTCCTCGAGGCGCGCGACGAGATCACGGAGGTCTGCCTTCGGTTCCGCGACCATCCCGAGAGCGATGCCACGCCGTCCTGATGCCTTTTGCTCAGCCGATCGCAAAAAACGTATTGACAAAATTATCACAGTATGCTATAATGATAGAGGTCCGATATGACCCCAAACCGCAGATGAGCGTCCCGCGGCGCCCGCCGTGTGCGTGCCCACTGCAAAGAAAGGAAGTTATACCCATGAGCAAACTGACGATCGTAAATGTGTATGGCCGTGAGATCCTGGACTCCAGAGGCAATCCCACCGTTGAGGCTGAGATCACCCTCGAGGACGGTACCGTCGCAAGAGGTACTGCGCCGTCTGGTGCATCCACCGGTGAGTTCGAGGCGCTCGAGCTCCGTGACGGCGACAAGGGCCGTTACCTCGGCAAGGGCGTACAGAAGGCGGTTGCGAACATCAACACCGTCATCAAGGAGGCCATCGTAGGCCTGGACGCTTCCGACATCTATGCTGTTGACGCAGCCATGATCGCTGCTGACGGCACCAAGGACAAGTCCAAGCTCGGTGCGAACGCCATCCTCGCTGTTTCCATCGCTACCGCAAGAGCTGCTGCGACCGCACAGGGCCTGCCGCTCTATCGTTTCCTCGGCGGCGTACAGGGCACCAAGCTCCCCGTTCCGATGATGAACATCCTCAACGGCGGCGCACACGCAGACAGCGCAGTCGATACCCAGGAGTTCATGATCATGCCTGTTGGCGCTCCGTCCTTCAAGGAGGGCCTGAGATGGTGCGCTGAGGTCTTCCACAACCTCAAGAAGCTCATCAAGGACATGGACGATGTTACCGCTGTCGGCGACGAGGGCGGCTTCGCTCCCAACAAGCTGAAGAGCGACGAGGATGCCATCGAGAAGATCCTCGAGGCGATCAAGGTAGCTGGCTTCGAGCCTGGCAAGGACTTCATGATCGCCATGGACGCTGCTTCCTCTGAGTGGAAGAGCGAGAAGGGCAAGGGCTTCTACAAGCAGCCGAAGTCCGGCAAGGAGTTCACCTCTGACGAGCTGATCGCTCACTGGGAGGCGCTCGTTGACAAGTACCCGATCATCTCCATCGAGGACGGCCTGGATGAGGAGGACTGGGAAGGCTGGCAGAGAATGACCGCCAAGATCGGTCACAAGGTACAGCTCGTCGGCGACGACCTGTTCGTTACCAACACCGAGCGTCTGGCCAAGGGCATCGCTCTGGGCGCCGGCAACTCCATCCTGATCAAGCTGAACCAGATCGGTTCTGTATCCGAGACCCTCGAGGCCATCAAGATGGCACACAAGGCCGGCTACACCGCGATCTCCTCTCACCGCAGCGGTGAGACCGCTGACACCACCATCGCTGACCTGGCCGTTGCTCTGAACACCTGCCAGATCAAGACCGGTGCTCCGTCCCGCTCCGAGCGCGTTGCCAAGTACAACCAGCTCCTGCGCATCGAGGAGGAGCTCGGCGCATCTGCCGTATATCCGGGCATGGGCGCTTTCAACGTAAAGAAGTAAGCTCCCTACCTGCATGATGCACATAGCCCCGCTGCGTCCTGACGCGGCGGGGCTTTTCTTTGTCATATCGCAAAAAGACCGTCTCCCGTGATGACAGGGGACGGCTCTTCCATTGGACGGACACGTCAGTCCTTGCGGACGATGAAGCCCTCCTTGCGGGGCGCAGCCTCGCGGGCAGGCGCGGCGGGATAGCCGACCACGCAGTGACCGATGCCCTCGTAGTCGCCCTCGATCCCGAGGCCGCGGAGGATGGCTTTGCCCTCCTCGGACTCGAACTCCTCCTTCGCGCGGTGGATCCAGCAGCTCGCGAGCCCCACGGCGTGGGCCGCCAGCATCAGGTCGCCCATGACGAGCGAGCCGTCATAGAGATAGGTCGGCGTGGTGCGGTCAGCGAGGACGATCAGCACGACCGGCGCACCGTAGAAGGGGTCGGACCCAGCGTCCTTGCCCATGATCGCGGCGTTCATCGCAGAAAGGCGGTCACGCAGGGCTTTGTCCGTCACTGCGACGATGCGGCAGGGCTGGCGCCCCATGCCGGAGGCTGCGTAGGTGCCGGCCTCGCAGATCTGGTCGATCAGGTCGCGCGGGGGCATCTCGGGGGTGTACGCGCGGCAGCTCCGGCGCGTGCGGATGGCGTTCAGGATCTCGTTCATGATAGGTCCCTCCTTGTGTATAATGTGTGCAGACGCGGTCTGCGGTCTCTCCTATTATAGCACATTTTAGACCGATCGTAAAGGGAAAAGTCGGCAAGGTCGACCCAATTATTGACATCTTCCGGGAGATGTGCTATGATGATGAGGGGCGCGAAGCCCCGGAAAGAGGGGCTCTCATTGAAAAGGATACTTTACCTGACCGACCTTGCCTATGTCGCGAAGGGACGCGACTACGCCAAGGAGGACATCTTCATCGCCGATCGGCTCTCGCCGCGCTATGCCGTGGCGATGTGCCATCCGCGCAGCGCAGAGGCGTTCGAGGATGCGATGTGCTGACCTGACGCCCCATGTGACCGCATGGGGCGTTTTTGTGTCTCATTGTCATGATATGCAATAAATAGTGCCGCATTTGCCATTGAAAAAGGGACAGATGTGTGGTATTATCTTAATAAAGACATGATCTGTTAATAAAGAGAGACGGCATATCGAAGCCGAATAAAAGGGAAAATAGACGAAAATGATCCATTTGACAGACGGAGGGGTATGTATGAAGCAAACGAAGACGATGCGGCGCGCCCTTGCATGGCTCACGGCCGCGGCGATGTCCGCGACGATGCTCGGCGGCATGGCGACAGCACCTGTGACCGCCGAGGCTGCCGGGACGGCAGGGCGCATCCGCGTGGACATCAACAAGAACGACGGCCGCAAGGCCTCCTACAGCAAGAATGCCGAGAACTGGCTCGTGGACGGCACCTATACCTACACGGTGGACGGCATCACCTGCAAGCTCTCGAGCGGCGGATCGGGGTCGGTGGATCTGGTCAACAACAAGTTCCTCCAGTACCAGGACATCGAGCGCACCCCCACCCTCACGATGGACGGCGCCAAGATCAAGGATGCTACAGGGAATCCGAGCCTCAAGCTCGAGCTGAGCGGCCTCTCGAACGGCACCCACTCCATCCAGACCTGGCACGCCTGTGCCGACCGCAACGTCACCAACAGCACGCTGACCGTCAAGATCAATGGCACGACGGTCGCGACGGGCGTCAAGTGCCCGACGAATCCCGCCAGCAGCGATGACGCCGGCATGGCCTTCGGTACCTTCACTGGTACCTCCGCCACCATCGAGATCATCGCCGAGGGCAATGGGTCCCTCAATACCCCGTGGCTCAACGGGTTCGAGATCGACGGAGCCGATCCCTTTCATTCTATCAGCCGTATCTCCCCGGCTGACCAGGAAAAGCATTTGGATGCTTCCAAGGGCCTGACCTGGACAGCCGGCGCGAATGCGGCCAGCCATGATGTCTACATCGGTACCGATGCGGGCAGCGTGGCCGCAGCGACCAAGTCGTCGCCGGAATTCAAGGGGAACGTTTCAAATACCAAGTTCGCGCTCGACGAGAGCTATTCCTCCATCCCCACCTATTATTGGCGCGTGGACGAGGTGAACAAGGACGGCAGCGTCACCAAGGGTGCCGTCTACAGCTTCCAGATCGCGCGGATCGCCTTCCCCACGGCCGAGGGCTACGGGCGCTTTGCCCGCGGCGGCCGGGGCGGCTATGTGTACCATGTGACGAATCTCAATGACGACGGCAAGGAGGGCTCCCTCCGCTACGGCCTCCAGACGCTCAAGGGCGCCAGGACGATCGTCTTTGACGTCGGCGGCGTGATCGCGCTCAAGGACACGCTCTGCATCCCGGAGGACGGCGGCGATGTCTATGTCGCCGGACAGACCGCCCCGGGCGACGGCATCACGCTCATCAACTACGACTTCGGCGCGATGGGGGCGTGGGACGTGGTCATCCGTGACGTGCGCGTGCGCGTCGGCGACATGAACGGCTCCTCGCACGGCGGCATGGGCATGAGCTCCTGCAACCACTCCATCGTCGATCACTGCTCGATCTCGTGGGCGACGGACGAGGGTTTCTCCTCGAGAAGTGCCGCCAACCTGACGTTCCAGTGGAACATCATCGGCGAGTCGCTGAACAATTCCGTCCACTATAATGCGGCAGACCGCAGCGATGTCGAGCGCCACGCGTTCGCGGCCTCGATCGGCGGCTTCACCGGGTCGTTCCATCATAATCTGCTCATCAATAATACCGGCCGCAACTGGTCGCTCGCCGGTGCCATGGAACAGGATGGCACCACCTATGGCGGCCAGCTCGACATCTCCAACAATGTCGTCTACAACTGGCGCGACCGTACCACGGACGGCGGCGCACGGCGCGTGCAGTTCGTCAACAACTACTACAAGGCCGGCCCCGTGTCCAACACCTCGCTGCACCTCGTCTCCGTGGACGGCAATGAGCTGAACACCACCGACATGCAGATGCTCTACGCGTCCGGCAATATGAAGGTCGCGCAGAACGGCTCGACCCTGATCGCCGCGAGCGCGGACGAGTGGTCGAGCGGAAAGGCCGTCTGCGGCAACAAGGGCAATGCCAGCGCCGCGACCATCCGCAGCAATTCGCCCTGGTTCGAGAACTACATCGCCCTCGACTCCGCCGAGGCAGCCTACAAGCGCGTCATCGACAACACGAGCGGCGCAGGCGCGAACGTCCCCGCCCTCGACTACATCGACTCCCGCTACCATGACGAGGTCACGAACGGCACCACGCACTTCAAGGGAAGCCGCGACGGCCTCCAGGGCATCATCGACTCGCAGACGGATGTCGGCGGCTATCCGAACAGCTCCACCTTCAAGAGCGGCACGGCTGCGGCCGATACCGACCGCGACGGTATGCCCGATCTCTGGGAGAACGAGCATGGTCTGGACGCGAACGACGCCTCCGACGGCGCGATCGTCTCCCTCTCCGCGGACGACTACACCAACCTTGAGCTCTACCTCAACGAGCTGGCGGGCGACCCCGTGGCGTTCAACGGCAATGTCCGCACGATCGACGCTTTCTCGCGCATCGAGGCCGAGGATCACGACAGTATGAACGGCATCCAGATGCAGGAATGTGCCGATGAGGACGGCGGCGAGCAGGTCGCCTATGTCGAGGACGGCGACTGGATCTGCTTCAAGAACGTCGACTTCGGCAGCGGTGCCAAGAGCTTCTTTGCCCGTCTGGCCGGCAACGACGCCGACCTCGAGCTCCATCTCGACCAGATCGGCACGCCCGCCGCGACGCTGCATTTCACCGGCGCCGGGAGCTGGAACGAATGGTCGACGGCCTCCTGCAACATCCCCACCGTGACCGGTCGGCATACTGTCTACGTCCGCTTCACGGGCGGCGAGGGCTACCTCGTCAACATGAACTGGCTCACCTTCGGCGCCGACCGCATCCCGCTGGAGGGGCAGTATGTGAAGTCCCTGCAGATCCTGGACACCGCGCGTGACACGCTCTGGTCGATCGCCGGCGCGCCGACTGTCGGCAGCAAGGCCTTTGGCGACCGCGACTTCACCCTCACGGCAGTCCCGGCCGGTCTGGAGGATGCCGAGACCATCCTTACCGCGTGCGACTCCAAGCTCGTCACCGACCCGACCGATATGGCGACCTTCACGGCAGGGGAGGACATCACCGTCTACATCGCGCTCGATACGCGCGTAGAGAAAGTCCCCTCCTGGATGACAGGCTACACGGCCACTGACCTGACCGCCGCGACCTCGAACGATGTCTCCTTCACCGTCTACAAGGCGGACTTCAACGCGGGCGAGACCGTGACCCTCGGCTCGAACGAGCAGTCCTATCAGTGCATCAATTATATGGTATACGTCGCGCCGCAGGCCGTCGAGCCGACCGAGCCTGATACCGTGCCGACCGAGCCTGACACCGTGCCGACCGAGCCCGACACCGTGCCGACCGAGCCTGACACCGTGCCGACCGAGCCCGACACTGAGCCGACGGAAGAGCCGACCGTGCCCGTTGCCATCCTCTACGGCGATGCCGATGAGAGCGGCGTGGTCGACATCATGGACGTCATCGCGATCAACAAGAGCCTGCTCGGCAGCCTCAAGCTCGGGGATATGGGCAAGACCAACGCCGATGTCGACTGCAACGGCGCGATCGACACGACCGACGCGCTCAACATCCTCAAGGCCGTCGTCAAGCTCGTCGTCCTCCCGGTCAAGTGACATCTTCAAGAACACAAGGCATCTCCCTCGCAGACACGGGGGAGATGCTGTTTGATCTTCGTCAATATCACACAGATCTCGACAACGATCTTATGGAACATGCCGGCTTGACGATCGCATCAAAATATGCTACAATAAATAATTACCACCCCCAAAAGAGGGGGGGCGACCGAGGAAAGGAAGGGATGTGCATGTTGTTCGTACAAATGCCCGAGGAGGGGCTCCTCCTGCCTGCTGATGAGGAGATCATCGCGGAGCACCTGGATCTGGACCTGTGGAGAGCGCACCTGCTCATCACCGGGATGCTCGCACTGACCGATGACGGATCGCTGGTCCCGCAAAGCGAGCTCCCGGAGGGGACGGTGGCGTCCGAGGTGACCATCGGCACGGCGGCGGTGAAGAAGCTGCTGGCGGCGGAGGGCATCGCGCTCGAGGACATCTGTGAGCCGCTGCGTGCCGTGATCATGCCTTACGAGGTGCTCCGTCAGTGCACGCCGGAGCAGTGGTATTACCTCTCCGTGCTGTTCGTGACCGTGGAGTCCCGGGTGTCGAGATGTGAGCGTATGCTGTCGTTGCCGGATCTCCCGGCGATCATCGTGTGCAACGAGTACCGGATGCTCTGGGAGGCGGTGGTCAAGCTCGATACGAATAGTTACCGAGACATTGATCAGGTCGATGACCGCGCGCTCCCCGACTTCTCCCTGTCTTCGATCGGCTATTCTGTGCGGGACGGATGGTCGGAGGAGATGCGGGCGCGCTTCGCCGAGGAGGACGGCGAGGAGCAGGACTAGCACGAAAAAGACCTGACACCCGATCGGATGAGCACATCTCCCTCGCAGACGCGGGGGAGATGTTCATTCTATATCAATAATAGACAAAATATCGCAAATACTTTATTGATAAATAGGCTTGACACATCTTTCAAAATGTGGTATAATTAAAAATTACCACCCCCAACAGAGAGGGGTGCGCCGCCCAAGGAAAGGAAGGGATGTTCATGCTGCATCTGCATCTGCCTTTTGAGGGGATCCTCCTGCCTGACCAGGAGGAGGCCATCGCGCTGCACCTTGACCTGGACCTGCCCACCATCCGCCTTCTCATCTCCGGGATGATCGCGCTGACGGACGACGGGACGCTGATCACGTCCAAGGACCTCAAGAGCGGGACGCTGGCGTCTGACGTGACCATCGGCCGGGCCGCTGTGGACCGGCTGCTGCGCGAGGAGGGCTTCGACCCGGCCGCGGTCTACGAGCCGTTCACCGATGTGGACGTGCCCGGCGAGGTGCTCCACTACTGCTCCTTGCAGGAGTGGTACGACATCTCCGAGCTCTTCCGGTGCTTGTCAGTGCGCACGGAGCGTTTGGAGCGCATGTACTCGTTACCGGATCTGCCGGCGATCATCGCATGCAATGAGTACCGCATGGTCTGGGAGTCGGTGATCCGCCTCGAGTCGAACGGGGTCGACATCACCTATGGCGTCCTCGATGATGACGACGGCCACCTCCTCACCTCGCTGTCCACGATCGGCTTCTCGCTGCGGGACGGTTGGACGCAGG
Source organism: uncultured Ruminococcus sp. (assembly GCA_902762785.1). GTDB lineage: Bacteria > Bacillota > Clostridia > Oscillospirales > Ruminococcaceae > UBA3855. The sequence goes on along the minus strand of CACWPL010000019.1, from coordinate 19,897 downwards.
AGATGCAGGCGCGCATCGAGGCGGACAGCGAGCTGTCCTGATGTCCATAGAAAAGCAGGCCGAAAGGCCTGCTTTTCGTCGTTTTAGGGGGTTGAGACATTGATCTCGATGGAGAACGTGCTGTCCTCGAGCGCGGCGGCGGCGAGCATGGTGGCCATGGTCGTGATCATCGCATAGCCGGAGGCGGCCGTCTGGTAGTTCGGGTGGAGGCGTCATGCATGAAGACCATGGCGTCGAGGAGGACGATCAGCAAGGCGAAGCTGCTCCAAAGGAACGCCGATGCAGGCGCGTGTCCTGCATCCGTTCTTGTCATCAGATCTTCTGCGCGCCGGTCGTCCAGACATGCTTCTCGTCCTTGTTGGCGGGCTTGTTCTGCGCCATGACGCCTGCGAGCGGGTGGGGGACGTAGGGCGCCTCCAGATAGGCGGCCTCCTCGTCCGTGAGCACGAGGTCGACGGCCTTCGCGGCGCCCTCGATGTGGTGGAGCTTCGTCGCGCCGACGATCGGGGCCGTCACCTTCGTCAGCAGCCACGCCAGCGAGACCTCCGTCATGGAAACGCCGCGCCGCTCCGCGATCTCGGCCACGCGGCGGATGATGACCTCGTCCTGCGCCTGGGTGGCATCGTACTTGAAGCGCGCGTAGCTGTCCTCGGCGGCGCGCTTGGTCGTCTCACCGGGGAGACGGGCGAGGCGTCCGCTCGCGAGCGCACTGTAGGGCGTCATCGCGATGCCGTCCTCCGCGCAGAGCATCGCCATCTCGCGCTCCTCCTCGCGGAAGATCAGGTTATAGTGCCCCTGTACGCTCACGAACTGCGCGAAGCCCTCCCGCTCCGCGAGCGCGTTCGCCTTCGCAAGCTGCCATGCGTAGCAGTTGGAGATGCCGATATAGCGGACTTTCCCCGCCTTGACGGCAGTGTTCAGCCCGTCGAGGATGTCATAGATCGGCGTGTTCCAGTCCCACATATGATAGATGTAGAGATCGACATGATCCATGCCGAGATTCTGGAGGCTCTTGTCGAGCATCCGGGCGATGTGCTGCTGGCCGGTGATCCCGGCGGCGATCTCGTCGGGCGTGCGCGGCAGGAACTTCGTCGCAACGACGACCTCGTCCCGCTTTGCAAAGTCCCGCAGCGCGCGGCCGACATACTGCTCGCTCGTGCCGGACTGGTAGGCGATGGCGGTGTCGTAGAAGTTCACGCCGAGGTCGAGGCCGCGGCGGATGATCTCGCGCGTCTTCTCCTCGTCGACGGTCCAGGAATGCTGTCCGTTCTGGGCGTCGCCGAAGCCCATGCATCCCATGCAGATCCGTGAGACGCGCAGGTCGGTCCTGCCAAGTGTCGTGTACTGCATCGTATCCCTCCTAGAAAAGCATTCTGACAATGTGTCATTATCTATAGTATACCACGATCCTGACGCTGTGTCAATACCCCAAGATCCATCGTAACGATCTCTGGATCCGTCATGTCGGTGATCGCGCTGTGACGCAAAAAAGACCCGCTCAGCATGGGAGCAGAGCGGGCCGTAAAGGGGTATTATGAAGAAGTCAAGCTAAGAGCGCGCGCTTCATCCGCGCCAGGTCGAAGACGTCGAGCGTGCCGTCGCCGTCGAGGTCACCGGCGGCCGGGTCGGTCAGCGCGGCGGTCGAGAGGAGGTAGCGCTGCATCATGACGACGTCGCGCAGGTCGAAGACGCCGTTCGCATCGACGTCACCGCGGATCTGCGGCGAGGCAGCGGCCTGCGGCTCGATCACATAGGAGATGCCGTTCAGGGCATAGCTGCCGTCGCGGTCGGCGCGGAGCGTGACGCCCGGCAATGCAGACGAGCCGTTGTCGATGGTATAGGTCCCGTTGTTGTCACGGGTCATGGTGACGGGCGTGCGCTCGCCGGTGGCGATGTCCGTCAGCGTATAGGCACCGTCCGGCACGGCCGGGCAGACCGGCGCGATCCGCCAGAGCTGGCAGTCACCGCCCCAGAACTCCCACTGATTCAAATTGCCGCCGTTCTCACGCGAGAAGTCGAACACATCCAGACCGGCTTTCCCATCGGCACACTTGGAGACGATGCCATAATAGCCGTCCGTCTTGACGAGGCGCCAGAGCTGATCGGCGCCGCCGCTGAAAGTGCGGAGCTCGACGTTCGCCCCGTTCTCCGCCGTCACGGCCGCAACGGAGAGGCACTGCCGCTCGTCGGCCATGGAGACGATCCTGCACCATCCGTCCGCGTCGGCGATGATGCGCCATTCCTGCGCAGGGCTCTGGTGCTTCGCCCACTGCACGGCGTTCGTGCCGGAGGCGGTCGCGTCATCCTGCGTGCTCAGGAGCAGACCGCTGTTCTTGTTGACGATCGTGTAGGACACGCCGCTGAGCAGGTCGGTGTCACTGAGGCGGAGCGATGTCCCGTGTCCCGGCGCGGTGTCGGGCGCGTAGACGAGGGCGCTGCGCGGATCGAGGAGGTCGACCGTATCGACGGACGCATCATAGGGCGCCTTCTTGCTGCCCCAAACGCAGGTGTTCCTCCCGGTCGCCGTGAACGTCATGCGGACGGTCTTCGCTGCGGATTCATCTGCCTGTACGAGGAACGCGCCGCGGTAGGTCACGTCGCCGAGGACGATGTCCATATAGGGCGTCCCGCTGCGCATCGACCAGGTGCCGGAGGCGTCGCCGGTGACGGTGCCGTCCTCCCGGAGGGTGATGCTGCGCGGACGCTCGACGTCGGCACTCTTCTCGTTCTCGAAGCGCTGGTCGAGGGTGTGGACGATGAAGTCATAATCGCCGACGACGGCAGCGGCAGCATGTCCCTTCTCCGAGAGCGTCTCGCCGGAGAATTCATACGCCGCGGCGGTCGGCCACCCGTCCTCGTTCATGATGAGCTGATGGACGCGCACCTCGTGGAAGCCGTAGGGATCGTCGAACTTCGTATGATAGATGACATAGAGGCGCCCGTCATCGTCCATGAGCGCGGAATTATGCCCCTGTGCCTTGAAGGGACGGTCGTTGCAGCCCCACTGGTAATTGCTCATGAGGCGCTCGCCGATGTTCCCGCGGATGTTGTCGCCGCCGCGCGGATAGACCGCGGAGGCACCGTTCTGGTCGACATAGGGACCGTCCGGCCGCTCGCTGCGGAAGATGCGCATGTTATAGCCGCCGTTGGAGTTGAAGAAACCGTAGGACACGAAGAGATAATAATAGCCCTTGTCCGCCCCGGGCGCCTTCATGTATTCGATATAGGGCCCCTCGCCGGAGACGTAATTGCCGCCCGCCGCCTTCCTGCCCATGTAGGCATCGGAGACGTTCGGGATCGTCTCGTACTTGACGTTATAGTCGCGCAGGCCGGTCTTCTCGTCGAGCTCGAGCATGTAGATGCCGCCGAACCACGAGCCGTAGACCATCCAGAGTTGCCCGTCCTCGTCATAGAACACGGCGGGGTCGATGGCGTTCGTGCCATAGGCGGCGTTCCACGAGCCGTTGGAGAGGTAGCGGGAGATGTCGGGATGCTGCCCGAGGACACGGGGGACGTCGGTGTCGTTCACATTGTTGACCGCGCCGTTCGTGAAGCCGGAGTAGACGATCGTGCCCTGATAGGTGTAGGGGCCGTCGATGTTGTCTGCCGTGCAGAGGACGACGGACGAGTTCCATACCTGCCCATTGACGCTCAGGTACATGCAGTATTTGCCCATATCCTGATTAAAGATGATGTCGGGCGCCCACATGTTGCCTGCCAAGTTATAGCCCGCGGTCGTGTTCGACCACTTCTCGGGCACAGCGAGGTCGGCGTAGATGTTCTTGAAGAACGTGGTGTTGGTCGAGCCGCGGTCGGAGTTCGCGGCAGGCGACCAGTTCATCAGGTCATTGGAGCGGGCCGCGCCGAGGTGCGAGCCGATGATGTAATACCCGCCGTCCTGGGTCTTGACGATGGACGGGTCATGGACGGAGGCACGGCGGTAGTCCGCAGATGCCGGGAGGGACTGCATCGCCGCACCGCAAAGGAGCAGGGCGGTCATGGCTGCGAGCGTTCGTTTCATGGTGATACCCCCTTCAGGTCGTTTTTTCTAGTATTATCTTACCATATAGGCGAGGAGATCACAATGATGTTTTGTTCCAAGATAATGATGTTTTGTGTCTTTCTTGTGAACATTTTGAAAATGACGCATGCGCAAGAGGCCTCCGCACCGATCTGCGGGGGCCTCTTGCATCGTGTATCTGTGCAGCTCGATCGGACGGTGCATCGCGGTCAGAAGCGCTCGATCTTCCGAACGACCTCGATCGGGTCGTCCACAAGGGACGCGAAGACGTCCGCATCCTCCGGCCGACCGGCGACGCTGCCGTAGTGGACGGGGATGACATAGTCCGGCCGGATGGCGTTCGCGAGCTTGGCGGCCTGCTTGGCGTCGGTCGTGTAGGTGCCGCCGATGGGGAGCATCGCGATCTGGCAGCGCACCTGCTGTGCCTCTGGAGTCAGGTCCGTGTCACCGGCGACATAGATCCGCCCGTGCGCGGCGCTCTCGATCACATACCCGACCCATCCTTTCGCCTTCGGATGGAAGGGCTTTAGCTTGTTGTAGGCCGGGACGGTCTCGATAGTGATGCCGCCCACGGTGAACGTCTCCTGCGTGCCGACCTTCTGCACGGTCAGGCCGAGCTGATCCGCGCCCGTCACGGACCTCGGACAGACGAGGACGGTCTCCGCCTTCATCGCCTTGCGGATGTCGTCGGGCGAGAGGTGGTCGAAATGGTCATGCGTGATGAGGATGATGTCGGCATCGTGGGGCGTGCCGGAGAGCCGGAAGGGGTCGATGTAGATCACCTTCTCCAGTGCGAGGCGGATGCTGCTGTGGGTCTCTACTTGGATCATGTCGAGCATAGCTTTGCTCCTTTCTGTGTTAGGGACGATCGTTCTTGCGGTCGAGCAGATCGCAGAGCGCGGCCTCGAAGGCCTTGTCCTGCGCGGGCGTGCGCTTGGGGGCGCCGCGGAGACGGCCGCCGCCTCTGCGGATCCTTTTGGAGAATGAGCGAAAGGCGAGGAGGCCGTCGATGTTCTCGCTCGTGTACTGCTTGCCGTCCTGGTGCAGCACGAGGGCGCCGCGCGAGAGGCACATCGCCGCGAGTCCGTAGTCCTGCGTGACGGCGACGTCGCCCTGTTGGATCATGTTCACGAGACGGAAGTCCGCACTGTCCGCGCCTTTCTCCACGGTGATGACCTCGGCGCCGGGGAGGTCGAAGCGGTGGGACGTGTCGCAGATGACCGTACACGGCACGCCGCGTGCCTGTGCGGCAAGGACGGCGATCCTCGTGACGGGGCAGCCGTCGGCGTCGATGAAGAGCCTCATGGATCGTACCGCCATCCGTGGTCGCCGTGGTAGATCATGAGCCGGGTCATGCCGCCGTCGATGCAGATGTCCTCGCCGGTGATGAAGCCGGCCTTCTCCGAGCAGAGGAAGAGCGCCATCTCGGCGATGTCGTCCGGTGTCCCGACCCGGCCGCACGGCTGCTGGACGGCATCGGGGCCGGTGTAGCCTGTCCCGGTCGTGTCGATCCATCCGGGCGAGACGGAATTGACGCGCACCCGCCCAGCAAGGCTCACGGCGAGGGCATGGGTGAGCGCCGAGATGCCGCCCTTGGCCGCGGTGTAGCTCTCCGTCTGCGGCTGGCTCATGCGGTCGCGGGACGAGGAGATGTTTACGATCGCTCCGCCAGGGGCGAAATGCGGCGCGAAGAGCTTGGCGAGGTAGAAGGGCGCCGTCACGCCGACCGCGAGGGCGTACTGGAATGCCTCGTAGCTGCATGTGTCGATGCCGGCCATCGCGGGCGGGGCGTCGTTGATGAGATAGTCGATGCGGCCGTGCTGTGCGAGGACGTCGGCAGCGAAGCGTTCGAGCGTGGCCTTGTCGGCGATGTCACCGACGAAATGCGGGCCCTCGGCCTTGTCGATGACGCAGACTGCCGCGCCCTCTGCGCGGGACCGTTCCGCAATGCGCCGGCCGATGCCGTGTGCGCCGCCCGTGATGACGGCGACCTTGTTTTGGAGCATGAGACACCTCCTGTCAGGATGGGATGTGTGAGACAGTCAAACGCGACGGATCACCCGGCGCTTGCGCATCGCAAGATCGAAGACGGCGCCCTCGACGAGGTCCTCTACGGCCTCATCGTCAGGAGCAGACAGAGCGTCCGTCTCATCCGATCACCTCCGGGGCATCGTTAGTATCATTATACATCGAAACGCGCGCTGTGTCAATGACAGTCATCGTGACGGATCACAAAAAATGCGCACCGCCTGTACCCCACAGACGGTGCGCGGTCTATATCATGCACAGCGGTCACTTCGCCTTGAACGCGAACTTGACCATGTTGTAGACATGCGGCTGGATGCTGTTGTTGTCGTGGCCGCCGTCAGGGAGGGAGTTCCAGATGTGCGGGACGCCGTTGGCGGTCAGCATCTCATGATAGTTCTTCGGGTTTTCGCCGACGACCCCGTCATACACCGCGCCGCTCAGCAGCATCATGTATGGCTGCTGCGCGAACCGCAGATCACCCGGGTCGAGCATCCCCGGCGCGAGGCCCGGCGCCGTGCAGACGCTCCCCACATACCCGAACCGATCGGACATCTGCGTGCCGATGTAGAACGACTCGCGTGCGCCCATCGAAAAGCCGCTGATCGCGGTCGAGGCGCGGTCGGTGCGGATGGAGAAATGCGAGGCCATCCAGGGCATCAGATCGGCCTTGAGGTCGTAGATGAAATTGTCGTAGTTCTGGTTATTTTCCCAGTCCATCCCGGTGCAGTAGGGCATGGTCTTGCTCGTGTAGATGTAGGGGAAGACCACGATCATCTTCTCCGCCTCGCCGCTGGCGATCAGATTGCCGATGATGGTCTGGAGGCCGGACTCCGGGTCGGAGAGGGTCTTCTCATCGTTCCAATAGCCGTGCAGGAGATAGAGCACGGGATAGGTCTCGTTCTCGTCATACCCCGCCGGGAGCAGGACGCGCACGGGCGTCTCCCGCTCGCGGGTCGTCGACCAATAGGTACATGACCGCAGCTCACCATAGTCGACACCGCTGCGCACATCTGCCGCCCCCGCAGGGAGCCGGTCGACGATCTGGTCCTTGATCTGATCCATATACACCTCCGGGCTGGTCGTGGGGACGGTCGGAGTCTCCGGGGTCGTCGGTACGGTCGGCGTGACGAGCATCCGCTTGAGGGCAGCGAGGTCGAAGACGTCCGTGACGCCGTCCTCATACACATCGGCCGCACGGGGCGCTGTCATCGTCCCGACGCCGAGGAGATACCTTTGCAGCATGACGACGTCCGCGACGGAGACAGCGCCGTCCGCATCCACATCGCCGATCTGGTACGAGTCCGCATGTGCGTAGACGTTCGCCTGCATCGTCTCCGCCCAGAGCGCACGCATGGCCTCATAGCCGTCCGCATTCGGATGGACCCCATCGTCGCTCAGACCGTCGGGATGTGCCTTGAAATAGGCCTCGAAGTCCGGCCCATGGACGATCCTGTCGCCGTATTCCTCATAGAGACGGTCGATCATCGCATTATGCGCCCCGACATAGCTGCCCACATCGGGATTCGACGCATACGGGATTCTCGGCAGGACCGGCACCTTCCCGGCAGCGAGGACCGCGTCGATCATGTAGCGCGTGTTCTCGTAGTAGAGATTGGTGCTGTTCATGTTGCCCCAGGAATCGTTGGTCCCGTAGGCGATGCTGACGAAGTGCGCGGCGGTCGCGGCGAGCCATGCGTCGATGTGCGCGCGTCCCTCCGTGCTGGAGATGCCGCCGATGCCGCCGTTCTGCTGGAGGGGCGTGCGGGCGGGGTCGAGGGCCTGGACATGGGCGGCGAAGCTCGTGCCCCACATGTTCCCCATGCCGCCGGCGGTGATGGAGTCACCATAGAAGATCCAGCTGTCGTCCGCGCCCTGCGAGGCGTCGTGGAGATCGAGGTCGAGGGAGATGCCGCCCTCTGCGCCGGTCACGCGCATGCGCAGCCAATTCGCCCCGCCAAGGTCGAGCAGATGGGAGCGGGTCGAGAGCGTGTTGCCGGTGACGGTCTCGAGGACCTGCCAGCCGTCCTGCGGATAGGTGCCGCCGGGCGCGTCGTTCGTCTCGAGGACATAGTCGGTCGGCTCGCCGTCCACGGTGATATAGCGCCCGACACGGTCGAAGGTGCTGCCGTTGTACCAGACCGCAAGGACCTTGCCGCGCTGCGATGCCGGGACCCCGGAGAGGTCGTAGGCGAGGTAGTCCGGCGCGTCGGACTTCCAGGTCGTGTAATGGGCATCGTCATTGGCATCCGAGGCCTTGCCGCTGCCGGAATACGCCGGGACGCCGCGGCTGATGATCGGGGCTGCCGCGAGCGACGAGCGCACGGCCGCGCTTCCCTCCACGGTCAGGCTGTCGAGATACGTCCAACCCCAGTCGCCCTCGATGGTGACGGTGTTGTCCCCGGTACGCAGGTCGGCGGAGAGGCTGACAGTGCGGAACTGGCCCTCGCCCGTGTAGGCGCAGACGATCTGGCCGATCTTTTGGCCACCCACAAGGACGTTCTGGTACTTGCCGTTCTCGTCATAGGGCTGGCAGTAGCGGACGGTGAGCGTGTGCGTCCCCGCGGACGCCGCATGTACGGTCACGGTGACGGAATCACCGCTGTCCTTGAGGTCGATGACGCGTCCGCCGCTCGCGCCGTCCATCGTGACAGCGGCCGTCGTGTTCTCGCCGACGTCGGTGACAGCGCCGCGCTCGAGCTCGTAGACCGTCCCGGCAGCGGCGACCGGCAGGGCAGCGGCCGTACCGAGCGCAAGGGCAGCGGTCAGGAGCAGGGCAAGTGCTTTTTTCATGAGGATACCTCCTTTATCATCTGATCTTGCTGACTCTATCATACACGAAATGAGCGCATTTGAAAATGATATTTTGCCTCAAAAATGATGCCTTTTGCATCTTTTGGAGGAGTACGTCATCCTTCGCAGGAAAAAAGCGTATCCAGTGTGTCGCAGACGGGACATCACACAAAAATGTACTAGACATTTTGATGGGCATATGCTATAATGTACAAAAAGCGAAGGAGGTGTTCGGATATGATCGCACATATCCGTGAGACGGACGGGAAGACACAGTCCGTGCGGGAGCATTGCCGTGCGACCGCGGCGCTCTGCGGCAGCTATGCCGGTCTGATCGGCGCCGGCCACATCGGGCAGCTCGCAGGGCTCCTGCATGATGCCGGGAAGCTGTCCGGCGCGTTCCAGGCCTACATCCGGCAGGAGTCGAAGGCGTCCCGCGGCGAGATCGACCACAGCTTTGCCGGGGCGCGGTATCTGTGTGAGCTGGCCGACCGTGAGGACGCTGTCAGGTATCGCGATGTCTCGCGCCTGATCGCAAGGATCATCCTCTCCCACCATGGTCTGCACGATCTTCTTGCTCATGGGGACGTCGACTATCTTGCCTATCGGATCGGGAAAACGGAGCACTATGACGAGGTCTGTGAGGCGCTCCACGAGATCGCGGCAGACGACGAGCTGGTCGCGCTCCTCGGTCTTGCTGACCAGGAGTATCGCACGATCATCGCCTCGATCAAGGCGCTCGCGAGGGATGAACGGGTCGAAAAGGCGCACCAGTGCCATTGCTATGCCTTCTATCTCGGGATGCTCGAGCGCTTTTTGCAGTCCTGCCTGATCGACGCCGATCGGACGGACACGGCATCCTTCATGAGCGCCGAAGCGACGGAGAAGGTGTTCGATCTGCCTTCTGTCTGGGAACAGATGGCCGAGCGGATGCAGGAGAAGTGTACATCCTTCGCCAAGCGGACAGACCCCATCTCCGTGCAGCGGTGCAGCATCTCCGATCGGTGCGCGGCATTCGCGGCGCATCCAGTGAAGGCCTGCCGTCTGATCGTGCCGACCGGCGGCGGGAAGACGCTGTCGTCGCTGCGCTTCGCAATCGATCATTGCAGGCGGCATGGCAAGCGGAAGATCGTCTACACGGCGCCCTTCATGTCCATCCTCGAACAAAACAGCGATGAGATCCGCGCCATCGCCGGTGACGATGCCTTCACAGAGCATTGGTCGGATCTGCTCGCGGACATCGAGACGAAGGAGGCACTGCACGAGTACGAGCTGCGCACCGAGAAATGGGATGCCCCCGTCATCGCCACGACGATGGTGCAGCTCCTCGAGACACTGTTTTCGGCTAGGACGAGCGCTGTTCGGAGGATGCATCGGCTCGCGGACGCGGTCATCATCATCGACGAGGTGCAGTCGATCCCGCTGCGCTGTGTGCATCTGTTCGATCTTGCGGTCGATATGCTGACACACATCTGCGGCACGACCGTCGTCCTATGTACCGCGACGCAGCCGGCGGTCGAGCAGACGGCGTTCCCGCTCCTGCTCGACGCCGAGAGCAGCATGACCGGCGATACGACCGCGGACTTTGCTGCGCTCCGCCGCACAGAGCTGATCTCTGCGGTCACGCCGCACGGGTCCACCTATGAAGAGGCGGCGGCATTTTGTGAGGAGCGTTTCATAGAGAACGGCGATCTGCTCCTGATCGTCAATACCAAGGCGGCGGCGCGGGAGCTGTTCCGTTTGATGAAGGCACGCTGTCCGCAGGCGCATGTGATCCATCTGAGCACGGATCTCTGCCCGGCCCATCGGCGGGAGAAGATCCGCGAGATGCGCTGCCTCCTGGATGCGCAAACGCCGCTGATCTGCGTGACGACCCAGCTCATCGAGGCGGGCGTGGACATCTCCTTCCGATGTGTCGTGCGGTCGCTGGCGGGGCTCGACAATGCGGCACAGGCCGCAGGACGCTGCAATCGGAACGGCGAGAGCGCTGCACCGTGTCCCGTCTACCTCATCAAGCTCAAGGAGGAGGGGGTGCAGTATCTGGATGGGATGTCGCGTGCGCAGAGCATCACAGCGCAGATCATGGGGAATGAGGGGTACACGGACTATCTTTCGGAGGAGACACAGCATGCCTATTTCCAGGAACTGTACCGCAGCGTCGCGGACATCCTCTCCTATCCGGTGATCGAACCAGATACGAGCTACAAGACCGATCTCGTGGAGCTCCTCTCCTGCAACAGCGATCATTTCGAGATGTCGAAGCTGCCGAAGCATCGCCGTTTCAGTGTGCAGGCGTTCAAGACCGCTGGTACGCTGTTCAAGGTCATCGACAGTCACACGCAGGAGGTCATCGTGCCGTGGGGCCAGGAGGCGGAAGCGCTCATCGACGCGCTCTCGCGTGACCAGACGCCGGAGCGTTACCGCGAGCTCCTGCGGAAGGCACAGCGATATTCTGTCAGTGTGTACGATGTGCGGAAGCTCGATGCAGTCGGTGCCGTGCGCACGCTGGCGTGCGGGGCGATGGTGCTCGATCCCAGGTTTTATGATGCAGACTGCGGCATCACCACAGAGGGCGCGCCGCAGGAGACGCTGATCTTCTAAAAAAGAGCCGCACGGCGGGAACACCGTGCGGCAAGCGCAGAAACAGAACATAATATGATGTTAGTAATTTCCATCCACACGGTCAAGACCGTGACGGTCTTAGTATAGCATGAAACACGATCTTGAAATGAAACAAAATGTGTATTTTCTGTGAATTTTTTGATACCCTATTGACTTTCAGTAAATAATATAATATAATGATAGTAGAAGAAGAAAAACTAATGCTGATATGATCGGATGCAGCATGCATCCAAATAAACAAAAAAGGAGATGAGGCGAATGGAGATCCCGAAGCCCCGACACCCGAACATCGTCGAATTTGCCGTCTATGGCAGGTATGCGCTGTTCTCGGACATCCTGACACGAGCGGGCGGTGAGAAGACGAGCTACGCCGTACCGACATATGAGGCTTTAAAAGGCGTCCTGCACAGCGTCTATTGGAAGCCGACGCTGATCTGGTACATCGACGATGTGCGGATCATGCGGCCGATCCGGTTCGCACGCAAGGGCATCCGGCCGATCAAGTACGGCGGCGGGAACGACCTGGCGTACTATACCTATCTGGAGGACGTGTGCTATCAGGTGCGGGCGCATTTCGAGTGGAACCCGAATCGTCCCGAGCTGGCGCACGACCGCAACGAGAACAAGCATCACAACATCGCCAAACGCATGATCGCGCGCGGCGGCAGGCGCGACATCTTCCTCGGGACTCGCGAATGTCAGGCCTATGTCGAGCCCTGCGTGTTCGGCGAGGGCGAGGGCGCGTATGACAATGGCGGCATCGTCCCCTATAGTCTGATGGAGCATGGCTTCACCTATGCCGATGAGGCGATCCGTGAGGAGGACAAGGGAAAGCTGACGCTCCGGCTCTGGCAGCCGGTCATGGAGGATGGGGTGATCCATTTCCCGCGCCCGGAGGACTGCGACCCGACGCTGATGCGGCATATCAAGGACATGCCGATCAAGCCGTTCGGAGAGGGGACCTTCAGCGGCTTGGCGGAGTTTGCAGGAGGTGAGGCAGATGGGATGGACGACTGAGCTGTATGCCGTGTACGAGGCCGCGGCAAAGGACCCGAAGAGCGGCCTGCTCCCCGGCGCACATTCCACTGCCAACGCACAGATCGAGCTGACGATCGACGAGCACGGCATGTTCAAGGATGCTCATACCATCGCCAAGGAGGACGCCGTGACCATCATCCCTGTCACGGAGGATTCCGGTTCGCGGACGAGCGGCGTCAGTGCCATGCCGCTCGCGGACAAGCTGATGTATCTGGCGGGGGACTATGGCAGGTATGTGGAGAACAAGCGCGCCGCAGAGGCGAACAGTGCCTATCTGGAGCAGCTCTCCGCTTGGGCGAACAATGATCTGAGCCATCCGGCCGTTCGTGCGGTCCTGGCGTATCTCCAAAAGGGATGCCTGATGGAGGATCTTGTCAAGAGCGGGGTGCTGCAAACGGAGGAGGATGGCCGTCTCAAGGAAGGTGCCAAGATCAATGGCATCGCGCAGACGGATGCGTTCGTGCGATTCATCGTGCTGTATGATGCGCTGGGACACGAGACACGGACATGGTGCGATACCACGCTCTACGACAGCTTCCAGCGCTTCAATGCCCGTCTGATGGGCAACGAGAAGCTCTGCTATGCCACCGGCACGGTGTCGCCCGTGACGTATAAGCATCCATCCAAGATCCGCAATGCCGGTGACAAGGCCAAGCTCATCTCCTCGAACGACGAGAGCGGCTTCACCTATCGCGGCCGATTCGCGGACAAGGAGGAGGCGATCTCGGTCAGCTATGACTTTTCGCAGAAGGTACACAATGCCCTCAAATGGCTCATCCAGAGGCAGGGGCAGAGCTACGGCTCGCTGTCTCTGGTCACATGGGCGACCGCGCTCGCGCCTGTCCCGGATCCGGTCGATGACGAGCCGGATGACGAGTGGGACGAGGAGGAGCATTACAGCTCGCTGCCGCTCTACAGGGATAGGCTCCGTCAGCATATCCTGGGGTATGGCACGAAGCTCCCGCAGGGATCGAAGGTCATGATCCTCGGCCTCGATGCCGCCACGACAGGACGGCTCTCTGTCGCATTGTATGATGAGTTGCTGGCATCGGACTTCCTGAAGAACGTGGAGCGCTGGCATGCCGATTCTGCATGGAGGCGATATGACGGCAAGCGGAAGGTGAACTGCATCAAGTCGTTCAGTCTCTTCGACATCATCCGCGCGGCGTATGGATCGGAGAAGAACGGACGGCTGGAGTGCGACGACAAGCTCGTCCGTGACCAGATCCTTCGCTTGCTGCCATGCGTGACAGACGGCAGGCCGGTGCCGGTCGATCTGATCTGCGTCCTGCACCAGAAGGCATCCCATCCGCTCAGCTACGAGCATGGGTATTGCCATCGGATCGTGCTCGAGACCGTTTGCGGGATGTACCGCGTATCGAAGAAAGGAGAGATCCCTATGGGCTTTGACCCGAATGAGACCGACCGCAGCTATCTCTATGGCTGCCTGCTCGCCATCGCCGACAAGGCTGAGAGCGACACCTATGACGAAGCCGACAAGGCCAAGCGTGTGACCAATGCGCGCCGCTATTGGGCGAACTTCGCGCAGCGGCCGTACCAGACCTGGCAGACCATCGAGGAGCGTCTGCGGCCGTATCTCGACCGCAGCGGGTACCGTGTACAGGTCGAGAAGCTGATCCAGTCTGTCATGGAGAAATTCACGCCGGGCGCCTTTGCCGACAACAGCCGCCTGGATACGATGTATCTGCTCGGCTACCACCATTTTACCGCCTACATGTACGACAGCCATAAGAAGGAGGAGAACTGACATGGGAACTTTGCAGCATAAGATCGACTTTTCGGTCATCATCACCGCCACCAACGCCAACCCCAACGGCGACCCGCTGAACGGCAACCGCCCGCGCGAGAACTTCGAGGGCCTCGGCGAGATCTCGGACGTGTGCATCAAGCGCAAGCTCCGCAACCGTTTGCAGGACATGGGCGAGCGCATCTTTGTCCAGTCTGATGACCGCTGCGATGACGGCTTCGACAGCCTCCGCGCACGCGCCGAGGGCAACGCCGCGCTCAAGGCCATCACCAAGGGCAAGAACACTGACCGCGACGTCTATGCCAAGACCGCCTGCGAGGAGTGGATCGACGTGCGCAGCTTCGGACAGGTGTTCGCGTTCAAGGGCGACCAGGTATCGGTCGGTGTGCGCGGGCCGGTGAGCATCCAGCAGGCCGTGAGCGTGTCGCCGGTCGAGGTCATCAGCATGCAGATCACGAAGAGCGTCAACAGTGAGAGCGGCAAGGAGGGCAAGGCTTCGGACACGATGGGCACCAAGCACCGCATCGCGTTCGGCATGTACGTCATCCATGGCAGCATCAACTGCCAGCTTGCCGAGAAGACCGGCTTCTCCGATGAGGATGCCGCCAAGATCAAGCAGGCGCTCTGCACGCTCTTTGAGAACGACTGCTCCTCGGCCCGTCCCGAGGGGAGCATGGAGGTCTGCCGTGTCTACTGGTGGGAGCATGACAGCAAGACTCCGCAGTATCCCTCCGCGAAGGTCCATCGTTCGCTGCACATCGCCCCGAAGGACAGCGCACGCCTCCCGCGTTCCTTCGAGGACTATGACATCACGGTCGACCCGCTCGCCGGCCTCGAGCCGGAGATCATCGACCTCGTATGACATGGTCGGAGGATCAGTACCTGCTGCTGTCGGGCATCCAGCATTTTGCATTTTGCCGGCGGCAGTGGGCGCTGATCCATCTCGAGCAGCAGTGGGAGGAGAACGTCCGCACGATGGACGGTCAGATCATGCACGCGCGTGTGCATGACGACACGATCCGCGAGACGCGCGGCGACAAGGTCATCACAAGGGCGATGGCCGTTTCCTCCCCGCGGCTCGGGATCGTCGGGGAATGTGATGCGGTCGAGTTCCACCGCGACCCGCGCGGGATCCCGGTCTTCGGGATGGAGGGGACGTTTCGCGTCGTGCCGGTCGAATACAAACGCGGCAGTCCCAAGGAGGACGACTGCGATGTGCTGCAGCTCACGGCACAGGCGCTCTGTCTGGAGGATATGCTCTGCTGCGGCATCCCGGAGGGATACCTCTACTATGGAGAGACGCGGCATCGGATGAAGGTCACGTTCGATACACCTCTGCGTGAACGGACAGAGGCAGTCATCCGGGAGATGCATGCGCTGTATGAAAGACGCCATACACCGATCGTGAAGCGGCGCAGGGCCTGCAATGCATGCTCGCTGCGGGAGATCTGCCTGCCGCAACTCGAGAAGAAAAAGCCGGCGTCTGCCTGGCTGAAGGATATGCTGTACGGGGAGGATGGGACATGAAACGTCTGCGAAACACGCTCTATGTCAACCAGCCGGACCGTTATCTCTCGCTCGATGGGGAGAACGTCGTGATCTCCTGTGAGCAAAAGGAGATCGGCCGTGTGCCGCTGCATAACCTGGAGCAGATCGTGACATTTGGGCACGCAGGGACGAGTCCGGCGCTCATGGGAAAATGTGCGCGCGATGGCATCTCGCTGGTATTCATGAGCCGCAGCGGGCATTTTTTGGCGCGGGTCGAGGGCGAGGTGCGCGGCAATGTGCTCCTGCGCCGTGAGCAGTACCGTATCGCCGATGACGCACGGCGCAGTCTGGAGATCGCACGGAGCATGATCTGTGCGAAGCTCTACAACAGTCGCTGGGTGCTCGAGCGCATGATCCGAGACCATGCACCGCGGATCGACGCCGAGATGTTCCGGCAGCGTTCGCAGTATCTGAAAGCAGCGATCGTGGATGCCGGTGCAGCGGCGGATGCAGACAGCTTGCGCGGCATCGAGGGCGAGGCGGCGAGCATCTATTTCTCCGTATTCAACGATATGATCCTACAGCAGAAGGACGGCTTCACCTTCACGGTACGGAGCCGTCGGCCGCCGCTCGATCGGGTGAACGCCCTGCTGTCGTTCGCATATTCCATGATGACGAACCAGTGCGCGGCATCTCTCGAGGCGGTCGGACTGGATCCGTATGTCGGCTTCCTGCATACGGATCGTCCGGGACGAAAGTCGTTGGCGCTAGATCTGGTGGAGGAGTTCCGCAGCGTCTACTGCGACCGTTTCGTGCTGACGCTCATCAACAAGCGGTATCTCCAGCCGGAGCATTTTGAACAGCGTGAGGATGGTGCAGTACTGCTGAATGAGGCAGGACGGCGTCTCTTCATCGAATACTGGCAAAAGCGGAAATATGAGGAGCTGCGTCATCCATATCTGGAGGACAAGCTCGAATGGGGGATGCTGCCTTACGTTCAGTCACTGCTGCTGGCACGGCACATCCGCGGCGATCTGGATGCTTATCCGCCGTTCTTATGGAAATGATGCATGCGATAGGGAAGGGATGGAGATGTTCGTACTGATCACCTATGATGTCAACACCGAGGATGCAGCAGGGAAGAAACGGCTGCGGCGTGTGGCGAAGGTCTGCACGGACTATGGGGTGCGCGTGCAGAACTCGGTGTTCGAGTGTGTGGCGGAGCCAGCTACGATCGCGCTGCTCAAGCAAAAGCTCATGAAAGAGATCGACAGTGAAAAGGACAGTCTGCGGATCTATGACTTAGGCCGCCGATCTGGACCGAAGGTGGAGCACATCGGCGCAAAGGAAACGATCGACGTCGAGGAGCCGCTGATCTTCTGAACACAAGTGCGGATGGCATGTGATCATGGATCCCCCGTGTCATTCGCACCGCATTTTCGACGGGGATCTGACGTTCCATCGCCACGCACCAGCTGAATGATGGAACGATGTGTGCAGGATCTGTGCAGAGCGTACAATGGGTGTATCGTAGATCTGTACAGGCTTGCCGTCGCCCCCCGCGTGGGGGCGTGGATTGAAATGGTCGGAGCCGCGCCCCCCACATCCTTCAGGGGGCGTCGCCCCCCGCGTGGGGGCGTGGATTGAAATTTGTCCGTGTAGTATTTTGTGATACCGTACTTGGTCGCCCCCCGCGTGGGGGCGTGGATTGAAATTTGATAACTGTCAGTATATCCACGTTATCACCTGTCGCCCCCCGCGTGGGGGCGTGGATTGAAATGACGAGCGCGGCCGTCTGGTCATGCTCGTAGAAAAGGTCGCCCCCCGCGTGGGGGCGTGGATTGAAATAACGGTATATGATGCCGCCGGAATGGTCGGAAGGTCGCCCCCCGCGTGGGGGCGTGGATTGAAATCACATAGTCAAGGGCATTATCTCGCGTGATAGCAGGGTCGCCCCCCGCGTGGGGGCGTGGATTGAAATAATCCTGTGTCGACCTCTTCGTCGGCACGGGTGCTGTCGCCCCCCGCGTGGGGGCGTGGATTGAAATCGCGAGATCACTATATACTTCTCGGGGTCCTTCTGTCGCCCCCCGCGTGGGGGCGTGGATTGAAATAAGAAGGCTTGCCCGGATGCAACCTACGAGATCGTGTCGCCCCCCGCGTGGGGGCGTGGATTGAAATGTCTACTCGGGAGAGCTACCAGACTACAACGTCAAGGTCGCCCCCCGCGTGGGGGCGTGGATTGAAATTTATCGCACCGCGCGAGAAGCACCCGGAAACCCTCCGTCGCCCCCCGCGTGGGGGCGTGGATTGAAATAATTATATGGCTATGGCTGGCTGGAAAACGGAGGACGTCGCCCCCCGCGTGGGGGCGTGGATTGAAATTTGATCCAACTGTACAGACAAATGCATTGCTGTCAGTCGCCCCCCCGCGTGGGGGCGTGGATCGAAATCTCGAAAACAATATCCAGGCGCGCCCGCGCATGGGTCGCCCCCCGCGTGGGGGCGTGGATCGAAATACCAAAGGCTCGATCGAGTTCCGCCTTTTCATTGTCCCCCCCCGTTGGGACGTGGATCGAGATACAGCAAGTGAACCAACAAGGGGCGGCCGAAAGTCCCCCGCGTGGGGACGTGGATCGAGATCTATGATCGCGGCATAACGCCCCGAAAAAACGCCGATCCCCGTCCGGGATAGCAGCGGGCGGGGCAAGCGTGTAGAGCATTAAAATAATAGTATCCGAGATCTCTCGGACCCAAGTACAGTATACCACATTTGCCGCATTTTGTCGAGATGGCAGAGCGACGAAATGTATCAAGAAACTGTCAACTGTGAGATCTGTGGAGACTGATGGCGGCTCTGTCGGTCAGATCGCCCCATACACGCAAACAAGGCAAGGAGTACCCGCTCCCTGCCTTGTTCCTTTTCGATGAAAGGTCCTGGAAAGATGCCGACGGACGGCTCTTCAGAGCGCCTCCGTCCCATACAGCGCCGCTGCGTCCCGATACTCCTGCGCGAACTGTTCCCGCAGGTGGTCGGGGGAGAGGATCTTGATATGACGGCCAAAGGTGAAAAAGTAGTTATGCATCTGGTAACGTGACCCATGAAAGGTCAGGACATAGGGCCAGTCGCTGTCTTCGCCTTGCTCCACGGAATCGGGCAGCGGCCTCTGGTGGATGAGGAGCTTCAGATAGCGCTGATACCCATCCTCGGTCAATGCCACACGGAACGTCTCGATCTCCGTATTGATGTACGCGATCCCCAGCTCGTCGAGGCGCTGCTGGATCGCGTCCCTTTTTGCGGGCTTCAGCGGCATGTGGCGCTTGGTGTCGACCGCCGAGACGATCCTCTGGAGCCGCGTGCAAAAGATCTGGTATCTGCCAGCCCCTTCTACCTCGCGGGAATAGCCGGCGAGATAGGCGAGCCCTGTGCTCTCGTCCGTCTCGATGATGTAGGGCTGGTAGGAGAAGTGGCGGAGCGCTCCAGTGATCGTGCGCACGCAGATATCGAGCTCTGTCTCCGCTTGGATGCATCCGGCGATCGTGAGATAGGTGTCATAGAAGAAGATCTTTTCGCGCTCCGCATAGGGCAGGGCACAGTAGCGCTGGAGGATCGTTTCCACCAGCACGCGCTTGTCGAAGCCCTTGTAACTGCTAAAGGGGAAGGAGTTGATCAGCGTTGTCAGCTCGCTGTCGAATCGTAGGCGGTAGACGCCCTTCCCGAGCTTTTCGCGGGAATCGAAAGCATTGGTGATCTGATCATCCAGAGCGTAGGCGTCCTTGACACTGAACATGCGCAGATAGCCGGAGATGATCCGGGTGATGTCCTTATTCGAGTGCTCTGGGATGAGCGCCTCGTGGAAGCAAAGATGGTCACGGCAAAGCAGACGCTCCATCGGCGGCGTCAGTGCGAAACGTGTCTGGTCGTCCACGTCGAGCTTGGATCCATAACAGTCAAGTTGCGGCATAGCGATCCCTCCTTTCGTTCCATTATAGCATGATCCGGGACCTTTGTCAAGCAGATCGTGACAGATCTGACGTGAAAACTGTTGTGCTACAATAGAAGTTGGACAGTTCACAAAAAAGAAATGAGAGATAGACGAAAATCTGGTAGAATAAAGTTACCACACAAAATCCAACCAAGA